>NZ_JQNA01000002.1:5950526-6263712 GCF_000745015.1 Burkholderia sp. 9120 | reverse complement strand
GAAGAAAAACAAAAAGCAGACCACCGCTCAAGCGGTGCAAGATCGACACTCGCCCCGCTAGCGGGAGACGGTATGCCGTCAAAATCTGCCCGATACCGATGTTCCGGAATTCCGGCCTCGGTTTTTTTACGGCTTCAGCCATGCTAGACCCCTACTATGTAGTCACACTAATCCGCAATTTTAGCGCCTTTTTATATCGCGCTGCAGCGAAAACCACGACAGGTCCGTTACAGCACACGCGATAAAGACGCCTTCAAACAGGCGCGGGTGTGGGACGCCGCGCCTTTTTCCAGCCTGTTCAGCTTAGATCGTTCTGATAGTAATACCCGGTTGTGACATACCAACCACGGCGTACCTCAACCGGCCGGTCACCATATGTATAGGACACGCGCTCGACCGATAGCAGCGGAAAACCGGCGGGCACATTCAGCAGATCGGCCACGGCGGGTTCCGCCGCCACCGCACGGATCTTCTCCGTGGCGCGGATCATGCGCGTGCCGAATTCCGTCTCGAACATCGCGTAGAGGGGACCTTTATACTCCGACAGCCGTTCGAGCGTGAGGCCGCGAAACACCGCACCGGGCAGCCAGATTTCGTCGAGCACGGTGACTTCGCCGTCGAACTGCAGCAGACGTTTGATCAACACCACCGGATCGGCGGGCTTGAGATCGAGTTGCCGCGCGATGTCCGCCGAAGCGCGCAAACGCCGGCACTCCAGCAGGCGGCTGACGTGCGGATGCTCCGCGCCGTCATCGGCCAGTAATCTGAGGAAGCGAAACTGGGCGCGGTCTTCGTTGTGCGTTGCAACAAACGTACCTTTGCCCTGGCGACGGACCAGCAGGTTGTCCGCGGCAAGTTCGTCGATCGCCTTGCGCACCGTGCCCTGACTGACCTTGTATCTGGCCGCCAATTCGACTTCACTAGGAATGATCTCGCCCGGCTTCCATTCGCCGCTTTCCAGGCTCTGCGTAATCAAGCCCTTGATCTGCTGATACAAGGGGCTGAAAGTCGGCGACGTGGCGGGAACGGCAGCGGGCACACCTTCGCCCGCGGCCGCCTGGCCGCTCGGATTCGTTGTGTTCGCCGGGTTCGAATTCATGCGCGCATTTCATCATAAAGGCCTAGGCCGCGTCTAGGGTTTTCCCCGCAACAGATATGTCTTATATAAGACATAAGATAATGTTGACTTTGTGTCTGACGACTCCTACACTCCTTGTCGAGCAAGGGTTTGCGGGTTTTTCGGAGGCTGCTGAAGGCAGCGCCGCGACGCACCGGCAGCCACTCTGCACCATGCTGTTCCCTCGCAGTTCAGGTTTCGATCCGCCCGCCATTCGTTGGTCAGACGCTTGCCGAAACGCGCTGTTTGCAGGAGCCCGCACCGTGCAGCGGCTACTCGGCGCCTCATTATTCCGCTCCCCCGCTCGGTGTAACAGAGTCAGGTTTCCGGCATGGCGGTCTTGTCGCAGCGCGCCACCCGGCCTCGTCACGATTACGAGGTCGTCCGCGAACAGTGAATTCCGCCGTGTTTCACAACGCTTCGCTGAACGCACATATAGAATGGCGTTTTCCCTAGCGTCTAACGCATCGTCCTGGAGATTTCTCAATGGCTAAGCCCGCAAAGCGCGTTGCCGTCACCGGCGCCGCAGGTCAAATCGCTTACTCCCTGCTGTTCCGCATCGCCAATGGCGACCTGCTCGGCAAGGACCAACCGGTTGTCCTGCAACTGCTCGACCTGCCGCAAGCGCAAGGCGCCGTCAAAGGCGTCGTGATGGAACTGGATGATTGCGCATTCCCGCTGCTGTCGGGCGTCGTGATCACGGACGACCCGAAGGTCGCATTCAAGGATGCAGACGTGGCCCTGCTGGTCGGCGCCCGCCCGCGTTCGAAAGGCATGGAGCGTAAAGACCTGCTGTCGGCTAACGCTGAAATCTTCACGGTTCAGGGCAAGGCGCTGAACGAAGTCGCGAGCCGCGACGTGAAGGTGCTGGTGGTCGGCAACCCGGCCAACACGAACGCCTACATCGCCATGAAGTCGGCGCCGGATCTGCCGAAGAAGAACTTCACCGCCATGCTGCGCCTGGACCACAACCGCGCGCTGTCGCAACTGGCCGCCAAGTCGGGCAAGCCGGTCGCGTCGATCGAAAAGCTGGCCGTGTGGGGCAATCACTCGCCGACCATGTACCCGGACTTCCGCGTTGCAACGGCAGAAGGTCAAGACCTGACCAAGCTGATCAACGACGAAGAATGGAACCGCAACACGTTCATCCCGACCGTCGGCAAGCGCGGCGCGGCGATCATCGAAGCGCGCGGCCTGTCGTCGGCAGCGTCGGCGGCTAACGCTGCGATCGACCACGTGCGTGACTGGGTGCTCGGCACGAACGGCAAGTGGGTCACCATGGGTATCCCGTCGGACGGTTCGTACGGCATTCCGGAAGACATTGTCTACGGTGTGCCGGTTACGTGCGAAAACGGCGAATACAAGCGTGTGGAAGGCCTGGAAATCGACGCGTTCTCGCGCGAGAAGATGGACGGCACGCTGAACGAACTGCTGGAAGAGCGCGAAGGCGTTCAACACCTGCTCGGCTAAGCGCCCATGCAGATGAGCCGGAACTCCTCCGTAGTAACACCGCGGCGGGTTCCGGTTTTTTACGTGCGAATGATGATGCCGACACGGCGGTTCGCACCTGATTCGAACGCGTTTTGCGCCGCTGCTTCACGGCATGACAAGCTGTACAGCGAGCAGAGCGCGTCCGAATCAGCTTTCTCTCAACATTTCCCACGCTCCTGACGCCGAAGATGCGCGCCCTCACACCCGCCGAAGTGCTGTTTGACGGCGAAGTGCCGCCCGCTGTGCTGCCTGCCTGCGATCACTACGCCGGCAGCGAAAAGCTGATGCTGAAATCGCTCGCGTTGCAGCAGCAACTCGGGCCGGTGTTCGACATCACGCTCGATTGCGAAGACGGCGCTCAGGTGGGTCGCGAAGCGGAACACGCGGAGCTGGTCGCGTCGCTGCTGGGCAGCGAGCATGACCACTTTGGCCGCGTCGGCGTGCGGATTCACGACTTCGATCACGCGCACTGGCGCGACGACGTCCGTCTCATTCTGCGGGCCGCGAAGCGAGCGCCTGCTTACATCACGCTGCCCAAGATCCGTCACGTCGCCGACGCCGCCGAAATGGTCGCGTACATCGAGGCGATGCGCCGCGAGCTGGGCATCGCGCAACCGGTGCCGGTGCAATTGCTGGTCGAGACGCACGGCGCGCTCACGCGCGTGTTCGATCTGGCCGCGCTGCCGGGCGTCGAAGCCCTGAGCTTCGGCCTGATGGATTTCGTGTCCGCGCACAACGGCGCGATTCCCGATACCGCGATGCGCTCGCCCGGTCAGTTCGATCATCCGCTGGTGCGGCGCGCCAAGCTGGAGATATCGGCCGCGTGTCACGCTTACGGCAAGGTGCCGTCGCATAACGTCAGTACGGAAGTGCGCGATATGAGCGTGGTGGCGAACGACGCCGCGCGCGCTCGCAACGAATTCGGCTACACGCGCATGTGGAGCATCCATCCGGCGCAGATCGAGGCGATCGTCGCCGCGTTCGCCCCGCGCGACGAAGAAATCGCCACGGCCACCGAGATCCTGCTCGCCGCGCAGTCCGCCCAGTGGGGGCCGACGCGCCATCACGACACGCTGCACGATCGCGCCAGCTACCGCTACTACTGGTCGGTGCTGCGCCATGCGCGAGCCACGGGCCGCGCGATCGCACAAGACGCCGCGCCGCTCTTCGCGGAAGTGGGCGCTAACGCGCACGCCGCATCATGAGCTTGACGCCACGTCATACCGTCGGCCTCGCGTCGCGGAACCACGCTGGCATGTGGCGCCGGGCAAGCGGCTCGCAAGATCAGATCAGGCAGCACGCAGCACACGTCGAACACGCGGTTCAACCTGAAGCAACGAGCAGGCACAAAGGAGATTGCGGGAGATGAGCGAGACAACGCAAAACGCCGGTGCACAAAGCGGCGACGAACCCAAGAGCGGCTTCAAGCCGAAGAAATCCGTTGCGCTGTCGGGCGTGACGGCGGGCAACACCGCCCTGTGCACGGTCGGCAAGACCGGCAACGACCTGCATTACCGCGGCTACGACATTCTCGACATTGCCGGCGCGTGCGAATTCGAAGAGATCGCCTATCTGCTGGTCCACGAAAAGCTGCCGACCCAGGCCGAACTGACCGCTTACAAAGCGAAACTCAAAGGCATGCGCGGCCTGCCCGCGAACGTGAAAGCCGCGCTCGAATGGATTCCGGCCGCCGCCCACCCGATGGACGTGATGCGCACCGGCGTCTCGGTGCTCGGCACCGTGCTGCCGGAGAAGGACGATCACAGCCTGCCGGGCGCACGCGACATCGCCGATAAGCTGATGGCCTCGCTCGGTTCGATGCTGCTCTACTGGTATCACTACTCGCACAACGGCAAGCGCATCGAAGTGGAAACCGACGACGATTCGATCGGCGGCCATTTCCTGCATCTGCTGCATGGCGTGGAGCCGTCGAAGTCGTGGGTCGACGCGATGCATGTGTCGCTGAACCTGTACGCCGAGCACGAATTCAACGCGTCGACCTTTACCGGCCGCGTGATCGCGGGCACGGGTTCCGACATCTATTCGGCGATCACCGGCGCGATCGGCGCGCTGCGCGGCCCGAAACACGGTGGCGCCAACGAAGTCGCGTTCGAAATCCAGTCGCGCTATCAGACGCCGGACGAAGCCGAAGCGGACATCCGCCGTCGCGTGGAAAACAAGGAAGTGGTGATCGGTTTCGGCCACCCGGTGTACACGATTTCGGACCCGCGCAACAAGGTCATCAAGGAAATCGCGAAAAAGCTCTCGAAAGAAGCGGGCAACAACAAGCTGTTCAGCATCGCCGAGCGGCTCGAATCGGTCATGTGGGAAGCGAAGAAGATGTTCCCGAATCTCGACTGGTTCAGCGCGGTGTCGTATCACATGATGGGCGTGCCGACGGCGATGTTCACGCCGCTGTTCGTGATCGCCCGTACGGCCGGCTGGAGCGCGCACATCATCGAGCAGCGGATCGATAACAAGATCATCCGCCCGAGCGCGAATTACACCGGTCCGGAGAATTTGAAGTACCTGCCGCTAAATAGGAGAAAATAGCGGCCGCTGTGCGTTTTTAAGGCGCGTGCAGTTCCACCGACGCGGTCGCCTGGACCGGCAGCCCGCGCACTGTTCAACTGAATGAAATTAGATAGAAAGGTTTTCTCCATGAAAAAGCTGATGATCGCCGCCGTGATTGGCGCACTGTCCACGACGATGCTGACCGTCGCGACTGACGCCGCCGCGCAAACGACGACCACCACGACCGCGAAGCCCGCCACGAAGGCCGTGGCAAAGCGCCCGCAACCGAAACGCCTGATCAAGCGCAAGGTCAATCCGGCCAAGGAAGCGAAGGTCGATCCGGTACCGGACGGCGCGGAAAAGTGGTCGTGCAACGAAGGCCTGGCTTTCGAACTGAAGGGCGACATGAAGCGTGACCAGATCGTCACGGTTCACTGGGCGAACAAGAACTACAACCTGCCGCGCGAAGCGACCACCACGGGCGCAGACCGTTTCCACGACGCCGCATCGGGTATGGATCTGGTCGTGATCCCGACGAAGGCCATGCTGTTCTCGGATAAGGACAGCTCGCGTCTGGCCGACGAATGCAAGACGGCAGCCATGATCCAGGGCGCACCGGCGCCGACGCAATCGAACGCGATCAACAACTCGAACTAAATATCGTCGTCAGGAACGCTCCCCGATGTCCGCTCCGATTTCCAACGTGCGACCCAACCCGGACCAGGTCCTGGTTGATATTGTCGATTACGTTCTGGACTATCCGATCGACAGCGCGCTCGCGCTGGAAACCGCGCGTCACTGTCTGATCGACACGCTCGGCTGCGGACTCGAGGCGTTGACCTACCCGGCCTGCACCAAGCTGATGGGACCGATCGTGCCGGGCACGGTCGTCCCCAACGGCGCAAAGGTGCCGGGCACGTCGTTCCAGCTGGACCCGGTTCAGGCCGCCTTCAACATCGGCGCCATGATCCGCTGGCTGGACTTCAACGACACCTGGCTAGCCGCCGAATGGGGTCATCCGTCGGATAACCTCGGCGGCATTCTGGCCACGGCCGACTGGCTGTCGCGCAGCGCCATCGCAGCGGGCAAGCCGCCGCTGCCGATGAAAGACGTGTTGATCGCGATGATCAAGGCGCACGAAATTCAAGGCTGTATCGCGCTCGAAAACTCCTTCAACAAGGTCGGGCTCGATCATGTCCTGCTGGTCAAGCTGGCGTCCACGGCGGTAGTCGGGCAACTGCTCGGCCTCTCGCGCGACGAGCTGATCAATGCGGTGTCGCTGGCGCTGGTCGATGGACAGGCGCTGCGCACTTACCGACATGCGCCGAATACGGGCTCGCGCAAATCGTGGGCCGCCGGCGACGCGACGTCGCGCGCGGTGCGCCTCGCGCTGATCGCGAGGACCGGCGAGATGGGCTATCCGTCGGTGCTGACGGCGCCGACGTGGGGCTTCTACGACGTCCTGTTCAAAGGCAACGCGTTCAGGTTCCAACGGCCGTACGCGTCGTACGTGATGGAAAACGTGCTCTTCAAGATTTCTTTTCCGGCAGAATTCCATGCGCAGACCGCGGTGGAAGCGGCGATGACGTTGCATGCGCAACTGGTGGCGCACGGCAAACGCATTGAAGACATCAGCCGGATCACGATTCGCACGCATGAAGCCGCGTTGCGCATCATCGACAAGAAGGGCCCACTGAATAACCCGGCCGACCGCGATCATTGCATTCAGTACATGATCGCCGTGCCGCTGATCCACGGCCGCCTGACGGCCGCGGACTATGAAGATTCGATCGCGCAGGACGCGCGAATCGATGTGCTGCGCGCCAGAATGGCTTGTGTCGAAGACGCGCAGTTCACGAAGGATTACCACGATCCGGAGAAGCGTTCGATCGCCAATGCACTGACGATCGAATTCAACGATGGGTCGTCATTCGACGAAGTCGTAGTCGAATACCCGATCGGTCATAAGCGTCGTCGCGAAGACGGGATTCCGTTGCTGGTCGAGAAGTTCAAGACCAACCTCGCGCGCCGCTTTCCGGTCAGGCAACAACTGGCGATTCTCGACGTGTCGCTGGATCAGGCACGGCTCGAAGCCATGCCGGTCAATGAGTACGTCGATCTGTACGTCATCTAGTCAAGTTAATAAGTACTGTAGTTCCGCGATCAAACCAAGGAAAACACCATGGCCCACAACCTCCACAAAACGCTCAAGGAATTCGACAGCGGTTCCGGCAAAGGCAAGTTCTACTCCCTGCCGCAACTCGGCAAGGCACTGAACATCAAGATCGACCGCCTGCCGGTTTCGATCCGAATCGTGCTGGAATCGGTGCTGCGTAACTACGACGGCAAGAAGATCGCCGAAGAACACATCACGCAACTGGCCAACTGGAAGCCGACCGCATCGCGCGTCGACGAAATCCCGTTCGTCGTGTCGCGCGTGGTGCTGCAAGACTTTACCGGCGTGCCGCTGCTCGCCGACATCGCTGCCATGCGCGGTGTCGCCAAGCACATGGGCAAGGATCCGAAGTCGATCGAACCGCTGGTCCCGGTCGATCTGGTCGTCGATCACTCGGTGCAGATCGATCACTTCCGCGAAAAGAACGCGCTCGATCTGAACATGAAACTGGAATTCCAGCGCAATAACGAGCGCTACCAGTTCATGAAGTGGGGCATGCAGGCATTCGACACGTTCAAGGTCGTGCCGCCGGGCGTCGGTATCGTCCACCAGGTGAACCTGGAATACCTCGCACGCGGCGTGCACAAGAAGGCTGAAGGCACGGATACGGTGTACTACCCGGATTCGCTGGTCGGCACCGACAGCCACACCACGATGATCAACGGTATCGGCGTGGTGGGCTGGGGCGTGGGCGGTATCGAAGCGGAAGCCGGCATGCTCGGCCAGCCGGTGTACTTCCTGACGCCTGACGTGGTTGGCGTCGAACTGAAGGGCAAGCTGCGCGAAGGTCTGACGGCGACCGATCTGGTCCTGACCGTGACCGAACTGCTGCGTAAAGAGAAAGTGGTCGGCAAGTTCGTCGAGTTCTTTGGCGAAGGCACGAAGTCGCTGTCGCTGCCGGATCGTGCAACGATCGGCAACATGGCGCCGGAATACGGCGCAACCATGGGCTTCTTCCCGGTCGACGAAAAAACCATCGACTACTTCAAGGGCACGGGCCGCACGGACGCGGAAATCTCGGCCTTCGAAAACTACTTCAAGGCACAAGGCCTGTTCGGTATTCCGAAGGCTGGCCAGATCGACTACACCAAGGTCGTCACGCTGGATCTCGGCACGGTCACGCCGTCGCTGGCAGGTCCGAAGCGCCCGCAAGACCGTATCGAAATCGGTCACGTGAAGTCGACCTTCAGCGACCTGTTCTCGAAGCCGGTGGCAGAAAACGGCTTCGCGAAGAAGGAAGCCGATCTGGACGCGCAATACACCACGACCAACGGCGTCGACGTGAAGAACGGCGACATCCTGATCGCGGCGATTACGTCGTGCACGAACACGTCGAACCCGAGCGTGCTGCTGGCCGCCGGCCTGCTGGCGAAGAAGGCGGTGGAAGCCGGCCTGACGGTCGCGCCGCACATCAAGACGTCGCTCGCACCGGGATCGCGTATCGTCACCGAGTACCTGACGAAGACCGATCTGCTGAAGTACCTCGACAAGCTGGGCTTCACGCTGGCCGCTTACGGTTGCACGACCTGTATCGGTAACGCGGGCGACCTGACGCCGGAACTGAACGAAGCGATCACGAAGAACGACATCGTCGCGGCTGCGGTGCTGTCGGGCAACCGTAACTTCGAAGCGCGGATTCACCCGAACATCCGCGCGAACTTCCTGGCCTCGCCGCCGCTGGTCGTCGCTTACGCGATCGCCGGCAACATCACGCGCGACCTGATGACGGAACCGGTCGGTAAGGGCAAGGGCGGCAAGGACATCTACCTGGGCGACATCTGGCCGACCAGCGAAGAAGTCAACGAGCTGCTCAAGTTCGCACTCGACGCCGACGCGTTCCGCAAGAACTACGCGTCGCTGACCAAGAAGGGCGACCTGTGGAGCAAGATCGAAGGCGAAGAAGGTCAAGTCTACGACTGGCCGAAGTCGACCTACATCGCTGAGCCGCCGTTCTTCGGCAAGGACTTCTCGATGACGCCGGCCGACAGCATCGCCGCAGTCACGAACGCACGCGCACTGGGCATCTTCGGTGACTCGGTCACGACCGACCACATCAGCCCGGCTGGCTCGATCAAGGAAGACTCGCCGGCAGGCAAGTGGCTGAAGGCAAACGGCGTGCAGAAAGCCGACTTCAACAGCTACGGCTCGCGCCGCGGCAACCACGACGTGATGATGCGCGGTACGTTCGCGAACGTCCGGATCAAGAACCTGCTGATCCCGGCGAAGGCAGACGGCACGCGCGTGGAAGGCGGCCTGACGATTCACCAGCCGAGCGGCGAACAGGAATCGATCTACGACGCAGCGATGAAGTACATCGACGCCGGCACGCCGACCATCGTGTTCGCGGGCGAAGAGTACGGCACGGGCTCGTCGCGTGACTGGGCTGCGAAGGGTACGCAACTGCTGGGCGTGAAGGCCGTGGTCGCACGCAGCTTCGAACGGATTCACCGTTCGAACCTGGTCGGCATGGGCGTTCTGCCGCTGCAGTTCAAGGGCTCGGATAGCGTGCAATCGCTCGGTATTACCGGCGAAGAAACGTACGACATCGAAGGCCTGGGTTCGGACTTCAAGCCGCAACAGGAAGTGACGCTGGTGATTCGTGGCAAGGACGGCAAGGAAAAGCGCGTTCAGGTGCTGCTGCGTATCGACACGCCGATCGAAGTCGACTACTACAAGCACGGCGGGATTCTGCCGTTCGTGCTGCGTTCGCTGCTGGCTGCTTAAGCTGCCTGTTTAGCTGAGTTAGCGGCAACGCAAACAGCCATGCTGTTTTGCAGGGGCTGCGTTCTGTGGAAGGACGCAGCCGACTTTAGAAGCCCGACCGTTGGTCGGGCTTTTTTTTGCGCGCTTTTTTCGGCGCGCCCTTACGGTTGGCCTCGGTTGACCTGGAAGGCGGCGGGGTTATCGGTGATCCTTCGCTGCGTCATGCGGGCATTCCAGTCGGTCTCGATCTCGGTTTCGCCGGGCGCGGGCACTGTGGCACGCAGCGTGACGCTCGCGCGCCGCTGTCGCGCCGCCCAATCGAGTAACGCGGCGCGCTCAGCCGTGTCGTGGGTAGACGAGGCCTGCGCGGTCCATTCGGTCTGATGCGATAGGGACGGCTTGGTGGCCGAAGAAGTGACACGGATCAGAGCAACACGCGCTTCGACCTGCGCCTGAGTCAGGCGCGCCATAGCGACACGCCCGGCAGGTTTGGCGGCGGCGAGCGTCGTTTCGGGATTGCGGCGAGAACCTCGCGTGGCCAAATGCGACTCGGCGCGGGGCGACATTTGCGTTGGCTCGGCTTTGAACGCGATTTTCGGCGCCGTATCGGTGGCAGGCGACGCGTTGCCCGTTTGATGCCGGCTTGCATCGAGCGCTGTAGACACCTCAGAGCCCAGCGTTTGCGAACGGTCCGTGAGCGCGTCCGCCGAACGAGCTTCGGCGTGCGCTTTTGGCAAAGCCACGCCTGGGCCGCCCTGCAATGGCACGACTGGACGCGTCACCGCTACGGACGTTGTCTTGTTGGCGTCGCGCGTTGCACAGGTCGACAGCAGCCAGGCCAGCGCAATGCTGCAGCTCAGAAAAATGGCCGCTCCGACTACATGGTCCGAGCGCGACGAACGCGGTCGCGCCTTGCCCATTTCAAGGTAACGCCGCGCTTCGGCCAACTGAGCGTCGAAACGATCCGAATATTCGCGCTGCGGCGGCAACTTGTAGAAAAAAACAAACTTTGACCCCGGCGTAACGGGATCCCGCGGTGTTGCAGGCACTCGGGCCTGCACCCCGCGCCGATTGGCCTGTTGCGTCTCGTCGCGCACTGCGGACAGCGGTTCTTGCTGCGCGCCGGTCCGCACCGGCTGCGGTTTCAAACCGAAAGGCGCCGGCAGGCCGCTGAGCAGTCGCGCATTCGGCAACGCAAGATCGCCTTGAATCAAGGCCCATGGTCGAGTCATCGCGGGGTGCTCCGATAGGTGTGGGCCGCAGTGTCAAGTTGCATGACCAAAGTCCTTACGCGGGTTGTCAGCACGTCGATGGAACCAGCGTTATGCGCCGGTGGCGCGGCACTCGTGTGCCGCAACGCTTCCATCAGGCTGCACGCGCCGACGAGTCCAACCGCCCCGCTCAACCGATGCAGCACGCCGCGCAAACGGTCGAACTCGCCGTCGCGACGCAACGCATTGAGATGGGCGAGGTCTTCGTCCATTGCATCGCGCCAACCGGCCAGAAACGTCTGGAGATCGATGCCCTCTTCGGACAGCGCCTGAAGATAGCGTGCTTCGAATGGCTCGAAAGACGCGTTCCCGGCGATGTCCGCCTCGACCTCCCCAGTGGAAGGAACTTGCGCTTGCGGACCGGCGTAAGCCGATCTCGACTCCTCGCACCATGACTCGACGGCAAACGACGCGCTCAAGCTCGCACGGCCGCGCGGCGCCGCTAGTTCTCGATGGGTACTCCGTTTATGGGCAGCATTTTTTGCCTTCTGAGCAGCACGCCGCTGCGCGATCCGGAATAGACAGGCGCCGGCGAGGGCGGCAACAACTGGCGCCACGAGCATCAATATCCACGATTGCTGACCTGCCGCACCGTGCGCGCCCGGCCGTGAAATATCGATCTGCACGGCGTTCGCCCTGCTGTCGCTCAACGGTAGCGCGTTCGCGCGCATTGACAGCGCCCACAGCAATGCAAATGCACAAAAACACCCCAATACCGACGCGAGACGGATCGAAGTCAACCCAACAGGGCAAGCATGACCAGCAGAAACATGGCGAACCAGGCACCGCGTACGACAATGCACACCCGCAGAAGAATGCGACGGGCTAATCTTATTCATAGCGGCGAAACTCAATCGATCAGTCTGTGCAACGAAGCGAACTCGATGAGTGCCGCCAATGATGAGAGCCCAAGTTTTTCCTGAATGCGGCTCTTGTACGTGCTGACGGTTTTGTCGCTCATAAATAGCGCGTCGCCGATCGCTTTATTCGACAGACCCTTTGCGAGCATTTGAAGAATCACCAGTTCCTTGTCCGACAGCAGACCGATCCTGTCTTCCTCGCCACCCATGCCGACGGCAGGCGCGATGCCGGCGCCGTTGGCGGTCACCGGGAAGACCGTGTAGCCCGCTAATACCGCCTCCACGCCGCGCAAGATCTCCTTCATTTCCTGCGACTTGCCTACGAAGCCGTGGACGCCGGAGCGCATCGCGCGCGGCGCAAAAATGGCGGGGTCGTGTCCAGACAAAACCAGCACACGAATCGCCGGATGCGCAAGCTTCAGACGCGGGATCACATCGAGCCCGCTGATGCGCGGAATGTCGAGGTCCAATATGGCGAGTTTCGGCGTGTATTGCCGGGCAAGCTCGACAGCGGTTTGTCCATTGTCGGCTTCGATGACTTCTTCGATACCGAGTAATTGCATGAGTTGCATTTTGATAACCATCCGGAATGCCGGATGATCATCGATAACCAGAATAGTTGACATGGTTTACTTTCCTTTTTAAAAAATCCTTTGCCGCACAAATCGTCGACGCCATCTGGTCTGACGATGCATTAATTCGTGCGGCGCTTTCGCTCGTTCCGAGCATGGAAGACAGAGGACCGGCAAGTACTGCCGCACCCCTGCACGCTAGTGGCGGTTGTCGCATGGCGACGAGAATGTGCCGCGTTTCAGGTTAGTGGCTCCGTTTCGCACAGAGACACGCTCGACAGAAGAACCCGCTAAGCCGCCGCGCCCACCAGCTCTATCTCGACACGACGGTTCGGTGCGAGACATCGCACCAAAGCGTCCTGCCTGCTCTGATGGCATTCAACCCGCTGATTCGCACTGCCTCGACCTCGCGCGGTAATCGGCAATGTCACGCTACGCGCGCGCAAATACTGCTCGACGGTTTGCGCACGTTGCGTCGACAACCACTGATTGCGGGCCGCGCCGCCAAGACGGTCCGCATAGCCGGTGACCTGCAAGGCGTGAACGGCAGGCGCGTTTTTTAGCGCGCTCACCACGTCATCGAGTTGGCGCTGTCCAGCCGGCAATATCGAGGCGTCGTTGAAACGGAACAGCGAGTCCGCCCGCAGCGTCATTGTTTGCGGCGCTTTTACCGGCAACGCCGACACGGGCACCGATGCCGACATGGCCTGCTTGCATTGCATCGCTGTTTCGGCCGATTTGCGCAGCTTGTCTTTGACGTCAGGCAAGTGCTTCTCGGCATCGGCGAAACTTCGTATCCATGCGTCATGCCCCGCCTGCATCAGTTCGACTTCGGCGCAGGCAAGCGGCGGCTGCGCTGGCGGACATTGAGCGAGGGCGGGATCTGCCTTGATTGCGTTGACGATCCCCCACAGATCAGGACGTACCGTGGACACAGTGCGCAACGCGGCATTCGCAGCCGATAACGGTGTGCCGCGCTCAACGCCGACCGTGATCGTCGCGGCCTGGCCGATCGCCTCCTCGACGAAGCCCCATTGGTCATGCGCTTGTCGCGCCTGCTGGGCAGCGTCCAGCCAGCATTGCGCCTTCGCTCGAAAATAGTCGTTGCGGCTACCGGGCGCGCGATCGAGGCGTTCCTGTAACGACGTCATCGCAGCGCGGCTGTTCGCGATCGGCGCGTAAGCATTCACCCATTGCGAGTTGGCCGCGCCCGCAGGTTCGTCCTGCGTGGCGCCAATGCCTGTTCTCAACACGGAGGCGTCTTCGATACCTAGCCGCTCACGCGCAGCACGGTCCGCGCAGCCCGTTAAGGTCAGCACGCAGACAAGCAGGGTTAGCTGGAGTTTCATTGACTGTCTGCGTCGAGCGCATCTTGCTGAAGAGGGCTCAGAGTATGAACAGACGCAGACACACGGGGAATGGGAACAATCTTAGAAACGGTTCGGAACTTTGCAGAATGTAAGGAACCTTAAATATCCAACGTCGCAGTCTCGATCATGAACCTCAGGCCTTGACCGCGCGCGCGGCATTGCGGCCTCGCAACCATTCGAGCGCCAACAGTAGGCCCGTGGAGAACACGATCAGAATCGTTGCGAGCGCCGCAATGGTCGGGCTGATGTTCTCGCGGATGCCGGTGAACATCTGGCGCGGCAGCGTAGTCTGATCCGCGCCGGCAAGGAACAGCGTGACGACCACTTCATCGAACGATGTCGCGAACGCGAACAGCGCACCCGAGATAACGCCCGGTGCGATCACCGGCAACGTAATGCGAAAGAACGTTTTGACCGGATTCGCACCCAGCGACAAACTGGCGCGCACCAGGTTGTAATTGAACCCCTGCAGCGTGGCCGCGACCGTCGTGACGACGAAGGGCACGCCGAGCGACGCGTGCGCGAGAATCAACCCGATATACGTATTGGCCAACCCAAGCGGCGCAAAGAACAGATACATGCCGACGCCGACCACCACCACCGGCACGATCATCGGCGAGATCAGGATCGCCATTAGCAGCCCTTTGCCGCGGAAGTTCGCTTTGGTCAAGCCGATCGCCGCCAGCGTGCCGAGCACCGTCGCGACGATTGTTGCCGACGGCGCCACGATGAAACTGTTTTTGGCGGCCGTGCGCCATTCATCGGAGGCGAGCAGGTTCTGATACCAGCGCAGCGACCAGCCCGGGATCGGATACACCAGAAACGTGCTCGACGAAAACGACAGCGGTACGATCGCCAGCACCGGCAGAATGAGATACAGCAGCGTCAGCACGGCCAGTGCGCGCAGCGCGAAATACCACACGCGCTCCACCATCGACGTATGCGGTGCGAACAAAGGCTTGGCAAGTTTCATCGCAATTGACTCCGTTCAGCCAAGGCTCAATGACGAACGCGTGAAGCGTCCATAGATCACGTACAGCACGAGCGTCGCGGCGAGCAGCAGACCGCCGAGCGCACACGCCATGCCCCAGTTGATCGTGACGTTGGTGAAGTACGCGACGTAGTAGCTGACCATCTGATCGCCCGGGCCGCCGAGCAAAGCTGGCGTGATGTAGTAGCCGATCGCGAGAATGAACACCAGCAAGGCGCCCGCGCCGATGCCCGGATAGGTCTGCGGCACATAGACGCGCCAGAACGCGGCGAACGGATGGCTGCCGAGCGACACCGCGGCGCGCTGATACGTGGGCGGGATCGATTTCATCACGCTGTACAGCGGCAAAATCATGAACGGCAACAGAATGTGCGTCATCGAAATGTAGACGCCGGTGCGGTTGAACAGCAGCGCGAGCGGATCGTGAATCAGGCCGCTCGCGATCAGCGCTTTATTCACCAGCCCTTCGCCTTGCAGAATCACGATCCATGCGGCCACGCGCACGAGGATCGAAGTCCAGAACGGAATCAGCACGAGGATCATCACCAGATTCGCGCGCCGCTCGGACAGCGTCGAAATCCAGTACGCGAGCGGATAGCCGAGCAACAACGCGAAGAACGTGACGACCGCGCCGATCACGAAGGTGCGGCCGAACACGGTGAGGTAGATCTGCTGATCGGGATCGGTCGGTATGATGTGACCGAACGCGTCCTGTTTATGATCCAGCGAAGCGAGCAGGTAGAACGCCGAATACACGCCCGAGTTCTTGGCGATGGCTTGCCAGTAAGTGACGTCGTTCCAGCGTTCGTCCAGTTCGACGAATTTGGCGTGAACCTGCGCGGGCGTCAGTTGCAGCGGCTTGTTGTTGTCGTCGACGAACGGCATGGCGCGCGCGGACTTTGCAACCAGCGAGCGATAACCGGGAATCTCCACGTTGAGGCGGCGTGCGAGCGCGCCCATGCCGTCGCCGTCGGCGACTGCGGTGAGGTCGGTAGCTAGCGCGGCATAAGCGGCGTCCGGCGGCGGCGTCTTGCGGTCCCAGGCGCTCAGCGCATTCAGCGTATGCGGCAGCGCGCCGACCACTTCCGGATTCTGCGCCGCGCGCGTCAACAGCGCGCCGATCGGCACGACGAAAATCAACAGCAGAAAAATGGCGAGCGGCGCGATCAACAGCAAGGCCATGGCCCGTTTTTTCGATTCCGCGGCCTTCAGTTCACGCTTGAGTCGGCCACTTGCTTCAGGCGTCGAATCGGCGGCGATCGTCATCGTAGTCACACCCGTCTCCATCTGAACGTTCGCGCGCATCCATCGGATAAGCGCGAATGTTTCATTGCATCGATACGGCGCGGCTCACTATCGATCGAACCGCGCCTTCTCAAACCCAACCGCTTACTTCGAAGCCCACGACGAGAAGCGCTGCTCCAGTTCATCGCCATGGTCGGTCCAGAACGCGAGGTTCTGCAGCACGGCGTTCTTGCCGTTGGCCGGCGAGTTCGGCAGATTGGCGAGCGTCTTCGCGTCGAGCGCCTTGATTGCCGTCACATTCACCGGACCGTAGGCGATGTTATGCGCGTAGTCCTGTTGCGGCTTCGACGAGATCGAATAGGCGATGTACTTCTCGGCCAGCGCCTTGTTCGGCGTGCCCTTCGGAATCGCCCAATAGTCGAGGTCGTAAATGCTGCCGTTCCAGACCACCTTGAGGTTCTTGCCTTCGCGTTGCGCGGCGTCGATCCGGCCGTTGTACGCGGTGGACATCACCACGTCGCCCGCCACGAGGAATTGCGGCGGCTGTGCGCCCGCTTCCCACCATTGAATATTCGGTTTCAGCTCGTCGAGCTTCTTGAATGCGCGGTCCTGGCCTTCCTTCGTGGCGAGAACCTTGTAGACGTCTTTCGGCGCCACGCCGTCGGCCATTAGCGCGAATTCGAGGTTGTAGCGCGCGCCCTTGCGCATAGCCCGTTTGCCCGGGAATTTCTTCACGTCCCAGAAGTCGGCCCAGCCGGTCGGCGCCGTTTTCAGCTTGTCGGCGTTATACGCGAGCGCCGTCGACCACACGAAAAAGCCGACGCCGCACGTTTGCGGCGCTTCAGGAATCAGATCCGACTTCTTGCCGAGCTTCGACCAGTCGAGCTTTTCGTACAGACCTTCATCGCAGCCGCGGCCAATGTCGCCCGATTCGACTTCCACCACGTCCCAATTCACGTGCTTGGCTTCGACCATGGCCTTCACTTTGGCCTGCTCGCCGTTGTATTCGACGGCGGTCACTTTATTGCTGGTCTGCGTTTCGAACGGCTGGTTGAATGCCGCTTTCTGCGCGTCGCCATTCGCGCCGCCGAAATTAACGACCGTCAGTTCGGCGGCATTGACTTGCGCGGCGCCCAGCGCGAGCGCGACAGCACCGACAGCGATGGCGCAGCGCGATTTCACGATCTTGCTCATGGTGTGTTGCTCTCCTTGGGTGATGTGCTTCAAATCTATGTACGACGCGGTTTTGTTATGTGCTGCTGAAAAGACTTACCCACGTCGGGCGCGTTGCACGTCCGGCGTGTTCACTGCAACCAATACGCTCAACCTGTTTATGCTTCGGCGAAAACCCGCAGATGCTCCGGCGCGAATTCCAACGCGACCGGCGCGCCGGGTGCAAAGGTATCGAGCGCTGCCGTGCCGAGCGGCACCTTGACGAAGCACTCGTCCTGCTGCGGCAGACCGCAGCGCATCCGCACGTGGTCGCCGAAATAGATCAGCCCGCGCGCTTCGCCGCTGAGCGCATTGGCGCCGGCGCGCCGCTCGCCGTTCACGGCGCGATTGGCCAGCTTCATGCGCTCAGGCCGAATGCACGCCACGGCCGACGTGCCCGCCCGCGCCCCGCCGATATTGCGGCCGGTGAGACGCGTACCGTCGCTCAGATGAAACTCGCAGAACTCGCCGTCGACATTCGCGATCGTGCCGCGCAGCTTGTTGCTGTCGCCGATAAAGTTGGCGACGAACTCGTTGCACGGCGATTCGTACAGACGGTCCACGGTATCGAGTTGTTGCACGATGCCTTTATCGAACACGGCGACGCGATCGGACATGGTCAGCGCTTCACCCTGATCGTGCGTGACGTACACGAAGGTGACGCCGAGCTTCTCGTGCAATGACTTGAGTTCGTACTGCATGTGTTCGCGCAACTGTTTGTCCAGCGCGCCGAGCGGTTCGTCCATCAGCACGAGCTTCGGCTCGAACACCAGGGCGCGGGCGAGCGCGATACGTTGTTGCTGGCCGCCCGACAACTGCGCCGGATAACGCTTCGCGAAGCTCTCCATGCGTACCATTTTCAGCGCGTTATGCGTGCGCTCCGCACGCTCCTGCGCCGAAACCTTGCGCACGGTCAACGGATACGCCACATTCTGCTCGACTGTGAGGTGCGGAAACAGCGCGTAGTTCTGAAACACCATGCCGATGTTGCGCTTGTGCGGCGGCACCGTATTGAGCAACGTGCCGTCGAGCCAGATCTCGCCGCCGGTGGGAAATTCGAAACCCGCCAGCATCATCAGGCAAGTGGTTTTGCCCGAACCCGACGGCCCGAGCAACGTCAGGAATTCGCCCTGATAGATGTCCAGATCGAGCTGTTTGACGACCAGCGTTTCGCCGTCGTAGGTCTTGCGCACGCCGCGAAAGCTGACGATCACGTCATCGGTTTTCATCGCTCCAGTCTCCTCTGCGATCCATCTGGCTCCCCCTGCAAAACAGCGGGATTGTGTCAATTGCGTGGCTCACTATAGACCGTTACGGTTCTACAATATGGAACCATTTCATTATTCCGGATAGAACCACTTGGACACCGTGATCTTGTCGGATTGGCTCGCCGCGAGGCTCGACCGCACGGCCGCCGAACCGGTCTACAGACAGACCTTGCGACTGATGCAGCAGGCCATTCTCACCGGCCAGTTGCCGCCCGGCGCCAAGCTGCCGAGCTCACGCACGCTCGCCGAAGACCTCGGCATTGCACGCAATACGGTGCTGCACGTCTACGATCAGTTGACCGCCGAAGGCTACGTGATCTCGACCACCGGCAGCGGCACCTACGTCGCGGACACGAGGCCGGACACAGCCGCGATGAATGCGCGCAAGCAGCCCGTGGTGGTCATCAGTGTCGACACGCAAGCGAGCCCCGCTGCGGAGCCGCCGCCACCGCCGCCCAAACGCGATCTCGGCGACCTGTCGACGCGGGGGCGTCGGCTGATCGACAAAGCCGGCGTATCCGCCAAGCAATGGGGTGCATTCATGCCGGGCGTGCCCGACGTCGCGGAGTTTCCGGCGCGTACGTGGAGCCGCTTGCAGGCCAGGTTATGGAAAGAGGCTAATCCCGATCTGCTCACCTACGCACCGGGCGGCGGTTATCGGCCATTGCGGCGTGCGCTGTCCGACTACCTGCGCGTGGCGCGCTCGGTGAATTGCACGCCCGATCAGATCATCATCACCACGGGTATTCACCAATCGATCGATCTGGCGGTGCGTTTATTGACCGACGTCGGCGATCGCGCGTGGGTCGAGGAGCCGTGTTATTGGGGGGCGCGCAGCGTGCTGCAATCGTCGGGGATCACGCTGGTGCCGGTGCCCGTGGACGCCGAAGGTCTGAATCCGCGCGAACAGGATCTGCAACAGCCGCCGCGTCTCGCGCTCGTCACACCATCGCATCAATATCCGCTCGGTATGGTGATGAGCCTCGCGCGCCGCCGCACGCTGCTCGAATACGCGCGTCAGCACAACGTCTGGATCATCGAGGACGACTACGACAGCGAGTTCCGCTACGGCAGCCGGCCGCTCGCGTCGCTGCAAGGACTCGACGAGGCCGGGCAGGTGATCTACGTGGGCAGCCTCGGGAAGATGCTGTTTCCCGGCTTGCGGATCGGCTACATGATCGCGCCGGAGCATCTGGTGGAGACGTTCCGGACCGGCGTCGCGGAGTTGTACCGCGAGGGGCAGTTGATGCAGCAGGCGGTGATGACAGACTTCATCATGGACGGCCATCTCACGTCGCACGTTCGGCGCATGCGTGCGTTGTACGGCGAGCGGAGGCAGATTCTGATCGACGCGATCACCGCGCGTTTCGGCAGCGAACTGCCGGTCATGGGCGACGAGGCCGGTCTGCATCTGGTGCTCGGTTTGCCGGATCACGCGAACGATCGCGCGGTGACCGCCGCCGCTTACGATGCCGGCGTGATCGTGCGTCCGCTCGCGAGCTACTACAGCAGCGATACGCCCGCGCGGCGCGGTTTGCTGCTGGGCTACGCGTGCGTGCCGAACGAGAAGATCGGCCCCGCGTTCGACACACTCGCGCGCGTGATCGAGCAGACCGCGTTGAAGAAGCCGACGCGCGCCGCCTGATTGCGCGGCGCGTGGTTTTGCGCGGCTTCACGTAGCTTCACGCGCCCGTGCTGCACGCCACGTTCGCCGCCCCGATAACGTTACTTCAAGCCAAAGTCGACCCGTGTGGTCGCGCCTTTGTCCTTGATACCGTCGGCGTTCAGCTTCGGCGCAACGATAAACACGCGGCTGCTGTCGATCTTGCCGTCCAGATACTGCTGCACGCTCTGCGCCCGCTGCTGCGCGAGCTGACGCAGGCTGGCGTCGTCGATCGGCGCGTTGGCGGCAATCGCGCTCTTCATTTCATCGTTCGGCAGGCTCTTGGTCAGGCCGACAAAATTGCGCGGCTTCTTGAAGTCGGCGGACTTGTAGGCCTGGGTCAAATACTTGTCGTAATCCTTTGGATCGACCGTGACCGTCGACAGATCGACGCTCTCACCATTGCCCACCACGTCCTTGATCTTCTGCTGCTTGACCAGACGGTCCACGTATTGCGTGCGCAACGCGGGTTCGTCGACAGCCGGGTCGACGCGGCCGATCAGGTCCATCTTGATCGACGTCTTGTCGGCCAGTGCCTTGACGATCGTGTCGAGCTTCTTGTTGTCGGCGTCCGTGAGTTTCGCGGAGCCCGGCTCGAATTCGACATAGCCCAATTCCTCGCCGCTGCCGCCGAACGCGTTGGCGATCAGCGAGAACGGCGCGGTCACCGCCTTCTGCAGCAGATTGAGCACCGCATGCCAGATCAGGCCGCCAATGCTGAACTCCGGATTCGACAACGAGCCCGAGACTGGCAGGTTCACGTCGATTTCACCGCGCGAATTCTTCAGCAGCGAGATCGCGAGACGCACCGGCAACTTGGTCGCCGTATCGTTCTGCACGTGGTCGCCGAACGTGAGCTGATCGATGAACAGGTGATTGTTCGCGTTCAACTGATCGTTAGCGAGCTGGTAGTGCAGATCGACGTTCAGCTTGCCCTTGGTGATCGGATAGCCGGCATATTTCGCCGAATATGGCGTGAGGTTGGTCAGCTCGATATCGTGCGCGCTCGCCGTCAGATCGAGCGCCGGTTTCTCGATCAGCGGATTGACCGTCCCGCGAATCGATAGCGGACCGTTGGCCGCCAGTTTTGCGGCGACGTCGACCGGCGCGGCCGTCGTGGATTGTGTGCCGAACGCGCCGATCGTGCCTGTAATGCCGACCAGATTCGCCGTGAAATTCGGCTTGATGAAATTGTCCGTATAGGTCACGCGGCCTTGCTGCAGCACCAGTTGACCGAAGTGCAGCTTGACGGGGCTCTGCGGCGGCGTAGCGGCCGTCACGGTAGCGGGTGTGGCGGGTGTAGTCGACGAAACCGGCGCCGGTGCTGCCGCCACCGCAGGCGCTTGCGGTGTCAGCGGCACCGGTTCGGCGCCGCTCTCGTCGCGCGTCAGCGACTGGGGCGCGCCGCTTTCATGCGCGACCACATCCTTGAGGTTGAGCTTGCCTTGCGCGTCGAGCAGCACGCGTCCGTAGAACTTCGTGAACGTGACTTTGCCCGCGTCCACTTCCGTGCCGCGCTCGTCGTAATCGGCTTTGAGGTTGGTCAGCGCGAGCGAGCCCCAGCCCGCGAACGGGTCGGAGGTCGCCTTGTCGAGCATCCGCACGTCGACCAGCGCCATGTCGCCGTGATAGTTCGCCTTCAACGACTTCGTCTGGCTCAGCGCCAGTTCGCCGTTCGCGTTGAGCAACGCGCTCGCGATCACCGCATTGAGCTTGCTGCCGAAGTACGGTTCGAACGCCGCCGCGTCGAGCCGGTTCGCGTTCACCTTGACCGCGACCTTGAGCGGCGTGGCCGTGACGTCGCCCTTCACGCCGAGCGTGCCTCTCTTGTTCAGCGTGGCCTGTAGGTCGATCGGCAGCGGACGGCTCAGGTCGTCGCTGATCTGCTGCACCTTGAGTTGCAATGGCGTGATGCTCAGGCGCACCGGTTGCGGCGTGGTGTTGTCGGTGAAATTGGCGGTCGCGTCTTTCAGGTTCAGTTCGCCGATCTTGTAGTGCCACGCGGGCCCTTGCGCCTGCGCCTTCTTGACCGCGTGAATCGCCGTGCGCTGCTGCTCGACTTCATGCGGACCGGCCAGCGACGTGAGATTGATGCTGCCGTCTTTCAGGCGTTGCGCGTCGACCGAGAGGCCGGTCGTCTCGACGCTCGTGATGTCGGCGGTGCGTGCCGCCACATCCACCTGCTTGACCGTCACGTGCGCCTGCGCGAGCACGATGAGCGGCTGCTTGCTGCCGCGCGCCGCCAGCTTCAGCGATTGCAGATCGAGCTGCGTGTCGGCGACCATCACAGCGACCGGCTCCTTCGACCAGTTCGCGCCGATATTCACCGTGGCGGACAGCGCGCCGTCGGTCACTTGCGCGGCGGTTGCGGTGTCGATATAGGGCTGCAGCAGCGGCAGCTTCAGCGACTTGAGATCGAGCTTCGCGCTCGCGGTCTTCGCGACGAGGCCGAACGCGCCTGCCGCGCCGAGCGAACCGGCGCCGTCCTTGAAATCGGTATTCAGCGTGTAATGCGCCGGCGCGGTGGCGAGTGTCGAGAAATCGGTCAGCGTCACAGCCAGTTTTTGCAGACCGACGTCGACGGGCCGCGAAGCCGCTTCGTCGTGAACATTCACGGTGCCGTCATTCAGCACGAAGCGTTTGATCGCCAGATCCAGCGGCGGAGCCGCAGCCGTTTCCGTCGCGGCGGCGCCAGATGCGGCGGCCGGTGCGCTAGCAGTTCTGGCCGCCGATGCAGCAGCCGATGCCATCGCCGGTGCGGACGCAGCGGCCGTGCCAGACGCCGCCGGCGCCGGCGCGAACATGCGCTCGACACTCAACACGCCGTCTCTATCGCGCGCCAGATCGGCGCTCGGCGCGTCGATGCGGATCTCGTCGAAGTGATAGAGGCTCTTCAACGGCTCGAGTGTCGCGGCGGCCACATGCACGGCGTGGGCCGCGAAGAACGGCGCCTTGCTTTGATCCCGCACGTCCACGTCGTTCATATCGACGGTGCCGGCTACGCGCAGCGAAGGCGCGTCGTTCGAGATCACGAAGTTGAGCTTGAGGTCGGTGGACAGCTTGCCGGACTGCACGATCACCGGCAGTTTGGTCGGCACATACGACATGAGCCGCGGCACATCGAGCCCGTCGAAGCGCAGCGACACTTCCGATTCACGCGACGTGGCGAACGGCTTGGTCTTGCCGTCGATCGCCAGCGGACTACCGTCGATCCGCGCGCGCAGCAACGGCTCGACGAAGATGTCGGTTTTCGAAGGCAACGTGGCGATAAACGGAATGCCGAGCTTCCATTGATCGATCACATGAGTCACGCCGAGCAGCTTGTCGTCGAACGTGATCTGGCCGTTTTCGAGGCGAATGTTCGACACGGAGAACAGCGTCGGCTTGCTGTCGGGTTTGGCCGGCTGTTTCGAGAACTTCTCGATCAGGTCGGTGAAATTGAAACGCTGCGCGTCATAACGAACAATATGAAAACGCGGCGAATCGAGTTGCACTTCGTCGACGATCGGCGCCGCGCGAAACAGCGAACTCCACGACGCCTGCACGATAAGCCGCGAAATATCGACGAAATCACCCGCGCCGTCTTTATCGCCGATATGCACGCGGTCGGCTTCGAGTCGCAGCGTATAGGGATTCAGCGCAATCCGGCCGATGGTGGCCGGACGATCGAGCTGCTTGCTGAGTTGTTGCTCGGCGATATGGCGAATCAGCGGCGGCGCCGCGAAGAAGCCCAGCAGACCGAACAATACGACGAAGATCAGCAGACCGGTCAGGACACGCCGGGTACGGCGCGACTGCGCGACGTCGCGCACGGTCTGCATGGAGGAGGCTAATGATGCTTTGTTGAGGCTTGCCATGCTCGGTCTTGGGTAGTGCGGCGGCAAGCCCGCCGCGAAAACGAAAATCCCGCAAGCGGCAGTATAAGTCGTGAATCAGGGATGGGATAGAAATGTAAGCCGGGGCTTACACAATCGCTGACGCTATTAAAAGTTTATGCCCGCCGTTGTAAAACGGCGGGCATAAATTAATCGATGCATCAAGCGCGCGCGACTGTCATATCAGCGACGCATTTCACTGACGCACGACCGCCGGCGGTTGCCAGCTACCGTCGGTGGCTTGCGGCTTCGGCGCATACAAACGCAGCACCAGTTGCAGATCGGCGCGCGGCGCCGGCAACCAGTTGCCGCTCTTGCTACGCGCCGACGAGACGGTCACGTCGAGCGAACCGTCGCGATTGCGGCGTGCGCCGTTACGATCACCGACCGCCAGACGGGCCGGCGCGCTTTCACCCAACGCACCGTCTTTTGTGTAGGCGGTGATCGACCAGAAACCGCGCACCGGCGGCAACTGGTTCGGCGCAAAGTGAATCACGTAGCGATTGGCGCCGTTCAGCGCGTGGCCGTCGCTGTCTTGCGTGACGACCGCGCGCACTTCGTCGTCTTTCGTGCCGATGCCCGGTTGCATGGACGCGGCATAAGCGCGCAACGCGTAGTCGGGACCGTAATTGCCGACGCCGTCGCCGAACCAGTTCCAGCCGTTGCCGTTCAGGAGATTGCTCGGCGCCGTGACAACCCGCTCATGACCTTCGGTGAGGCCGGCGGCAATCGCATCGGCCGCCTTCGGCAGCTTGACCGGCTCGCCCGGCGTGACGCCCAGGTCGGTGAGGAATTTCAGCGCATGCGGATCGGCCGGAGTCGGCGGATTGTCGGGCAAGGCTTGCGCGAGTCGCGTGAAAAAGCCGTTGGCGTCGAGCGCGGCGACTTGCGCGGCCGGCGTGCCGGATGCGCTCGCGGCCGCGTCGGCGGCATTGCTGCGCGGCGGCGTAATGGTCGCCGTGCGTGTGTCGCCCACATAGACGCTAAGCGGCGCGACGCGAATGGCGCGCTGCAACTTGCGGACCGCCGTCAGGTCGCGCGTGCCGTTCGACTGAATCCGCACGCTCACCCACGCGTTGCGGGTCGGCACGTCGACGCGCTTCACGCCCTTGGGCAGATCGCCCTGCCAACCTGGGCCGACAAAGGCAATCGTTTGCGATTTGATGCCGGCCGCGCGGGTGGTGAATTGCGCACTGGTCGACCAGACGACGTTGGTCCACATGTCCAGCACGCGGGCGTCGACGTAACGGCCATGCGAATCGGGCAGCGAAACGATCACCGGCTCGCTGCCGACGTCCAGCCAGCCGGTCGAGTCGAGCGTGTCGAGGCTCGGCTGCGGCGGGTTCGATGCGCCGACCGGCGGCAACGCCTGCGCGTGGCGCAGCGTATTGAGCGGCGCCTGGCCCGGATCGGTGCCGACCGCCGCGTCGCGCGCGACGCCCATCAGCACCAGCGGGTAGCCGAATACGTACGAGTCGGCGACTTCGTCCTTGATCCAGCCCGTGGGTTTCTGCGTTGCGGCAGGCGGCGACGCGCAACCGGCCAGAAATGCGAGGCCTGCGAACGATGCGCAGGTCCAGTGAAGCGAAAACAGTTCTCGGCGATTTTTTATCATTCGTTCAGGTGGCGGAACGTGCGGTCCTAAGGGAGACGTCGGCGCGCAGCGAGATCTGCTTTGGCGGGGTCTCCCCAAACCCCGCGCAGCCAGTCCGCCGTGCGCGATGCCGACAACACCGGGTTGTATCGTATCCTTGCTCACCAGGCAAGCGCAAAGGTATGAATAGCGCGTTGTCATGCACACGCCATGTGCGATTGCGTCAAATTCGGCCTGTTTTACGCTGTCTGCCGGGTCGCACGTGTCGAAGTCTGGCGGTGTTTTCGCCCATGTGGATCCGGAGTGGTTTATGTACATGCCCGCGCATTTCGAAGAGAACCGACCCGAGGTGCTGCATCGCCTGATTGGCGAGCAGCCGCTCGGCGCGCTGATTACGAACGGGCCCAATGGGCTCGATGCGAATCATGTGCCGTTCGAACTGGACGTCGCTCCCGCTGGCGGCGCCATCCTGCGGGCGCATGTCGCCCGGGCCAATCCGGTCTGGCAGGAAGTGGCCAGCCATCCCGACGCGCTCGTCATTTTCCAGGGGCCGACGGCCTATATTTCGCCGAACTGGTATCCGAGCAAGCACGACGCGCATCGGCAGGTGCCGACTTACAACTACATGGTCGTGCATGCGCACGGCCGGATCGTCGTACGCGACGACGAAACGTTCGTCCGCGGTCTGGTCGCGCGTCTGACGCGCAAGATGGAAGCCGGCGAGCCGGTGCCGTGGAAGATGGGCGACGCGCCCGCCGACTTTATCGCGCAGATGCTCGGCGCGATCGTCGGGATCGAAATCGAAGTGACGCGGCTGGTCGGCAAATGGAAACTCGGCCAGAACAAGGCCGCCGCCGACCGCCGCGGCGCGGCCGAAACGCTGCTGGCGCGTTCCAGCGATGAACAGCAGGCAGTCGGGCAAGCCATGCTGGATGCACCGCCGGCGTTTTGAGCGGCGACTTTCGGCCGCACCGCGCAAACCGTCCTTGACCTTCCCATCATGGGAAGGAAGATACTGGGTTCATTACGCGGCCCCCTGCCGCCATGAGCCTTGCCTACCATGACCGAACTCGCCAATCCGCAGCGCCCCACGGACACCGCCGTCTTTCCAGCCCGAACCGCCGAACTCGACATTGGCGGGATGACGTGCGCGTCATGCGCCACGCGTGTCGAGAAGGCGCTGGCCAAAGTGCCGGGCGTCACGCGCGCGTCCGTGAATCTCGCCACGGAAAAAGCGCGTATCGAGAGCGACGCCAGCGTCGAACCCGACACGCTCGCCAATGCCGTGCGCAAAGCGGGCTACGAAGCGACGCTGGTGCCGTCCGAGGATGCCGCGCCCTCGGACGCCGCGTTGGTCACTCGGCCGCCGCAAGCCACGGAACTGGCGATCGGCGGCATGACCTGCGCTTCCTGCGCAATGCGGGTCGAGAAAGCACTGGCGAAGGTGGCGGGCGTGACGGGCGCGTCGGTGAATCTGGCCACCGAAACGGCCACCGTCGGCCTGAGCGGCGCTGAGTCCGACCCAGCCGCGGAGGCACTGATCGCGGCCGTCAAGAAAGCCGGCTACGAGGCCACCTTGATCGCGCCGCCGGAAGCGCCGTCTTTTGCAGCCGAGGCAGGCCAGGCTGGCAGTCTGGATTACGGCGATCACGGCCATCACGCAGCCCCTGCCGCCTCCACCACCGCCGCCGACCGCAAACGCGACCAAAGCCGCCGAGAACTGGCCGCCGTCCTCGTTTCCGCCGTGCTGACCCTGCCGCTCGTCGTGCCAATGGTCGCCGAATGGTTCGGCGTGCAAGCCATGCTGTCGCCGTGGCTGCAGTTCGCGCTCGCGTCGATCGTGCAATTCGTGTTCGGCGCGCGCTTCTATCGCGCCGCCTTTCGCGCCGTGCGCGCCGGCGCGGGCAATATGGATTTGCTGGTGGCGCTCGGCACATCGGCCGCGTATGGCATCAGCGTCTACGAACTGGCAACGCATCCGGGCGACATGATGCATCTGTATTTCGAAGCGTCGGCGGTCGTGATTACGCTGGTGCGCTTCGGCAAGTGGCTCGAAGCACGCGCCAAGCGCCAGACCACGGACGCGATCCGCGCGCTCAACGCCCTGCGCCCCGATCGCGCGCGCATTCGCGTCGGCGCCGACGAGCGCGAGGTGCCGCTCGCGCAAGTGCGGGTCGGCACGGTCGTGATCGTGCGTCCCGGCGAACGCGTGCCGGTGGACGGCGCGGTGCTCGAAGGCCGCACGCACATCGACGAATCGCTGATTACGGGCGAAAGCCTGCCGGTACCGAAACAGGCCGCCGACAAAGTCACCGCCGGCTCGATCAACGGCGAAGGCGCGATTGCCGTGACCACCACCGCGATCGGCGCGGAAACCACGCTCGCGCGAATCATCCGCTTGGTGGAAAGCGCGCAGGCCGAAAAAGCGCCGATCCAGCGGCTGGTGGACCGGGTCAGCGAAATCTTCGTGCCGGCGATTCTGGCGATTGCCGCGCTCACGCTGGTGGGCTGGCTGATCGCGGGCGCGGGCGGCGAGACCGCCATCCTGAACGCGGTCGCCGTGCTGGTGATCGCCTGCCCGTGCGCGCTGGGGCTCGCTACGCCGGCCGCCATCATGGCCGGCACCGGCGTCGCCGCGCGGCACGGCGTGCTGATCAAAGACGCCGAAGCGCTGGAAACCGCGCATCGCGTGACGATCGTCGCGTTCGATAAAACCGGCACGCTGACGCTAGGCCAACCATCGGTGACGGCGTTCGAGCCGATCGGCGAGATCGGCCATGACGAAGCGTTAGCGCTGGCCGCAGCGGTGCAGCGGCATAGCGATCACCCGCTGGCGCGGGCGGTGATCAAGGCGTATGAGGCGGTGTCGGCAAGCCGACCCAACGCAAGTACAGCAAGTACGGCAATAACGGCGAGCGCCGCGAGCGCCGTGGCGGGTCGTGGCGTCGAAGCGGATGTCGACGGCCGCACCTTGGCGCTGGGCAGCACGCGCTGGCTCACCGAACTCGGCATCGCGTTACCGCCGGCGTTGACGGAACGCGCCCATGAACTCGAAGCCGCCGGCAACACGGTCTCCTGGCTGATGCAGCGCGACGAGCAGGCGCCCGCGGCGCTCGCCCTGATCGCTTTCGGCGACACCGTCAAACCGACGGCGCGCGCGGCCATCGAGCGGCTGGCCGGGATGGGCATCAAAAGCGTGCTTGTAACGGGCGACAACCGTGGCAGTGCCGCCAGTGTCGCCAAAGCGCTGGGCATCGACGAATTCCACGCCGAAGTCCTGCCCGACGACAAAGCCCGCGTGATCCGCGACCTGAAAATCCGCAGTGCCGGCATCGTGGCGATGGCGGGCGACGGCATCAACGACGCCCCCGCGCTGGCCGCCGCCGACATCGGCATCGCCATGGCGACCGGCACCGACGTCGCCATGCACGCGGCCGGCATCACGCTGATGCGCGGCGATCCGGCGCTGGTGGCCGACGCGATCGACATTTCGCGCAAGACCTGGCGCAAGATCCAGCAGAACCTGTTCTGGGCGTTCGTCTACAACCTGATCGGGGTTCCGCTGGCCGCGTTCGGCTTGCTGAACCCGATGCTGGCCGGCGCGGCGATGGCGTTTTCGAGCGTCAGCGTTGTTACTAACGCGCTGTTGCTGCGCACCTGGCGCGGTGCACCTGGATCTGCGGGATCTGCGGGACGCTGACCGCAAAACGCGCCGGTCGTCCCTCGGACACCTCATCGATTACGCAAAGCTTTCAAAAACCCTAAAGAAAGCGGACGGCATTGCCGTTAACCCTGACATCAACGCGCGGACCCCGCTTAGGCAGGGCCCGCGCTTTCGCTTGTCCTCCTCACTGCGTAATCGTCAATGGAATTCCTCTCTTTGCGCCGCGCCAGCGTCGGCGCCCGGCTTGCCGTTCTCTCGTGCGTACTGGTGGCGCTGATATTCGCCGCCTTCACCTGGGCGCTCACCCGCACGGCCGGCAAACAGGTCAGCGATCAGGTGCTCGACCGTATCGCCGATCGGGACCGCTCGATCGCCGCGATGATCACGCTGTTCGACAAGGCGCTGTCGGCCGAAGTCGACCGCTCGATGTCGCTGTTCGCGAGCTTCCTGCCACCCGGCTATACGCTCGACGACACCCAGAAAATCGACATTGGCGGCGTCGCGACCCCGACCATCAAGGCCGGCGACAAGGTCCTCAACATGGACTTCACGATCCCCGACCAGTTTCTCGAACGCAGCGGCGCCGTGGCCACCGTGTTCGCACGCAGCGGCGACGACTTCGTACGCGTGACGACGTCGCTGAAGAAACAGGACGGTTCGCGCGCCATCGGCACGTTGCTCGACCGCAAAGCGCCGGCGTATGCGCTGATCCTGGCGAACAAGTCCTATACGGGACTCGCCGCGCTGTTCGGCAAACGTTTGATCACGCAATACCGGCCGATCACCGACGCAACCGGCCGCGTGATCGGCGCGTTGTTCGTGGGCGTGAACGTGGACAAACAGATCCAGTCGGTCGAAGACGATATCCGCAACCTGAAGATCGGCGACAGCGGTTACTACTTCGTGCTGAACGCGTCGAAGGGCGCGGATCGCGGCAAACTGATCGTGCATCCGGCCGCGGCCGGCCAGAGCGCGGACAACGCGAACGCGCCGTATCAGCAGATGCTCGACATGAAGGAAGGCCAGCTCGAGTACCGTTCGGCCGACGCCACGCTCGGCGAGCGCGACGCACGCGACAAGTTCGTCTCGTTCGTCACGGTGCCGGAATGGCAATGGCTGGTCGGCGGCGTCGCGCCGCGTGACGAAGTGATGGCCGACGTCACCGCGACCCGCAACACGTTCCTGGCGCTCGGCTTCGTGCTGGTCGGCGCGTTCGCGGTGGTCTTCCTGATCGCGGTGCGGCGCATGGTGAGCCGTCCGCTCGCCGAAGCGGCCAAAGCGTCCGAACGCTTCGCCTCAGGCGATCTGAGTGTGCGCGTAGCCCAGGGCGGCAACGCCCGCGCCGACGAAATCGGCCGTCTGATGCAATCGATCGACGGCATCGGCGAAGGGCTCGCGCGCATCGTTTCGCAAGTACGCAACGCGTCGGCAGGTATGTCGCAGGGCACGGAAAAGATCGCCACCGGCAGCGGCAATATCGCCGCGCGGATCGCCACCCAGGCGAGCAGCCTCGAAGAAACGGCGGCCAGCATGGAGCAGATCACGTCGACCGTGCAGCAGAACGCCGACCACGCGGCGCAAGCCAACACGCTCGTTACGCGCGCGGCCGAGGCGGCGCTCGAAGGCGGCCGCGCCGTGGAACGCGTGGTGTCGACTATGGGCGAGATCAGCCGCTCGTCGCAGAAAATCGCCGAAATCACCACGGTGATCGAAGGCATCGCGTTCCAGACCAATATCCTCGCGTTGAACGCCGCCGTGGAAGCCGCGCGGGCGGGCGAACACGGCAAGGGCTTCGCGGTGGTGGCGTCGGAAGTGCGCGCGCTGGCGCAACGCAGCGCGGCCTCGGTGAAGGAGATCGAGAGTTTGATTGCGACTTCATCGGCGACCGTGCGCGGCGGGTTCAAGATCGCCGAGGAAGCCAGCTCGACGATGCAGGGCATCGTCCAACAAGTCGGCCAGGTGCGCGCGATCATGGGCGAAATCAGCGTCGCGTCGCGCGAGCAATCGGGTGGCATCGAGCAGGTCAATCTCGCCGTGACGCAGATCGGCGAGGCGACCCAGCAGAATGCGACGATCGTCGGCGAAGCGGAACTCGCGGCGGCCGAATTGCGCGATCAGGCCGCGCGGCTTGCGCAGGTGGTGAGTGTGTTCAAGCTGGAAAGCGGACGCGATTGAGCACTAGCGGTCGTTAAAACTCGACGTCCAGTTCGTCGATCTCTTCCACTTCCTGCTGCGCGTCGGCAATCCACGCCTGCATCTCGGGCAGCGCCATGATCCGCTGCCCGTAGTCGACGATCTCCGGATCGAGCTTGACGTCGTAGGTCACGAAGCGCGTCACGACGGGCGCGTACATCGCGTCCGCCGCGCTGCGCTCGCCGAACAGAAACGGGCCGCCATACTGCTTCAGGCAGTCGCTCCAGATCGTCACGATCCGGTCGATATCCGACTGCGCGCGCGCCCACACCTTGAAGCCCGGAAAATGCGCTTTCAGGTTCATCGGCAGCGCCGAGCGCAGCGAACCGAAACCCGAATGCATCTCGCCGCAAATCGAACGGCAATGTGCACGCGCGCGAATGTCTTTCGGCAACAACGCCGCTTCCGGTTTCAACTCGTTCAGATACTCCGCGATAGCCAGTGTGTCCCACACCTTGATGCCGTCGTGAACGAGGCACGGCACCAGAATCGACGGCGACAGCAGCAGCAATTCGGCGCGCGCCGCGGGGTCGTCGATCGGCATCACGATCTCGTCGAACGGCAGACCGCTGAAGCGCGTCAGCAGCCAGCCGCGCAACGACCACGACGAATAGTTCTTGCTGCTGATGGTGAGCGTGGTATTCGCCATACGATTCTCCTCCAGATGACGCGTTCGGCTGGCGCTTGACGCGCTGTATGCACGTTGCCGTGCGCGCGCGCACCAAAGCGCGGCAATTTCGGCCCGTTGCCCTGAACAGCGCAAATGCTATGCCAATGTGCAGCGGCGGTTGCACGTGTGCGCTTGCATGATTGGCACATGACTTGCCTCTATGTGGGTTCCATCCTCTTCAGCACTCGTGCGAAGGTTATGAACCTGTTCGCATATCCCACATACCAGGCCTTCGCCGACATGATGCTGCCGATGCGGCATAGCGCGGCCCTGATGAGTCATTCGCTCGACGCATGGCCCGCGTTCGGTGAAACGCCGCACGGACGTTCGATGCGAGCGGCCTGCGAGTTGGTGACGCTAGCCGGGCTGACTCCCGTGCGGCCGCCGTTCGGCATTGACAGTGTGGTGACGGAAGGCAAACCGGTGGCGATCGTCGAAGAGGTTGCCGCGCACACGCCGTTCTGTTCGCTGCTGCATTTCCGCAAGGACACCACGCTCTCGACGCCGCAACCGCGCGTGCTGGTGATCGCGCCGATGTCGGGCCACTTCGCGACGCTGTTGCGCGGCACCGTGCGCACCATGCTGGCAGAACACGACGTCTATATCACCGACTGGCACAACCCGCGCGATGTGCCGCTGAGCGAAGGCCGCTTCGGCTTCGACGAATACGTGCAGCACGTGATCGACTTTACGGAGACGATCGGCCCCGGCGCGCATCTGCTGGCGGTGTGCCAGCCGACCGTTGCCGCGCTGTCGGCGGTCGCGCTGATGGCCGCCGACGATCATCCCGCGCAGCCGGCCAGCATGACGCTGATGGCCGGTCCGCTCGATACGCGCATCAACCCGACGCGCGTCAACGAGCTGGCCAAAAGCAAACCGCTCGAATGGTTCGAGAAGAACCTGATCAGCGCGGTGCCGTTCGGTTTCGCGGGCGCGCAGCGGCGCGTGTATCCGGGCTTCATGCAGTTGACCGCGTTCATGTCGATGAACCTCGGCCGTCATCTCGACTCGTTCGAGACGATGTATTACGAGCGCGCGAAAGGCGATCCAACGAAGGCCGACACGATTCACACCTTCTACGAAGAGTATTTCGCGACGATGGACCTCACCGCCGATTTCTATCTGGAGACCGTCGATACGGTTTTTCAGCGGCATGCGTTGCCGTTGCATGAGCTCGAGGTGGCGGGACGTCTCGTGGAGCCGTCGAAGATTCGTCGCACCGCGTTGCTGACCGTTGAGGGGGAAAAGGACGATATCTGCGCGGTCGGGCAAACGCTCGCCGCGCAGGATATGTGCGACAAGTTACGGCCTTATCTGAAGACGCATCATGTGCAGACCGGCGTGGGGCATTACGGCGTGTTCAACGGGCATCGCTGGGAGCGGCAGATTTATCCGCGCGTGCGGGCCGTGATTTACGACAACGAGCCGCGCGCGGTGCTGGTGAGTTCGAAGGCGCGAACGATTCAGCCGGTGTCAGTGCCGGCGGCCACAGCGGCCGAGGTGACGGCGGCGGCGCCGGTTGCGGCGGCGGTGGTGGATGTGTCGGTGGCGGCCGGCCGCGTGGGCGGCGGCGGCTCGGCTTAACTTAAAGCTAAAACGTCGCGGCTTAAGCCGCGACGCTCTTCCATGGCTTGACGGCCGGCACCTCGCACGGACCGTCGGCGTCGATCGATTTGAAATCCGCCGGCGACACGATCTCGATGTACTCCATATCCTCCGAGTAATCGAACAGATAGTGGACGATCCCCGGCGCCTGATGCACGCAATCGCCGGCGGCGACGAGCGTCTCCTTGTCACCGTACATGAAGCGCGCCCAGCCCTTCAGCATGATCACAATGTGGAAATCGGCCTCATGACGGTGCCAGCCGGTGCCTTGCTCTGGTGCGTGATTCGCCTTGACGAGTTGCGCGAGGACCTTGCCGCCGGTCGCCTGTGCAATGCCTAAATCTCGGTAGAGAAAAAAGTCGCGAAGACCCTGATCCTCGTAGGACGTGTCTTGCGGACGGATGTGGCTGAACTGCGTGGCGAATTCGGTGGACATGATCGCGCTCCTGGAGAGTGAGCCGGCAGTTGAAAACGACGCGTTGGAGCGTCGGTTGCAAGCATCAAGCGGGCCAGTTTGCGCGGATGGGTTTGCGTTGGGTTGAGGCGATGGGGTGAGCGCCGCGCTTTTTGCTTTTGACTTTCGATGTGCTGCGCGGCGCGGTCTGCGTGAAAACGCTTTGGCGGTTTTATGCGGTCGGGCGGAACATCTGGAACATGTCGCCGATTTCCGCGTAGTCCGCGCGATAGCCCGCGCGCATGATCGGCTGCGCGGCGTGCGTGTCGAACAGACCGTCTTTCAGATAAGCCTCGTTGATGTGGACACCGACCACCTGGCCGAGCGACAGATAGTTGTCCATCGGCGTGCCGTCGAGCGTATGCAGACGCACCACTTGCAGCAACTTGCATTCGAGCGCGGCCGGCGATTCGGCGACGTGCGGCACGCTCACATTGCGGCCCGGCGCGGCAGTGAGCCCAGCGAGTTCGAACTCGTCGATATGCGGCGCGACCGGAGCGGATGAGCGGTTCATCTGTTCGGCGAGCGGTTTGCTCGCGAGGTTCCAGACGAATTCGCCGGTGGCTTCGATGTTGGCGATGCTGTCTTTGCGGCCTTCGCTGCAGAAACCGATGATCGGCGGGAAGGTGGCGAACGCGCCGAAGAAGCTGTACGGGGCGAGGTTCAGGGTGCCTTCTGTGTCGCGTGAAGCGATCCAGCCGATCAGGCGCGGCGCGACGATGGCTTTGAACGGGTCGTGCGGGAGGCCGTGGCCGGTGGCAGGGTTGTAGAAGTAGTGGGACATGGGTTGGGCTGGAGGTTTTGCGGGGGCGCGGAGGGGTATTTATACCGCAGAGTCTTTGAGGCTGCTGGGAGCGGCGCGGGCGAGCAGCCCTGCTGGCGCCTTGCATTTAACAGTCTATGGGCTGTTAAATAAAAATACAGCCTATAGACTGTTTATATTAATAACAGCTTTAAAGCTGTATTTGTGTGATACAGTTTAAAGCCTGTATGAGATCGAAGATAATCCCATGGATTACGCTATCAAAACGCTAGCTCAGCTCCGGCCCATCTTGCAGGGCTTTCGCAAGTCCGCGGGACTCACTCAAGCGGCGGTCGCGGACCTATTAGGCATCACCCAGCAAAGCTACGCGCAACTGGAGGCCAATCCTGCCGCGGCCAGCGTTGAACGCATTTTTAAGGTCATGCGTCTGCTCAATGTCGATCTGCGGCTGAGTCAAACGTTAGCCGCAGCGAGCGGCGAATCTGCGTCGGTTGCCACACCGAAACGTCAACGGTCCGCCCCTGCGGTCAAGAAGGTACGGCCAGTCACGGCCAAAAAGAAAAAGGAAAACTGGTAATCATGGCGCGGCGCGCTCAGACGCAACGACTCGACATCTGGATGAACGGTATCCCCGTCGGCTATTGGGAAAAAGCGCGTGACGGGGAGCGTTTGAGTTATTTCGACACGTGGATCAGCGATGAACAAGGGCGACCGCTGTCTTTGTCGATGCCATTCACGCCCGGCAATCAGCCTTATCGGGGCAACCTGGTGAGCGCCTTCTTCGACAATCTGCTCCCCGATAGCGACGCCATTCGGCGGCGGCTAGCTCAGCGACACCGTACAGGCAGCACGAATGCGTTCGATCTGCTGGTCGCGCTTGGCCGCGATTGCGTCGGCGCAATCCAGTTACTGCCCGCGGACGAAAGACCCACCGATCTCTACAACATTTCCGGCGCGCCGCTCTCCGAACCGGAGATCGCACAGCTTTTGCGCAATGCAACCGCTGCGGCCCCACTCGGCCAATACGATGATGGTGCGGATCTGCGCTTATCGATTGCAGGCGCACAGGAGAAAACCGCATTGCTTCGCCGTGACGGGGAATGGATCTATCCGACAGGTAGCACGCCGACCACGCATATCTTCAAGCTCCCGCTCGGGCTGGTTGGGAATATGCAAGCGGACATGCGCACATCGATTGAGAACGAGTGGTTGTGCGCCAGAATCGTCGCGGCTTATGGACTGCCTGTGGCGAATTGCGAGGTGGCGACATTCGAGGATCAGAAAGCACTCGTCGTCGAACGCTTTGATCGAAGACTGTCGAGCGACGCTCGCTGGATCGTTCGTCTTCCGCAGGAGGACATGTGCCAGGCTACCGGGCGACCGTCGCATCTGAAGTATCAGGCCGATGGCGGCCCTGGCATCGCCGAGATCATGGACGTATTGCTCGGTTCAGAGAATGCGGATCAGGATCGGCTGCAATTCTTCAAGACTCAACTGGTGTTCTGGCTACTCGCGGCGACCGACGGGCACGCGAAGAACTTCAGCATTTTTCATTTGCCGGGAGGGCGGTATCGGTCCACGCCGCTTTACGATGTCCTTTCCGCGCATCCGATCATCGGTTCGGGAAGGAATCAGATTGCCCGTCAGAAGGCCAAGATGGCAATGGCGGTTCGTGGCAGCACAAATCACTATCTGATCGACCGGATTCAACATCGGCATTGGATTGAGCAGGCTCGGCAAGTTGGGTTGGGGAGAGTGGCTGCGCAGGAGATCATCGAGGAAGTGGTTGATGCGACTGATGGGGCGATCAGTGCGGTGAACGCGCAAGTGCCCCCGGACTTTCCGGGCGGACTGGCGGAATCGATTCTGAAGGGGATTGGAAAGCAGCGGGACAGGTTGCGGGCGGCGGGGGCTCGGTAGTTGCGAAGCTTGTTCCACCCTCGATTGTCAACTTTGCAATCGGAGAGCGGAAACGAGACGCCATACCTGGCTTCCACCGCAGTCAAATTTCCATTGAGGTCCGTTACGTCGTCGTGGTCGGCGACGCCACCCACCCGCCGACCATTTACCGCGGCACTACCCGCGGCTAATCAACCGCTTGCGCCCCGCCTTAACGTGCGCCAAATGCGCCTCGTCCCACTCATAAAACCCCGCGCCGCTGCGCACACCGACTCGGCCGGCGTCCACCTGTTGCCGCAGCAGATCCAGCACGTCTTCGTCTTTGGCCAGCTCCGGCATCAGATGCGAGGCGATATCGAGGAACGTGTCGAGCCCACCCATGTCCGCGCCCTCCAGTGGCCCGACGATTCCCCAACGTCGGCCGAGCGACGCCTTCATCACGCGATCGACCACATCCGCCGTGGCCGCGCCTGAACGGACGATATTCAACGCCTCGCGCAACACCGCGAACTGCAAGCGATTGCCGACGAAACCGGGAATCGCCTTCGCCAGCACCACGGGCTCCATGCCGATCGCGCTCATCAACGCGGCGGTCTGCTGCGTCACGTCCGGCGCGGTCGCGGTGCCCGGCACGACTTCGACCAACGGAATCATGTGCGGCGGATTCCAGAAATGCGCGATCAGAAAGCGCTCTTTCGCCCGCAATGGCGCGACCAGTTGATCGGGCGGAAAACCGCTCGTGTTGCTCGCAAGAATCGCGTCGCTTGCCAGCAAAGGAGCCAGCGCCGCATACAGCCGATGCTTCAGTTCGAGCACCTCGGGAATGGCCTCGATCACGAATTGCGCCGATGCCATCACGTCGAGTTGCGCATGCGTCTCGATGCGCGCGAGCGCCGCCTGTTTAGCGGCCGAATCGATACGCCCGGCGTCGATCAGTTCGTCGAGCACCGCTTCCGCTTTCGGCGCCACGCTCGCGAGACGCGCCGGATCGACGTCGTGAACGATCGTCCTGTGTCCATGCAACGCGCTTTGCGTCGCAATACCGACGCCCATCAATCCCGTGCCGACTACGCCTATCACTGCCTTCATCACGTCCTTCTCCACGCCGCTCTCCCGCTACCGTCGATGAAAGCTTTGAAGCATAGCGCAGCGCAGCGCGTCCGTTCGCCGCCCCGAACGCAACAAAGCCGGTCTTCCGCGAGGAAGGAACGGCTTTGTCGATTTCGCGCCGCGTCTGCGGCGCTGTCACGCGCCCGTTGCTAGCGCATTAATAACGCGGGGGCGGCGGACGATGGTCGTCGTGGTGATGCGGATCGAAGTCGTGCGGATGATGACGCATCCAGTCGTCGTGCGCCCAGTAACGATGGCCGTCGTAGTAACGATCGCCGTGCCAGCCGATGTTGATCGACACGCCCACCGGCATCATGTGCGGCTGACCGTAGACCACCGGGCCCGGGCCGCCCTCGACCACGACCCGCTCCTGCGCAAAAGCGCTGCCGGCTGCCAGCAATGCGCCGCCGGCCAGAAGAGTCGCAATAATCGAACGCGATGTCTTGTTAAAGGTTTTCATAGTGACCTCCCATCAAAGTTTGGTATCAAGCCAGCGTCCGTGTGCGGTCAACCGCGACCTGAGGTTTCAGGCTCCAACCAGACGCCGTACGCTTGAGACCAACTTTAGCGGCGCAAACCGCATGAAGACGTGAGGACTTGTAAGCGCACATTTCAATGAAAGGGACCGATGAAAGGGTCGCGATTTCGCGTGGGACTCCCACCTGCAAAGCCATGCGCGACGAATCGTGCAGGCGACGCGTCAGCAGACTGTCAGCCCCCGTTACATTCATTTCGGCGCAGAAATATTCGGTGACGCGGGCAAGCCGCTGCGGCGTCGCTCCAAAAAACAAAAGCCACGGTACGCGTTTCGCGAACAGTGGCTCTAAAGATGCAGCGCACTCGAAGTGCGCGCCCGCGCGCGGTAATCCACGCTCAGGCTGGTACGACCTGATTCTCTTAGTCGCTCAGCTTGACGCCGAACAACGTGGACTGTGCACGGCGCACGCGGTCCGCTTCGCGGCTGCGCGCTTCGTACGAGTAGTCCGAATCCAGCGGCAGATGGGGCGACGCGAAGAGGTCGCTGACCTTTTGGAACAAAGCAAAAATGAAGCTCATGGCGACTCCCGGTTGATGCTGCGTTGACTAGGGTTTTCCCTTAAGAATGATTATAGGGTTTTCCCTATGCAAAATCTAGTGCGATGCAGCATTTTTTCGGGTGTGGTGCGTTGTCACCTATCTGATCGGCATGGTGCGTCGCATCATGACAACGTCCCTTTTTTTGAGATTTGGGGGAAAGAGCAGACGCAAATCCAGACCAAGCTGTCGAAACGGCCCGCGCCGCGACCAATGAAACGTTGGCGCGGCGCGGTGTTCGTTCAGTCTCAGTCTCAGTTTCAGTGCGAGTTGGAGGCTTTCGGCTTGTGCGCGTGCTGCGCGCGCGCAGCACGCTTGCTGTGCGGCGGTGTAGCGGCAGCTTGCTGAGGCGTGGTGGACGCGGCCGCAGCGGCGGCATTGGCATTCGCCGCAGCTGCGTCGGCCATCGCCATGTGCGTATCGAGCAGGCTGGTCATGGCCGCCTGCTGGTTCTGCATCAACTGTTCGATGCGATGCTGTTGGGCGGTGGTTTCGCGCGTGAGGCGCATCAACAGCAAAGTCTGCGTAATGCCGATGGCCACAGTCACCAGCAAGGCGCCCACCACGATCGGCAGCAGCCATTTCATGCGACGCGAGTGATCGCTTGCCGCGCGGCGCTGATCGGCGATCACGCCGTATAGCGCATCGACGGTATCGGCGAAGGCGGTCGCTCGTGCGCGATCGAGCTCCGGCGCGGCGCGCAGCGCAGCTGCGGCAGCTTCGGCGCGGCGCGCTTCCCGCCAGGGCTCGGCGAACGCGGCGTTGGCGGAGCCAGCGACGGTCAGCGACGGATTGACGCCTGGTTTCGGCCCGGCGGACGCTGCAACCGATTGTGGTGTGAGTCGATCGCTTGGCTCGTTCGACTCGTTCGACTCGTTCGCGCCGATGGTCGCGGCGGCATTCGTGTCGGTGGTTTTGCCCGTGTTCGCGCCGGCAGTGGCGCCGATGTCCGTGCCTGCAACCACGCCCGTGTTCGCATCTGCCGCGACGCCGTCGCTCGCGCGCATGGTCGCATCGGAAGCTGCGCTCGCGGCGCGAGTATTCGCATCAGCGGCCACACCCGCCGCACGTTCCACGTCCCGCGAAGCCGTCGTCGCCTTGGCAAACGTCGCAGCGAATCGCGGCGGCGTCTTCACGCCACCAGAGGTCGATGCCGTCGCCGAATCATCCATCGACGTGGCACCCGTCGCACTCGCCTGGCGCAGCGCGGTCACGCTGCGCGCCACCGTCGCCGCCGCCATCGCAGGCGTCAGCGGCGTCGCCGTATCGCGCGACGATGTCGATGTCGACGTCGCCAACGTCTCATCCGCGGCAGTCCGCTCCTTCGGCGTCACGTCCCCGAACGCCAGATCAGCCGCCGACGAACTCGCCGCGTCCCAAGGCTCCATATCCAGCCCGCTCAACACCGCGTTGACCGGCGTCGGCTCGTCGGCCTTCGCGGCGCGCGGCGCACGACGCGCCGACCGCGCGTCCGGCAGCGCGCCGTCGCCGGCATCGATCACGCCGACCGCGGCCAACACCACATCGGGTAATTCGAAACCATGCAGCGTGCCTTGCCGGACGTCGATATTCATCGCTTCCAGCGTCGCGCGGGTGGGATCGTCGGGGAACAGGTCAAGCGTGCTGTCGTCGCGGGCGGCATCGCTCAGTTGCGCGAGCCGTTGTGCCGAGCGCGCGGCGCGCGCCAGCTTGTTTTCGGTTTCGGTCGAGACGGTGGCCTGGCGTCGCTTCTTCGAAGCGGCGCGCGAAGGCCGGGACTGCGTGGATGCTACGGAATCTGCCATAGAGAAAAAAGCGGTCGTCGCCGGAAAGCGGGCGCCGAGCACCGCTCGTCAATGCCGTTGGAATTTTTGAGACCGCATTGTCGCATGGCCGCCCGCCCCAGCCGAAGCCATTCGCCGACGATTTTCGGCTTTTTAAGACGATGCCTCGTCCTGCCGGAACTGCTTGACGCCATGCAGTTGACGCAAGCGCGCGCAGATCGCCTCGTATTCCACATTCGACACCCGATGCAGCGTGATCATGACCTCGTCGCACTCGGGCGCGTCGTCGCTTTGCTGCATCACGAACTGCTTGACGCGCGGGCTCGCGGCGCCCAGTTCGTCGTGCAGCGAATGGAACGTCATGGCGCCGCGCTCGACGATCATCGTCAGTTGGCGCCGTTGTTTGACCGTGATGAAACGGCGCTCGAGCGGCTTGATGCCCGCGAGGATGATCAGAATGATGATGGTCGCCGCGATCGACGCCGTGTACAGCCCGCCGCCGACCGCCAACCCGATCGCCGCGACCGACCACAAGCTCGCCGCCGTGGTCAACCCGCGCACGATCTCGCCGCGCAACAGGATCGAGCCCGCGCCGAGAAAGCCAATGCCCGACACCACCTGAGCGGCCATCCGCGAAGGATCGAGTACGACGTGATCGCCAGTGAGCACTTCGGCAAACCCATAGGCCGACACGATCATGATGAGCGTCGACCCGACGCAGACCAGCATGTGCGTACGCAGCCCGGCGGCCCATGAAAGCCGTTCACGCTCAAAGCCGATCACGCTGCCGAGCGCAGCGGCGAGCACCAGACGCAAGATGAGTTCGAGATTCCCCAACATGATTTTTCCTCCTTATCGGAAATATTTGGAGTGATGTCAGCTCCTGGGTCGCAGTGCCAAACGCGACCCGTTTGCTTTATCCTAAGCCGCACGTTGCGGCGGCCGCCGTCGTGCGGAACGGAGTGGAGCGCGTCGACCGAGGCCATGCCGATTTCGAACCGCAGATCAGGAAACCGGGTAGCATCCGCGCTCACCCGCCGGTTTGCCGGCCGCCACGCCGCCGCAGTGCGTCGCACTGCGGCGCATTCCAGACAGTGGCCGGAGTCCGCAGACGCTTCGACATACCGTGTTTGACCAACCGAACGACTATGCAGAGCATGAACCCTTCCGCCGCTTCGACGAGCGCCCTCGCCACCGCGCTACGCGATCACTTCACAAGCGTGGTGCTGCCCCTGTGGCGCGGAGCGGGTTTCAACACCGCGCTGAAACTGCCGTACGAAGCGGTCAGCGCCGAGCATCACCAGCCCATGCCCGCCGAACGCTACCGGGCAATGGCATGCGCGCGACAACTGTTCGTGTTCTCGCAAGCCGGCGACGCGGCTCATGCGCAAGTGCTGTTCGACTCGCTGATGCACACCTTTCAGGACACGCGCCACGGTGGATGGTTCTACAGCGTCGACGCGCAAGGCGCGCCGCTCGACACGACCAAAGACCTGTACACGCACGCGTTCGTCGTGTTCGCCTGCGCCGAATTCGGCCGACGTTCGGGCAATCGTGACGCGCTGGAAGCCGTGCATCGCACGTCGGCGCTGATCCAGTCGAACTTCGCCGCTGAGGGCGATCTGTTCAACGCCGCGCTCACCGCCGACTTCGCAAGCGTGACGGGCACGCCGATCCAGAATCCGCTGATGCATTTGACCGAAGCCTGGCTCGCCGCCCGCGAAGCAACCCGTGACAACGCGTTCGACGCCGCATTGCGACGCCTCGCCGGCGGGATCGCGCGGCACTTCGTGCACGAGCCCACCGGTTGCGTCGCCGAATTGCCGATCGGCACGGCAGACAACCGTCTGGAACCCGGCCACCAGTTCGAATGGTTCTGGCTGGTCAAGCAGGCGGGAGGGCTGTTCGAAGGTTCGAGTCTTGCCGAAGCGTTGCCGCGCGCGTTCGCGTTTGCGCAGCAAAACGGTGTGGACGAGGAAACCGGCGGCGTGTGCGCCTCGCTCGACGAAACCGGCGGCATCAAGGACGCCACCCAACGGATCTGGGCTCAAACGGAATATCTGCGTGCGCTCGCGAGTCACGATGACCCGGCGGTGCGCGCCGCGCTGCCACGGCAAATCACGCTGTTCCAGCAACGCTTTCTGCGTCCGCAAGGCTGGTTCGAGTGCAAAACGGCGGCTGGCGACGTGGCGCGCGCCGACATGCCGTCGACCACGCCCTACCACCTCGCCACCGCCTACGACGCGTTGCCGGCCTGAGCGGCGGTTAGCGTCTTGCCGGGCATCGGCCCATGAGCCGACCGCCCGGTCGATCAATACTCTTCGCGTTCCCAAGGACCCCAGCCGCTGTCGGCTGATTTGAAACGCATATAAGTTGCGCTGTGTCCGGTGGGGGTATCCGACGTGTCGCCGAGCGGCTTTTTATCAGTCGTGTGGAGGGCGAAAGCCTGACGGTCTTCGGCATCCACGGTGATGCGACCGATCGGGTCCGGAGCGTCTTCTTGAGGGGATTTAGACTCCAATATCGCCAGATAGGGGGTCAAACGACTCCAGAACGACGTAAGTTCTTCCTGCAAATAATGTGTCAATGTTTTTCCTGGAAGAGTAATACAAACAGTTTACCCTACCGGGCGGAGCCCTCTTAAAAATGCTTTTCAGGCCTCAAAAGGGCCCGAGCGGGGGAATACCCGAATACTGGTTGATTGGCGTCCATCATAAAGACGTGATACAACTCGTACTTCGCGCTCGATCTCACGTTGAGAAATAGCGGTCGCGAATGCAACACACAACATTTATTGGATCAAAAATGGCAACAGGTACTGTGAAGTGGTTTAACGATGCAAAGGGCTTTGGCTTCATCACGCCGGACGACGGCGGCGAAGACCTGTTTGCTCACTTTTCGGAAGTTCAAGGCAGCGGCTTCAAGTCCCTGCAGGAAAACCAGAAAGTGACGTTTGAAGTTAAGCAAGGCCCGAAGGGCAAGCAGGCTGCGAACATCCAGCCGGCCTAAGTACCTTCAGGTACTTGAGGCACCCTTAGGCGCTTGCGTCTGATGCAAAATGGCCCGCTTCGGCGGGCCATTTTCTTTTGTCTGATGCTTTCTTTTTAAGCGCTTCTGAGCGCTGCGACGCTTAAATTGCGCGCATGCCAGACAACGCCATTCCGCCGGTTTGCCCGCGCACGTCGTCGAAATGTTGCGTGCGCAACACAGTTTCCGAAATTTCGAACACAGAAACGGCCTGCTTCAATTGCTGCGTCTGCTGATGCAGCGAAGCTGCTGCTGCCGCAGCCTGTTCGACCAGCGCCGCGTTCTGCTGCGTCATCTCATCCATCTGCACGACCGCCTGGTTGACCTGCTCAATCCCCGTGCTCTGCTCGAGCGACGACGCACTGATTTCCGCCATCATCTGCGTAACACGCGAGATCGACGCGGACACGTTGCTCATTGCCTCGCCGGCATGCTCGACCAGCGTCGACCCGCCCTGAATCTCGGCGACCGATTCGCTGATCAGCGTCTTGATTTCCTTCGCCGACTGCGCGCTGCGCTGAGCGAGGCCACGCACTTCGCCGGCCACCACCGCAAAACCACGGCCCTGCTCGCCCGCGCGCGCCGCTTCCACGGCCGCATTCAGCGCGAGGATGTTGGTCTGGAACGCAATGCCGTCGATCACCGAAATGATTTCCGCGATCTTGTCCGAGCTCTGCGCAATGCCGCGCATCTTGTCGACCACCTGGTTGACCACTTCGCTGCCGCGCGAGGTCGCCTCCAGCGCGGTTTCGGCCAGCGAGTTCGCTTCGCGGGCGTGATCGGCATTCTGGCGAACCGTAGCCGTCAGCTCTTCCATGCTCGACGCGGTTTCTTCCAGCGAGGCGGCCTGGTTTTCAGTGCGCGCCGACAGATCGGCGTTGCCGGTCGCGATTTCGTCGGCGCCGAGGTGAATCGAGTCGGCGGATTCGCGCACGGTCTGCACGGTGCGCGCGACGCTCGCCTGCATCTTCGCGAGGCCCGAGAACAGACGGCCGATTTCGTTGGTGCCGCGCGACGCGATCGGCTGGTCGAGGCGACCCAGCGCAATACGGTCGAAGTGACGGCCCGCTTCTTCCAGCGGCGCCACCACGCCCCGGCGCAGCGCCGCATAGACGGCGGCGGTGCCGACCACCAGCAGCACCAGAATCGCGATGCTCACGCCGCGAAACATGGCCATGCGCGTGTCGATCGAATCGAGCGATGCACGGCTGGCGGCATTGCCGAATTGCACGAAGTTATGCGACTCGACGAGGTAAGCGTCCTGGAACGACTGGGTCGGCTGATCGAGGAACGCCTGAATGTTGTTGCCATCGAGGAACTGCACGAGCTCCGCGAGCGCGTCGTGGAGCTTTTTATACCGGTCGGCGAGCGCGGCGGCGCGCGCGCTGTTCTCGTCGCTGGTCTTTTCGGCGCTCATGAAAGCGGCGAAAGACTGATCGGCGACCGTGAGCTGTTCGCGGGCGTGCTGCACGATGTCGGCCGGCTCGCCGCCGCCGCGCACCATGCGCGTACCGGCGCGCGACAGGTTGATTCGCGCATCCATCAGATGCTGGGTCGTTTCATTGACCGCGTCGACCTGCTTCAACGCGATATTCGACAAATCGCCGACGTCGTCATGAGTACGCGTGAGCGACCAGAACCCCAATCCCACCGTAACCAGCTGAAAACCGCAGAACGCGGCCAGAACACACAACAGGCCGGATGCGACCTTGATCTTGCTGAACATCGTGGACACCTGAAAGCAAAGAATGACGGGAGTTACGTCAGGGTTAACGGCAAGGCTGAGCTTTGCTTGAGATCAATGTCGGCAAAGATCGTCTTACCACCCCTTTTCATCGTCCAACTTCGCAATTCCGGTCATTTTGCACAACAATGCCGCGCATATCTTTCCGATTCACCTTGACGTGACACATCAGCGCTTCCTAGAGTGGGTAGGGACTGCACAGCGCACTCCCGTGCGGATCTCACTGCGGGCCTCGCCCCAAGGAATCACGATGACCGACCTCCTCGACCGGGCGCGCGGCGCGCTGCATGCCCAGCCGTTCAGCATGCTCCTTGGCGCCGAGTTGATGCACACCGCCAGCAACGAGCTGACGCTGTGCCTGCCGATCCGCGACGAATTGCGGCAACAGCACGGCTTCGTGCATGGCGGGGTCATCAGCTACCTTGCCGATAACGCGCTGACGTTTGCCGGCGCGCTGTCGCTGGGGCCGAGGGTGGTCACCGGCGAGTTCAAGATCAACTATCTGCGTCCGGTGATGAACGGCACGCTGATCGCGCGGGCCAAGGTGGTGTTCGCGGGGCGCTCCCAGGCGACCTGCCAATGCAACATCTATGTGATGGACGGCGACCGCGAGAAGCTGGTCGCCGTGGCGCAGGGCACGATCAACCGCATCGGCGAGTCGGGCGAGCACGAGCCGGCGGCGTAAGAACACCGGCCCTCCGCGCCAAGATGACAAAAACAAAAACAAAGGCCGTTCCGGTTTGACGCCGGAACGGCCTTTGTACTTTCTGGTTACACTGCCGGTCGCGCTTTGAGTCGTGCCCGCAGCGCGGCCCCAAAACCCGCGCGACTTACTCCGCCGCGTAAGTCTTCTGCGTCTGCTCGCCGAGACCTTCGATACCCAGGCGAATCGTCTGCCCCGGCTTCAGATACACCGGATTCGGCTTCACGCCCATGCCGACGCCCGGCGGCGTACCGGTCGAGATCACGTCGCCCGGTTGCAGGCTCATGCACTGCGACACGTACGAAACCAGCTTGGCGACGCCGAACACCATCGTCTTCGTGCTGCCGTTCTGATAACGGTGACCGTCCACCTCGAGCCACAGGCTCAGATTCTGCGGATCGGCCACTTCGTCGCGCGTGACGACCCACGGACCGATCGGGCCGAACGTGTCGAAGCCCTTGCCCTTGTCCCACGTGCCGCCGCGTTCGATCTGCCATTCGCGTTCCGACACGTCGTTGATCACGCAATAACCGGCGACGTAGTCGAGCGCGTTGGCTTCGTCGACGTATTTCGCCGCCTGGCCGATCACCACGCCCAGTTCCACTTCCCAATCGGTCTTCTTCGAACCGCGCGGAATCTCGACGTCGTCGTCCGGACCGCTGATCGCGCTCGTCCACTTGTTGAAGATGACCGGCTCGGCCGGCACCGGCAGATTCGATTCCGCCGCGTGATCCGCGTAATTCAGCCCGATGCAGATGAACTTGCCGATCTTGCCGACGCACGGCCCCATGCGCGGATTGCCTTCCACCACCGGCAGCGAAGCCGGATCGAGCGCGCGCAGTTTTGCGAGACCTTCATCGGTCAACGCCGCGCCGTCGATATCGGCAACCACGCCGGACAGATCGCGAATCTTGCCTTGCGCGTCGAGCAAGCCCGGCTTTTCCTGGCCTTTCGGCCCATAACGAAGCAGTTTCATCGTTGCACTTTCCTATCGTTCAAGGGTGTTCGGTTCGTCAATCCGTGCGTGTCAGTTCGACCAGCCGCCGTCGATCACGTGCGCGTGGCCCGTGGTGAACGACGATTCGTCGGACGCCAGATACAGCGCCAACGCGGCGATTTCTTCCGGCTTGCCGATGCGGCCCATTGGCTGACGCGCGACGAAGGCGGCCTGCACGGCGTCCAGCGTCGCGCCCTGCGCCTGGGCCTGCGCGACGATTCGCTGTTCGAGCGACGGCGAAGCCACCGTGCCCGGGCAAATCGCGTTACAGCGTACACCACGTGTGATGAAGTCCGCAGCGACCGACTTGGTCAAACCGATCACCGCCGCCTTCGACGCGCTGTACGCAAAGCGGTTCGGCACGCCCTTCACGCTCGACGCCGCCGACGACATATTGATGATCGACCCGCCGCCTTTCTCCAGCATGGCCGGCAGGAACGCACGGATCATCCGGTACATGGCTTTGGCGTTGAGGTCGAACGCGAAGTCCCAATCCTCTTCGCTGCAGTCGAGAATATTGCCCGCATGCACGAAGCCCGCACAGTTGAACAGCACGTCGATCGGGCCGAGTTCGGCGGCCAGTGCCTTGATCGCCGCGCAGTCGAGCACGTCGAGCCGGCGTGCCTCGACCGGCTTGCCGGCGAGCCCGTCGATGCGGATATCCGTCGCGATCACGCGTGCGCCTTCGCGTGCGAAGAGTTCGGCGGTCGCGAGGCCGATGCCTTGTCCCGCCGCGGTAATCAGGGCCGTCTTGCCAGCCAGTCTTTGTGTCATCTACGACTCCAGTTGAATGGGCTTGTCTCGTTTCGCTGCGTCAGTTCACAACCGGTAAAACGCCGTGGCATTGCCGCCGAACACCGCTTCGCGTTCGTCGTCGCTCAACGACGCGAGCAAGGTGGTCGCCACCGAATGCCACAGCAAATAATCGCCGTTCAGATCGAGCACCGGCCAGTCGCTGCCCCACATCAGGCGCGCCGGGCCGAACGACTTCAGCAGATGCTCGACATAGGGCCGCAGCGTGTCTTCCGTCCACCCAAGCGACGCTTCGGTGACGAGGCCCGACAGCTTGCAGTGCACGTTCGGCAATGCCGCCAGCCGCGTGATCGCTTCAGCCCAACCTGCGAAGCCCGCGCGGCCGTAGCGGATCGGCGGCTTCGCGCCATGATCGACCACGATGCGCAGCGCGGGAAAACGCGTCGCGAAGGTGTCGAAATGCTCGACATGGCGGGCGTAAATCAACGCGTCGAACGTCAGGTCGTGCGCAATCAGTGCTTCGATCGCCGGGGCGAGATCGGGATTCGCGATCCACGTGTCGTCCGGCAAATCCTGCAGCATCGGCCGCACGCCTTTGAACTTCGGCTCGTGCGCGAGCGCCCCGATCAGCGCCGGCGCGGTGGGCAATAGCAAGGGCACCCAGCCGACCACACCGGCAATGGACGGCTCATGCCGCGCGACGTCCAGCAAATAGCGTGTTTCGTCGATGGTCGGCGCGGCCTGCACCACCACCGTTCGCTCGATGCCCGCGCGTTGGCGCAACGGTTTGAGATCCGCCGGTCCGAACGGCCGGTACAACAGCTTCAGTTCCGGCGTCAGCCACTCGTAGTCGCCGCGAGCGGGGTCCCAATAGTGCTGGTGGGCATCGATTGCCATTGTCAGATTAGTCCTCGGGCGCGGGCGCGCGGCTGTCGAGCAAGCCTTCGCCGCGCAACGCGGACCACAACGCGGCGGGAATCGGCTGCCCGAACGACGCGACGTTCTCGCGCAATTCGTCGGCACTGCGCGCGCCGGTCAACACAGTGGCGACCGCCGGGTGCGCATACGGAAACTGCAAGGCTGCGGCAGCAAGCGGCACGCCATGGGCGCGGCACACGGCTTCCAGCCGCGCGACGCGCTCGATCACTTCGCGCGGCGCTGTGCCGTAGTTGAATTTCAGATCGCCCTCGACGCCGCGCGCCAGAATGCCCGAGTTGAACGCGCCGCCTAACAGGATGCTGACGCCGCGCGTTTCACATGCCGGCAACAGGTCGTCGAGTGTGGTCTGCTCAAGCAGCGTATAACGGCCCGCGAGCAGCGCGCAATCGATATCGAACTCGGCCATCGCATCGAGTATTACCGCGCCTTCGTTGACGCCGAGCCCGACGGCCTTGATCGCGCCCGACGAGCGCAGCGTGTCCAACGCGCGGAAGCCGCCGCCTTCAGTCAATTGCCGCCAGTAATGCGGATGATTGTCGCCATGCGTCATGCGGCCAATGTCGTGCACCAGCAGCATATCGATCTCGACGATGCCGAGACGCTGCTGGCTATCTTCGAACGACCGCAGAATACCGTCGTAGGTGTAGTCGTAAATCGCTTCGAAGGGTAGCGGGTTTTGCCAGCCTTCCTTGTCGTCGAACGGCGTGGTGCGCGGCACGAAGCGGCGCCCGACCTTGGTCGACAACACGTATTCGCTGCGTGGATAGCGGCGCAACACGTCACCCAGACGATGCTCGGCCTTCGTGTTGCCGTAGTGCGGTGCGGTGTCGAAATAGCGCACGCCGGCGTCCCACGCGGCAGCAATGGTGGCGTGGGCTTCTTCGTCGGATAGATCGCGGTAAAGGCCGCCGAGCGGCGCCGTGCCGAGTCCCAATCCACTCACTTGCAGCGCACCGCGACCGATGCGGCGCCGCTGCCCGATCTTCGAACCGATCGTTGCCGTCATGGAGCGCGTCTCCTGTTTTTTTACGTTTTAACATGGGCGGGCGAGATTTGCCCGCAGCTTGCCTGGCCGGCTACGAGTGACAAAGCCCCATGCGCCGCGCGGTGTAACGCGGCGCATGGCGGCTTGCCGGAAGCTCAGTGTGATTCGATCGCGACGACCCGATGCGCCGGCGCGGCGCCCGACGGCAAGCACGCCGGCCCAACCGGCTCGAACGTCTTGTAAGTCAGGATGAACTCCTGGTGCCCGAGCGTCTCCGATTTCGACGCCGTGCCGCGCGACACCGCGACCGTTTGCTCGAACACTTCGCGGCCCACTTCGTCGAGCGTGCCGCGGCCTTCGAGAATCCGGCCCGCGTCGACGTCCATGTCGCCCGCGAGATTGCGATAGGTTGCGGGATTCGCGCACACCTTGATCACCGGCGAGATGGCCGAGCCGACCACCGAGCCGCGCCCGGTAGTGAACAGAATCACATGCGCACCGCACGCGATCAGCTCGCCGATTTCCGCGTTGTCGCTAATGTTGGGAAAGCCGAAGCGCGGCTCGCCGTCCGGCACCACGTCGAGCAGATAGAGGCCGCCGGTCGGCGGAATATCGCCGGGTTTGATAATGCCGACAATCGGCGACGCGCCGCTTTTCGCGTACGCGCCGAGCGACTTCTCTTCCTGTGTGGTGAGGCCGCCGTCCGCATTGCCGACCGCGAAACTGCCATGGCCGAGTATCGAGTAATAGCGCGCCGCCTTTGCCACGCAAGCCACGATTTCATCGCCGAGTTCCGGCCGCGCCGCGCGCGTCTTCATATGAAATTCGCAGCCCACCAGTTCGCCGGTTTCTTCGAAGATACAGGTTGCGCCCGCATCGATCAGATGATCGAACGCGCGGCCTACCGCCGGGTTCGCGGTGATGCCGCTGGTGCCGTCCGAGCCGCCGCAAATCGTGCCGATCACCAGTTCGCTCAGCGCCATCGGCACTTTCGGTTGCGCGGCGAGTTGTTCGCGCACGCCGCGAATCCAGTCGACGCCATATTGAATCGTGCTGCGCGTGCCGCCCTTTTCCTGGATCGTCAGCACTTCGACCGGACGGCCGCTTGCGCGCACCGCGTCCACCAGATAATGCTTGTTCATGCTCTCGCACCCGAGCGACACGAACAGCACGGCGCCCACGTTCGGATGCGTGGTCAACCGTTCGAGCATCGTCTCGGCGTAACTATTTGGATAGCAGCCGGGAAAGCCGATCAGATGCACCGGCGGTTCGCGCTCGGCGGAAGGATCGTCGAATGCGTCGAGCGGCTCGCGGAACTGCGTGACGATTTCACGCGCCACGTGATGCGCGCATTCAACCAGATACGCTACCGCAACCACGTTGCGGATGCCTTTACGGCCGTCATTGCGCGGATAGCCTTGCAGCATTGGCGGCGCGCCGGCAGGTGCTACGGAAATGTCAGTCATGATCGTTCCAGCGCGGCGCAAGGCCACGTCGTTGTGCCCGTTTCAGTGATGGACGAACTCGTGGCCCGCGTCGTGCGTATAGGTCGGCAGATAATCGCTTTCGAGGTTGTGCGTATGCAGATGCGCGCCACGCGCCACCGCGTCCGTCACGTGACCGATCACCGCGCCGTAGCGCAGCACCTTGTCGTCTTTCGCGAGGGGATGACGTGCGACCTTGTGACCGAGTTCAATGGTTTTGGCGAGCGTCACGCGTTCGCCTTCTATTTCGACCGGCGTGCCTGCGTCGAGACGCGCCGCCGCGATCAGGCAGTTGTCGGCGGGACTGAGCAGGATCAGACGAGGATCGGTTTGCACGGGTTGGCGGGTCAAATGAGTTCTCCGGATAACGTGCGCATCAGTTCTGACCTTCGCCGCTAGCGAGCCGCGCCACCATCAGCGAGCCCAGAATGATCGCGCCGTAAATGGCCTGAATCCAGAACGACGGCACCTGCGCGAGCGTCAGCAGGTTCTGCACGACGCCGAGCAGCAGCACGCCGGTGAGCGCGCCGAACATCGTGCCCTTGCCGCCGTCGAGTGAAATACCGCCGATCACCGCCGCAGCGAACACGGTGAAGATCATGCCGTTGCCCTGGTTCGCGTTGATCGCGCCGACGTAGCCGGTCACGATCAAGCCGCCTACCGAGGCCAGCATACTGCCGAGCACGAATACGCCCCACGTGATGCGCTCCACGCGAATCCCCGCCGCGCGCGCCGCCTCCGGATTGCCGCCGATCGCGTACAACGCACGGCCCAACCGGTGATAGCGCAACACGAACGCGGCGATCGCGAAGGCCACCGCCGCGAGCCAGACGGACAACGGCAAGCCGAACACGATGGTGGTGGCGAGCGAGAAGAACGACGGCGGCATATCGAACAGCGTGCCGCCTTTGGTCGCACCGACCAGCATGCCGCGCAGCACGATCAGCATGGCCAGCGTGACGATGAAGGCATTCAGCCGCAAGCGCACCACCAGGAAGCCGTTGATCAAGCCAATCACCGCGCCCACCGCTACGATGGCGAGCAGGCCGACTGCCGCCGGCCACTGCGTGCCGAAGCCCGCGGACGCGGCCGGCATCACCAGCATTGCGCCGACGGCGGGCGCGATCCCCACGGTCGACTCGAGCGACAGATCGAATTTGCCGGTCAACACGATCAACGATTCCGCGAGCACCACCAGCGCGAGCGCCGCCGACGCGCCCAGCACGCTGATCAGATTCGCCTTCGTCAGAAAGCTGGGGCTGACGAACGCGCCGATCACGAGCAGCAACGCGAGCGCGGGCAGCAAGGCCAGTTCACGCAGCCGCGCGAGTTCGGCGCGCGCGCGTTTGCCGCGCGTCGCGGCGGCAACAGCCTGCGTCGACCCTGAGGCTGGCGCGGTGCTGAATGCGGGACTGGGCACACTATTCTTCATGGAGACTGACTCCTTCAACGGATGCGATCAGGTCGTGGTCCTGCCAACCCGCGGGAAATTCGGCCGCGACACGGCCACGGAACATGACCAGCACACGGTCACAGGTACGCAGATCGTCGAGTTCGCCGGACACGACCAGCACGGCCTTGCCCTCTTCGCGCACGCGATCCACGACGGAGAGCAACGCTTCTTTCGATTTGACGTCGACGCCCGCGGTGGGGTCGATCAGCACGAGCACGTTCGGGTTGGTGGCAAGCGCGCGCGCCATCACCACTTTCTGCTGATTGCCGCCGGATAGCCCAGACACGATGTGCTCCGGACCTTGCGCGACGATGCCGAGCGCGTCGATCATTTTCTGGCCGAACGCGTTCTTCTTCGCGGGCGGCGCGATGCCGAATTTGCCGAGCAGACGCGCGATCGTCATCGACGCGTTTTCCGCAACCGATTGCGTCAACACCAGGCCTTCGTGATGGCGATCCTTCGGCACGCAGCCGATGCCATGCGCGAGCGCAGCGGGCACATCGCCGGGCGGCAAGACCGCGCCGTCGACGCTGATCGTGCCGCGTTTGGCCGCGCGCAAACCGGCAATCGCTTCGGCGACGCTCGTGCGGCCGCTGCTCGTCGCGCCGGTCAGGCCGACCACTTCGCCGCGCTTCACGGTGAACGACACCTTGTCGTAATCGGAACCGGCAAGGTCTTTGACTTGCAATGCAATTGCCGTATCGGCGGGCAACGCGTCGCGCGCGGCCGCATCGGCGACGGCGAGGCCGCCGCGTTCGCCCGTCATCGCTTCGATCAACTGTTCGCGCGGCAACGCGGACACCGGCGCGCTGACGATATGCCGCGCGTCGCGCAGCACCGTCACGGCCTGGCAAATCTCGTACACCTCTTGCAGATGGTGAGAGATGAACAGGAAGGTCACGCCTTCGCGCTGCAATTCGCTGATACGCCGGAACAGGCGCTTGATTTCGTCGCCGTCGAGCTGCGCGGTCGGTTCGTCGAGAATGATGAAACGTGCGCCGTACGACAGTGCGCGTGCGATTTCCACCAGTTGCCGCGCTTCCACGCTTAGATCGCCGGCGCGCGCATCTTCGCGCACGTCGATCTTCCAGTGGTCGAGCAGTTCGCGCGCGTCGCGATGCATCGCGCGCCAGTCGATCACACCGCCGCGCGACGGCTGCCGGTTGATGAACAGATTCTCCGCGACGCTCAGATCGCGGATGATCGTCGAATGCTGATAGACGCAGGCCACGCGTTCACGCCACGCGTCGCGATCCGCAATCGACGGCGCCGCCGCGCCGCCGAAACGTACCTCGCCGGTATCGGGCTTGCGCAGGCCGGTGAGAATCGACACCAGTGTCGATTTCCCCGCGCCGTTGCGCCCGACGAGTGCATGCGACTCGCCAGGCATCACGCGAATGCTCACGTCGTTCAGCGCGGCCGTCGAGCCGTAGCGTTTGGTGACGCCAAACGCTTCGACCACCGGCACGGAGGCTGTCGGCTCGCTCATGTGACCGCTCATTTGACGGTATTGCCCCACAAGGCTTTATCGTCGACATTCGCCTTCGTCACGAGCGGCGCGGGCAGTTGGTCTTCGAGAATCCCCGGCGCCAACTGGATGATGTTGCTGCCGTGATCGGTCGGTCCCGGCTTGAAGGTTTGTCCCGCCAACGCGGCCTTGATATAGAACAGGCCGTATTTCGCGTACGAATCGGCGGGCTGGGACACGGTCGCGTCGATGTCGCCGCGGCGGATCGCATCAAACTCCTGCGGGATGCCGTCGTTGCTGACGATCACGACGTGCTTCGGATCGCCCACGGGAAACAGCATCTGTTTGCGGCGCAGTGTTTGCAGCGTCGGCGACAGATACACGCCGCCCGCTTGCATGTAGATCCCCTTCACGTCGGGATTCGCGGTCAGCAGACTGTCGAGCGCGGTGGCCGCCACGTCGCCCTTCCAGGCCGCCGGAATTTCCAGCACCGTCAGGCCCGGATAGCCCTTCATGCACGAGCGGAATGCTTCCGACCGGTCGCGCCCATTCACCGACGCCAGATCGCCCATGATCTGCACGACCTTGCCCGACTTCACGTGATCGCCGATGTATTTGCACGCCTTCTCGCCATACGCGCGATTGTCGGCGCGCACCACCATCGCGACTTTGCCTTGCGTCGGCGCGACGTCCACGGCCACTACGGGGACGTTTTTCGCCGCAGCGGCGTCGAGCGCGCGGCTGATCGCCGCCGAATCCAGCGGGCCGACCACGATGCCCTTCGCACCGAGGTTCAGCAGGTTGTTCATGTCGGTGATCTGCTGCGCGGGATCGCCGTTCGAGTTGACCGGCGCGAGGATATCGAGGCCCGAGTCCTTCGCGTACTTGGGCAGATAGTTGTTGTACGACTGCCAGAACGGCGACGTGAGCAGCGGCAGATCGAGGCCGATCTTGCCGGTATCGGCCTGGGCTGTACCGGCAGCGCCGAGGCTGGCGATGCACGCCGCGGCGGCTATGGCGAAGAGCGAACTGCGGAACGAACGGCGGACCGCGTGCGGCCCTTTGGCGAACGACATGGTTGTCTCCTATGTCGGAGCACGGAGTTAGTGCGTGTGCACTGACGCCAGCCCCAAGGCACTGCGTTGTGGGAACGGCGTGGACCGGACCTTGGCGGCCGGCACTTCGTCCTGCGCTTTCTTATCGTGTATTGGTGTGCGTCTATTCACCAATGAACGTATTATTCATATACGGACTTTTCGAAGTCAAGGAAAGTGCACTGCAGCATGCCCCCGTGTTTTCCCTGGACATCGGTCCGCTCGCTAGAGATTCACCACGCACTTACACTCACGCGCCAGATAATGAGAAAAAGCCACGGAACCTCGCTCACCATGGACGCAGACGACAAAGACGACGCCGACCGATACCGCGCCCCCGCGCTCGACAAGGGCCTCGATATTCTGGAATTGCTCGCCGAGCAGAAAGACGGACTGACGCGCGCCGAAATCACCAAGTCGCTGGGACGCAATGCCAGCGAGATGTACCGGATGCTCGAACGTCTGGTTGCGCGCCAGTACGTGGTGCGCTCGGCCGCCGGCGATCGCTATTCGCTGAGCCTGAAGCTGTATGCACTCGCACACCGTCATCCGCCGATGAACCGTCTGATCGCCGAAGCCTTGCCGCTGATGCAGCGCTTCGCCGATGCTGCCGAACAATCGTGTCACCTCGTGGTGTACGACCGCGGCAATCTGCTGGTGATCGCCCAGGTGGATGGACCCGGCACGTGGGGCATGTCGGTGCGGCTCGGCTCGCGGGTCGGCTTGATCGACACCGGTTCAGGACGCGTAATGCTCGCGTTTCAAAGCATCGAACAGCGTCAGCAGATGCTGGCCGAACACACCCGCGTGAAGGGCGAGGTCACGATTGATCGCGACGCGCTCGAACAGGCCTGCGAGCGGATTCGCACGGCCGGCTTCTCGCAGAAGGACAGCCAGCAGACCTTCGGCGTGACCGACGTCACGTTTCCGATCCAGGGGCCGGCTGGCCAGGCGATCGCGGTGCTCACCTGCCCGTACCTGCGACGTATCGACGAATACGTCGCGCCGACGCTGGAAGCCGCGACCACACTGCTACGCGAGACGGTGCAAGCGTTGTCGATGTTTCGCGAGGACGTCGGCTAGCGCGACGTCCGGAGAGGGCGTCGTCGAACCGTGCCGCGTCGAAACTTCGTCGAAAATCGGTCGCTCGCGCACATGGTTTAGAATGGCGACCCTCTCAAATTTAAGCCGCATGGGTTCGCTCATGCGCGCGCATCGATAAGCAATGGCGAAACTTCTGACCGATTCCGAATTCCAGCGTTTTTCCGAACTCCAGCAGAAGCAGTCGAGCTTCACGATCACGCCCGAAGAAGCCGACGAACTGCGCGACATCGTCGCGCATGCGCAAAAGCGCCGCGACGACCGCGCTGCGGCGATGCAAAGCATCGAGACGTTTATTCAGCAATTCGACATCAGCCCGGACGAGCTGTTTTCGGCCGAGCAGATCGGCGACGCCGCGCGCATGTTCGGTCTGATTCCGGCCGCCAAGAAGGAACGCGTGCTGCCGCCGCAGTTCACGTTCAACGGCAAGCCATATCAGTGGACCAACCGTACGCTGCCGGACGATATTCGCGTGCCCCTGTTCGACGCGTTCAAGGCCGGTGAATCGGTGAAGTCGTTCATCGCCACGCTGAAGGATGCGAACCGTTGCGCGGCGACGATTGCGCGTCTGGAGCGCGAGACCGGCGCCGTGTATGCGGATGCGTGGCTGGAAGAGTTGTCGGTGACGCGTGCGCAGGTCGATGAGGCCGTGGCCAAGCTGCCGGCTTAAGCAGGTTGTGTCGTGGATTTAGCGTCGAGTGAGGCTGTGCAAGTCTCACTCGACGCTATTTTTTTTGCGCCGACTTGGCGGTGACGTTGGTCGCTTCGGTCGCGTCGGCCACTTCGTCTAGCGCCATGCGGAAGCCGACCACGCTCGGGTCTTCCGTCGGCGTGACGGTGAAACCGCAGGCTTTGGCGAGCGCGATCATCGGACCGTTTTCCCGCAACGCCTCGCCCACCAGCCAGTGAGTACCGCGCGCCCGCGCGTATTTGATGATACGGTCCATCAGCAACTGACCGAGCCGCCGGCCTTTCTGGTCCGAGCGCACCGCTACCGCGAATTCAGCCGTTTCGTTGTCGGGATCGGCCACCGCACGCACCACGCCGAGCGTGCGTGTGAAACCTTCGTCGCTCGTGACGGTAGCGATCAGCGCCATCTCGCGGTCATAGTCGATCTGCGTCATGCGCGCGAGTTGCGAGTGGTCGAAACTGCCCACTGCGCCGAAAAACCGCAGGCGCAAATCTTCCGGCGTCATCGCTTCGACGAAGTCATGATGCGCGGCCTCGTCTTCGGGACGGATCGGCCGCACCGTCACCTGCAAACCTTGCCAGTCGAGCGTCTCTTCGAAGCGGCGCGGATACGGCACGATCGCGAGCCGGCTGCGCGTGGTGGCAATGCTTAGCGTGGGGTTGACGACCACCACGTGTTCCTTGAAAACCCGCAGCGTCAATGCCAGACCCACGATTTCCTTGACGTCGCACACTGCCTGCGAAAGCGCCGTCAACGCGGCCAGCGCCGGCTCGGGCGACACCAGCCGCGCATAGCGCGAACGTGTGACGATGTCGCGCGCCAGCATCGGATTCAGCGGTGGCAGGCCGTAGACGCGCAGCGCTTCGGATACGCCATCCACCGACGGCGCGACGAAGCGGAAGACCGGGCCGAAGTTGTCGTCGTCGTGAAGTTCAACGGCAATGTCGACGACGGGCCGCGTGGACGGTGCGGCGTCGCTTTCGGCGAAATCGGGTTGCGCCTCGACCCGCAAGCCGAAACGCCGGAGAAAGGTCATCGCCGCCGCGCCGGTGAGTTGGCGCTCACCGGCCGTCAGCGCCGCGCGCGCTTGCGCCTGCGCGGCGTCGATCGCCGCCGGAATCTGCGCCGGCAAACCTTCCGGTGTCTGCATCAGCAATTCGCGTCCCATCCGGTAATCGATCAGACGAGCGAAGGCGCGGGCGAGCCGCTGCGGCGTCGTATGAACCGGAATGCCCTGCGCGTGCAAGGCGTCGCGCGTGGCGGCATCCACGCCGCCGAAGAAGCACGCCAGCAAGCCACGGTACGCGAACCGCTGGCTTGCGATCAGCGCCTGCGCGACTTCGCCGACCGGCGCGCCATGCGTCGATGCATGCACGACGAATGCCGTGCCGGTGCTGCGATGGTCCGCGAGCAACTTGAGCGCGGTGCCGAAGTGCTCCGGCCGGGCGTCGTCGCCCAGTTGCAGCGGGTTGCCGCCCACCGCGTGCGGCAACACCTGGCGCAGCGCCTCCGACGCTTCGTCGGGCCACGGCGCGAGCGTGTCGCCGGCGGCCGCGAAGGCGTCGCAAGCGAGCGTGGCGAGGCCCCGGTCGCTGGTGATCAGCGTCGCCGTCGCGCCTGCCGCGACGCGGCCCACGCCGAGCGTTTCGATTTCGTCGAGCAGATCGTCGAGCGCGTCGACGCGCACCATGCCGGCCCGGCGAAACGCGGCCGTGTAGAGCGCATCGGCGGGATCGGCGCGTCCTGAACGCAACGCCAGCACCGGCTTGTTGCGCGCCGCCGCGCGCGCCGCCGACATGAACTTGCGTGCCGCCCGCACACTGTCGAGTTCGAGCAGAATGGCGCGCGTGCCGGGATCGCTCGCCAGATAATCGAGGACGTCGCCCGCATCCACATCGGCCTCGCCGCCCAGCGCGACCGCGTGCGAAAACCCGAGCCCTCGCGCATGCGCCCAGCCGAGCACGGCATTGGTCAGCGCGTTCGACTGCGAGACCCACGCGACGCCGCCCGCCTTGACCGTGCACGACGGCGCGCCAAGATGCGCACGCAGCGCCGGCGACACCACGCCGAGGCTGCCAGGTCCGACGATCCGCAGCAGATGCGGCCGCGCAGCCGAAAGCGCGTGGCGCAACGCGAGCCGGTCGTCATCGCTGCGCGCCTCGCCGACGATAATCGCCGCCCGCGTGCCCAGCCCGCCGAGTTTGTGGATGATGCCGGGCCACGTGGCCGGCGGCGTGCAGATCACCGCGACGCTCGGCGCCTGCGGCAGATCGCCGACGTCGCCGATCACCTTGTGGCCGCCCAAGGTCGCGTGATTCGGATTGACCGGCCACAGCGGACCGTCGAAGCCGCCTTCCAGCACGCGCGCCCACACCATCGCGCCGGTGCTGCCCGGCCGCTCGGAAGCGCCGATCACGGCGACGGATTTGGGTCGGAATAAGGCGTCAAGGTTGCGGACGGTCACGGGCGCTCCGTAGAGTGGGAAGGCGCGGCGGCCTGATCGCCGGACGCGCGTTTCGTCAGGATAGGCGAAGTCGGGCGCTTGCGCGGTGCTTCGCGAGCGCTCGCGTGACAAGTTGCGGTTTCCGCTTGATGTTCATCTTCATGCCACGGAATTTTTTCCGACGCCCCAAGCACAATATCCAGCGCCAATGCGACAATCCCAAGCGATGCCAAGCGGCATCGCCTGAAAAAAGACGCTAGCCGATCACGGCTCGCGCGGCGCGTGGGAGACAACGCGCGGTCAGTACGCAGTACGGCCATCCATTCCGCAGTGCGGCTCGCACCCTGACCCGCCCGCACCGCATGACTAAAGAAATAGAAGGTGATGTATGCGACGCTTGCCCTCGTTGATCGCGTTGCGCTTCTTCGAAGAAACGGCCCGCCATATGAGCTTCAATCGCGCGGCGACGGCACTGTGCGTGACGCAAGGCGCGGTGAGCCGGCAGATCAAACTGCTCGAGGAATCGCTGGGCGCGAAACTGTTCGAGCGCGATCACAAGGGCATTCGGTTGACGCCGGCCGGGTTGCAGTTCCTGCCGTGCCTGTCCGAAGCGTTCGACACCATCGAGCGTGGTTTCCGGCAGATTACCGCGGCGAAGGGACGGCGCCGCCTGGTGGTCGCCGTGCCGCCCACGTTCGCGACGCAATGGTTTTCGCCGCGGCTCGGGTCGCTCGCGGTGGAACTGCCTGACGTGGAACTGTCGATCCGTACCGATCCGACCAACGACTGTCATTGCAACATCCGCTTCGGCCGCCATGCGCTGCCCGACGCCCATTCCGAATTGCTGATGATCGAGCGTCACGTGCTGGTCGGCGCGCCGCGCCTGCTGGGACAACCGCTCGATCAACTGCTCGAACAGATGCCCGCGCTGCATGTGCTGCATAACGATGCCCGGTTGGATCTGTGGCCGAACTGGCTGGCCATGGCCGGTTTGCCCGCGCATTACGCGGAAAACGGTATCGAGTTCTCGACGTTGGAACAGGCGATTCGTGCCGCGCGCAAAGGCGCGGGTTTGGCGATCGTCGATCGGAACATGATCGTCGAAGAACTCGCGGATGGAAGTCTCGCGCAGTTTTCCGATATCGAAGTGGCGGGGCCGTTTGGGTATTGGTTAGATGTGGCGCAACGTCATGCGGAGCTTGAGCATGTGCAGGCGTTTGCGGGGTGGATGCGGGAAGAGGGGTTGAAGGTGGGGTGAAGGGGCCAGAATTCCGCACGATATTTGCGGCGATTTCTCAAAAACCTAAGAATGCTCCGATTTAGTTTGAGATGCGGACGGACCAAAATTCTGGGTAGTCACGGCACTCGCCGTGGTGAGGCCGAGAGGGCATCAAGGACCAAAGTTGTCGCGCGTATCGGTCACGACGTGAGGCACGAGGGCAAGTCTTCTCGCACAACAGCCCCGATCTGTAGGTACCGAAGATGCTCTCTCTTGCAAGTAGAACACGCGCCACCGCGCGCTTTATTGTGCTTGCCATTTTTGCGCTTGGCTGGACCGCCAGTGCTCACGCGGATTGCCCCACCACCGGCCTGCCGGCAACCTTTACTTATGGGACTGTGGCCGTGTCCAATTCGCTTGTCGCTGGCGATACGATCCCAGGCACCGTTAAGAGTTTCACGCTGTCAGGGCAATGCACGAGTTCTACAACATTCAACATACCGGTCGTTGTCTGCGCCTCCGGCCAAACACCGGTGCCGGGGATGCCCGGGGTCTTCACGACAGGGCTAACCGGAGTGGGTATGCGCATGCGAAACAGCCAGGGAGTCGCGCTCAATCCGTCAGGGACCTGTGGTGCCGATTCGTCGTTAGGTAATACCACCTCCAATGGGAGTTTCAATGTCTCCGGCACCGTTGAACTGGTGAAGACCGGCAGCATTACTGGCGGCACAATCACGTCGGCGCAGTACGTCAGTGGTGTCCTGAACACCAATATCCCGCTCAACAATGGCTCGAACAGACTCACCCTTACGACAGGCGCGATTCGTCCCGTCACTTGTTCGGTCACGGCCGATACAGCCACCCAAACCGTCGCGCTACGTCCCGTGAGCGCGTCCGCATTCCCAGCCGCAGGTTCTACGGCAGCAAATGCGCCGTTCTCGATCGGTCTAAGCTGCCAGGCTGGCGTCTCAGTTGCCGTCACCTTTTCGTCAGCGTCCGGCTCATCAAGCCTGCCGAACGTCATCGCGTCGAACGGCACGGCGACTGGCATAGGCGTGCAATTGCTCAATGCCTCTCATTCGGCAATTAAGTTGGATAGCCCACTCCAATTGACTTCCGGCACCACAGGCAATGCATCGTTCCAGTTTTTCGCGCAGTACTATCGTTTGGGTGCCGCATCCGTGGCGCCAGGCACCGTCAATGCCGCGGCTATATTCACGATGACCTATCAATAGTCACATTAGCCAATAAAGCAAAAGGCCCCGTCAAGAAGACGGGGCCTTTTGCTTTGCGGTGAGGCGCCGGCACGAGCCGAAACCGGGCACTAACTTCAATAGATTTACATCGTCTTCTTGAACGGCGCGCCCGAATGCTCGCGCAACTCGTTGAACACGATCTTCGGCCACGCCTTCTGCGCAACTTCAATCTCCGACACGTGCGACGCCAGATACGTCGGCGCATCCGACGCGTCGAGGGCGATCCGCGCCGCGTACGAATCGGTGAAGCGACGCAATTCGGCGGCGTCGTCGCAGGTCACCCAGCGTGACATCCGGTAGCGCGCCGGCGCCATCCGCACATCGACCTTGTATTCGGTCGACAAGCGATGCGCCACCACTTCGAACTGCAGTTGCCCGACCGCGCCGAGAATCATCAAGCCGCCGACTTCCGGACGGAACACCTGAATCGCGCCTTCCTCGCCGAGCTGCTTCAGCGCCTCGCCGAGCTGCTTGGCGCGCATCGGATCGACCACTTCCACCGTCTGGAAAATTTCCGGCGCGAAGAACGGCAGGCCGACGAATTGCAGCATTTCGCCTTCGGTCAACGTATCGCCGAGACTCAGCGTGCCGTGATTCGGAATACCGATGATGTCGCCCGGATACGCCTCGCTCACCGTCTCACGACGTTGCGACAGGAACGTCACCACGTTGTTGGCGCGGAACGTCTTGTTGGTGCGCGTCACCTTCACGGCCATGCCGCGTTCGAAGTGACCCGAACACACGCGGATAAACGCCACGCGGTCGCGGTGCGCCAGATCCATGTTCGCCTGCACCTTGAACACGACGCCGGTGAACTTCGGCTCGTCCGGCAGCACCGGACGCTGCACCGTCATGCGCATGGACGGCGGCGGCGCCAGATCGACCAGCGCGTCGAGAATTTCCTTCACGCCAAAGTTGTTGATCGCCGAGCCGAACAGTACCGGCGACTGCTGACCGGCGAGAAACTTCTCGCGGTCGAAATCAGGCGATGCGCCGGTGATCAGGTCGATTTCTTCTTTCGCCTTGACCCAGCTATGGCCGAAGCGGCGTTCGCCTTCTTCGTTGCTCAGCGCCTGCAGCGTTTCAACCTCGCCGCCCGCCTTGTCCTGTCCCGCGCGGAACAAACGGACCTGATCGCGCTGGATGTCGTAGACGCCCTGGAATTCCTTGCCCATGCCGATCGGCCAGGTGAACGGCACGGCGGCCACACCCAGATGCTGCTCGATTTCGTCGAGCAGTTCGAGCGGCTCGCGCACTTCGCGGTCGAGCTTGTTGATGAAGGTGACGATCGGCGTCTTGCGGCTGCGGCAGACTTCGAGCAGCTTCAGCGTTTGCGCTTCGACACCGTTCGCACCGTCAATCACCATCACGGCGGCATCGACCGCGGTCAACACGCGGTAGGTATCTTCGGAGAAGTCTTCGTGGCCCGGCGTGTCGAGCAGGTTGATGACGGCATCGCCGTACTCGAACTGCATCACCGAACTGGCCACCGAAATGCCCCGCTGCTTTTCGATTTCCATCCAATCGGACGTCGCGTAGCGGTTGCTCTTACGGCCCTTCACGGTGCCGGCGATCTGAATCGCGCCCGAGAACAGCAGCAGTTTTTCGGTGAGCGTGGTTTTACCCGCGTCCGGGTGGGAAATGACCGCGAACGTGCGGCGGCGTTTGAGTTCGGAGACTGACATCGGGTCTGGCGGTCACGGATAGGGGTTCGGGCGGTTGCCGGCGGCTTGTGGCTACCGGCGTGCCACGCCTTGCGCGGCGGCGTCGAGCTGCGGGAGTTGGGCCGGGGCCCGCGTCACAGTGGCAACCCGAGCGCGTCGGAAACAGGTCACGAACGAGCGTTCGACAATCCGGGAATCGCCAGCGCAGAACAGCGCAGGGAACGAATGATACACGTCATGGGGGCGGAAGGAGGGAAAGGACGTGCCGCGCCAAGTGCGCGCTGCCGGCTAGTCGGCGGAAATTGCAGCGCGCTGACTCGTTTGCACGTCGGAAATACAGTGCGCTTCCACCGACGTATAAGCGGTGGCCGCCTGACCCGTCTTCTTCGGCAACACGTACTCGATCCGGCACGCTTCCGACGCTGCCGCGCCCCATTTCACAAACAGCGCACCCTTATCGTCGAGGCCACGCGCGAAAATCCGGCTGTCCTGCGCCACCACGCCCACGGTGCGCCCCTTGCCATCCACCACATCGGCGCCGAACGGCAGTGCCTTGTCGCCCAGTTGCGGCGCGCGAATCAGCGCGGCGCGGCCGGTCACGGTCTTGTACTTGAGCATCACAACCGACCCAAGGCGCGGCACGGCCTGCTCCGACGTCGATTCGAACTCGACATCCGTCGACGTGCCCTTCGGGTCGATATCGACGGTATTCATGCCGTACGGCGTGAGATACGGCACTACTGCGTAACCACGGCGATCGAGCTTGACGCCCGGCGCGCTGGTCACATTCGCACCCGCGGCACCCGGCGCTTCGACGATGCCGAAGGTGTCGCCCACGGTCTGCGACAGCGTCACGCCGCCCGGATGCAAGACGACCGAACCATTGATACCCGCCGACACCTGGCTCGACTGTGAACCCGAACTCACGGACGCCGTCATCTGCGCATACGGCGCGCGGTATGTGCCGCTCGCGCCGGCATTGGCGGAGCTGCTGCCGTTACCGCTGCCATACGTGCCGTACGCGTTATACGAATACTGGTTGGCATCGCCCAGCGAGCCGCTGACGTTGGCCTGCAGATTCGTGCTGCCCGACCCGCTCGACAGATTGGTCGACAGCAACGGCGCATGCTGGCTGTGGCCAAGCGGAATGGTGGTGCTGACCATGTACTGGTTCGACATCGAGCCGTTGGCGCTGCGTGTGCGTCCGGCGGTCACGCTGTAGGTCCCGTATTTGTAGCTGTTCGTGTAGCCAGCCTGATAGAACGTGTCGCTGCCGTCGTGATTCCAGTATTGCTGCGCCGATGCGCTCAGGAACACCGTGCCGTAGTTCTTGAAGCTCTGGTTCATGGTGAGCTGAAAGCGGTTGCGCTGCCGATAAACCGAATTAATATCGCCGCCGTGCGTGGCGAGGTCGCGCACCGACGAGGCATCCGACAAATTCATGAAACCCGCTGTCGAATATCGATAAGCCGCCACCGAAATGTTCGTGTTGGTCGGATCGATGAACTTGCTGTAGCCGATACGCAAGCTTGCGCCGCGCTGGCTGCTCTGGTTCGGCACCTGCGTCTGCGCTGCAGTCACGTCCGCCGAAAATGCGCCGAACTTCGTGTTAAGGGCCGCGCCGATATCGGCCGCCACATAACCGTTTGCCGCGACGCCGCCGCCATACGCCGTCACCGAGTTCGTCAGGCCGCGTTGCAGGGTGAACTGCGCAAAGTTCGGCTTCGTGTCGAGTGTCGCGTTGCGCAACTGGCCGGCCGTCACCGAGAAACGCGTCGTACCCGGCCGCAAAGACTGCGCAACCGCCGCATACGGTACGGTGAAACTCTTCGTGCGACCGTCGGCCTCGGTCACCGTCACGTCGAGGTTGCCGCCATAACCGGTCGCATACAGGTCATTGATTTCGAACGGGCCAGGCGACACGCTCGTTTCATAGATCACCTGGCCGTTCTGCCGGATCGACACGCGCGCATTCGTTTCCGCCGTGCCGCGCACGTCCGGTGCATAGCCACGCAGCGATTCGGGCAACATGCGATCGTCGGTGGCGATCTGCACGCCGCGAAACTGCACGCTGTCGAATACATCGCCCGTGGTGTAGCCCTCGCCCAGCGTCACCTGCGATTTCAGCGCGGCAACGTCGTGCTGCACGTAGGTCGCGATGTTGTCGAAACGCGTGGCCTGGCCACTTTGCTGCGAGACGGAAGATTGATGACGCACATGCCAGGCGCCAATGTTCACGCCGGCATTCAGACCGAGATAGCTCTGCGTCGAATCCATGCCCGAGCCGGCGGTGTGGTACGTATTCGCGTTGTAGCTGACGAAGCCCGCATTGACGCCGGTTTGCCACATGTCAGGCGGCACGTAGCCGCGCGCGGCGTTACGCATGTATTTCTGCGGCACGCTCAGGGTCAACTTCTGCTCCGAAAAATCAAAGTCAACCGACGACTCCGGCACGAGTGCCGCGAGATCGACGCATTCGTCGGCGGCCTTCGCATCCTGATTCACGCCGACCTTGGCAAAATCGACACCCAGCGTTTCCAGCATTTGACGGCTCAAGCAAGCGCGAGCGCTCTGTCCTTCACGGGCCGCGACAAAGCGCAGGTCCTGACGCGCCACCCGAATATCGTTGACCCAGATGTCGACCGAATACACGCCTGCCGACACCGTATTGCCGCGTGCGAATCGCGCGAGGTCCATGCCCTGAGTCGAATCGGTCCGCAGAAACGTCGTATCGAACTGGACGGCCGCGTCCGCGTCATTGGTTTCAGATGCCTGCACGCTCGTCGACGGGACCCCGCCCAACGCCGCAAAAACCGACATAACGACGGTAGCGACGGGGCTCAGGCCGAATGGACCCGTGACCGCACTGGCGCGAACTTGCGACTGATGATCCGGTGAGCGTTTCATGTTCTGACTGACTTCCAATATCCGCAACAGACGTGCGTTGTCCCAGTGCGTTGCGGATGCAACGCACGCCGTGCTTGAAAAAGGTTGAATTCGGACGGAGGCGGCCGCCCGGCCGGCAAACTGCTGCGGCCTATTGGCCGAGCGACGCGTCGCCGTCGAGCGCGCCGCCGTAGTCGTTGATTGCGGTGTAGTGAACCTTGGCGCCTGCGCCAACAGCATTCATCTTTGCGATCGGCAGAACCACCGATGCGCGCGGCGCAACCATGCCGCCCTGTTCGTTCTTGAAGACATGCCCGTTGCTTTCCACATCGACTTCGCTGAACGACACGTAGTACGGCGTCGGATTCGTGACGCTGATCGCCTGGCTTTTGCCATCCGGCGACGTGGCGATCTTCCAGGTCAACTGCGCCGGGGCGTCCTCGGGATTGCCCGGCAACCTGGCCGGACGCACGAAGACCTTGATACGCGTGCGATACGCCAGTTGCAGCGAGTTGACGTCCGGCGCACTGTCGGCCTTCGGCGGAATGTCGAGTACGTTGAGCCAATAGATCGATTCGCGATCCTGCGGCACCGCTTCGCCGCTATACATCACGCGCAGCGTCTGCGCTTTCTTCGGATCCATGCGGAAGATCGGCGGCGTGATCACAAACGGCACCTTGATTTCACCGGGTTTTGCGTCCGGATTGCCGTCGTCCATCCATACCTGAACCAGCGACGGGCCGCGGCTGTCGTTTTCCAGCTTGACCGTGACTTCGCGTTGCTCCAGCGGATACACCACGCGCGTGCCACCGATCGTCACGCTGGCCTGTGCGCTAACCGCGAGCAGCGCGCAGGCCAAACCGATTCCCATCGTCATTTTTCCGAGCAACTTCATCACATCACCTTTAACAAATAATCTCGAAAATAGCCGTCAAAAAAGGCGTTCGCGTCAACGAACGCCTTTGGCCTTCGCTTACTGATACTGCATCGTGTATTGAACCGACGTGCTGACGGTGCCGGCAGTCGCCTTACCCGTTGCGTAGTACTGCGCGAAATACTTCAGGCTCGCGCCACCAGTGCTGATCGTCGCCGCGTTCGTCGAGATGTCGTTGTTCGCGTTCGTCGTGATGTTGATCGGTTGCATCTGCGCGTTCAGCAAACGCACTTGCACTTTCGTCGCCGTTCCGGAGTTGTTGAGGTAACCGCTGGTCTGGTCGACGGTAGGACCATTTTCGAAGCGGGAGATCGCCTTCGTGGCGGTGCCCGTGCAGCCGCTCAGGGTCAGCACGACGTCGCTCGGGCTCGACGTACCGGCAACGTTGCCCGCCGTCGACAGCGAACCAGCCGACACAGACGGCAACGTGATCGACTTGTCAGCCGAGGTGCCCGATGCCTTGCCGTTGATCGAGCACGTGGTATCCGACACCGTGCCGGTAATGGTGATCGTGCCGTCCGCGGCCTGCGCGCTGAACGATGCGAGCCCCAACAGACTGCTGGTTGCGATCGCGATGGCGGGAAGGGTTGCTTTCATGTTTGCTACTCCGGTGAGTTAAGAAGTGGCCTGTCGTTCAGGCGCAAAGAAATATTAAAATTTCGCGCCGCTTAAATATCTAGGACGATTCTTATTAATTGGGATAGGTAAGGCGCGGGATTTGAGGCATTTCGCTGATATGTTTTTCGATAAGGGAAAAAATAAGATTTCTCCTAAAATCTCGACGATAAAAAAGCCCGAATCGGATGTTCGGGCCAGAATTCGAGCCACAAATAAAAAACCCGCTGCATCGTTACCGATGCGGCGGGTTTTTTTTCAGCGTTGCTGCGAGTTAAGCGCCGCTAGCTTCGTTCAGCGTGAGATGTTTCGTCTCAGGCGCCCACGCGATCGACACCACCATGCCGATCAGCAGGACCGTCGCCAACACGGTCATCGTCGCGTGAAAACCCAGGTGGACGATGCCCAGCGGCAGCAAAAATGTGCCGACTGCCGACCCCAGCCGGCTGCAAGCGATCGCGAGGCCCACGCCGCAGGCGCGCACCTCGGTGGGAAAGCATTCCGGTGGAAACACACCGACGAGATTGGAGAACGCCGACATCGTCAGCGTAAAGATCGCGAACGCGACGATCATGCCCATCGTCGCCGACTCCGGCAGCACGCTCAGCGCGATCAGCGACAAACACGTCACCGCGAACGATCCAATCAGGAACACCCGGCGCGGCAATTTGATCGTCAGCCAGATACCGATCAGCGCACCGAGCACGAGAAATCCGTTCAGCAGAAAATCCGCGCTCGAGTCGTTGTTCAAATGGATCGCTTTCAGGATGGTCGGCAGGAATGTATAGATCGCGAAATATGGAATGACGAGGCACACAAAAAACGCGCAATTGAAAATCGTCCGGCGAATCAGGTCTTTTCTGAACAGACGCGCGAAGCCGCCAGTCGTCTGACCGTGTTCGTCGTGGCCGCCGTCGAGCGTGACGTGGGCGCCGAAATGCTTGAGCAGCACCGCGCGGGCTTCCGCGACGCGGCCTTTGCCATGCAACCAGCGCGGCGATTCAGGCGTGCCCAAGCGCAACACCAGCACGATCAGCGCGGGAACCCCCGCGGAGGCAAGCAACCACCGCCAGGCATCGGGCGATGCGTCGGCGTAATGCATGCCGAGCACGTTCGCCACCACATAGCCGATCGTCCACACCACACTGAATGAGCCGAGCAAGGTGCCCCGATGTTTGCGCGGCGAGAATTCCGCGAGAATCGCATGCCCCACCGCGAAATCGCCGCCCATGCCGAAGCCGATCAGCACGCGCAGCAAACACAATTCGGCCGGCGAGCGCACGTAGAACTGTGCAAACGCGGCCGCGGTGATGATCAGGAAACTCAGCAGGAAAATTTTCTGGCGCCCGAGCCGGTCCGACAACCAGCCGAATACCAGGCTGCCGAAGAAAATCCCCATCAGCGCGGAGCTACCGATCATGCCCATCCAGAACGCGTCGAGCGGCATCTGGCGATTCATCGCGGCCAGCGCGTAGCCGATCGTGCCGAGCGCGAATCCTTCCGTGAAATGCGCGCCGAACGTCAAACCGGCGATCTTGACGTGAAAGGCGTTCAGCGGAACGTCGTCGAGCGAAATGGGGCCGCGCGCGGGGGTCGGCGCGGCCGGCAAGGTAGGGGCAAGGCCGAGAGTGGCCGTCTGGATATCCTGATTGCTCACGCTGTCTCCTTCGTGTTTATGAATGACCGGTCACGCCGCGTGTTTTCCGCGACATTTTTCCGGCAGGCGCGTGGCGAGACGCGCAGATTTGCCGCTCAGCGCCCTAGGCCGCCCATCATCATGTATTTCAGCTCGGTGTATTCCTCGAGCCCGTACTTCGAACCTTCGCGGCCGAGGCCCGATTGTTTGACGCCACCGAACGGCGCGACTTCCGTCGACAGAATCCCCTCGTTGATGCCGACCATGCCGCTTTCCAGCGCTTCGCCGACGCGCCACGCCCGCGCCAGGTCGCGCGTATAGAAATACGCCGACAGGCCGAACGGTGTGTCGTTGGCCGCGTGGATGGCTTCTTCTTCAGTCTTGAAGCGGAAGCACGCCGCTACCGGACCGAAGGTTTCTTCGGCGGCGATCAGCATCGCGCTGGAGGCGTCGGCGAGAACGGTCGGCTCGTAGAACGTGCCGCCGAGCGCATGCGGTTTGCCGCCGGTCAAAATCTTCGCGCCCTTTTGCAACGCATCGGCGACGTGCGTTTCGACCTTCCTCAACGCCGCCTGATTGATCAGCGGACCTTGTTCGACCTCGCCTTGCAACGCGTTCCCGACGCGCATCTTGCGCACCGCGTTCGTCAGCGCCTGCGTGAACGCGTCGTAAATGCCGTCCTGCACGTAGAAGCGATTCACGCACACGCAGGTCTGCCCGGTGTTACGGAATTTCGACGCCATCGCGCCTTGCACGGCGGCGTCGAGATCGGCGTCGTCGAATACGATGAACGGCGCGTTGCCGCCGAGTTCGAGCGACAGCTTCTTCAGCGTATCCGCCGACTGCTTCGCGAGCAGTTTGCCGACGCGCGTCGAGCCGGTGAATGAGAGCTTGCGCACCACGTCGGATTCGGTGAGCGCGCCACCGATCGCCACCGCGTCGCCGGAAACGACGTTGAACACGCCCGGCGGAATGCCGGCTTTCTGCGCCAGCACCGCGAGCGCCAACGCGGACAACGGCGTTTCCTCCGACGGCTTGAGCACCATCGTGCAACCGGCCGCCAGTGCGGGACCTGCCTTGCGCGTAATCATCGCAAGCGGGAAATTCCACGGCGTGATGGCCGCGACCACGCCCACCGGTTCGCGCGTGACGATGATCTTCGCGTTCGGATTGGGACTCGGGATCACGTCGCCATAGGCGCGCTTGGCTTCTTCCGCGAACCATTCGAAGAAGCTGGCCGCGTAGCCGACTTCACCGCGCGCTTCGGCGAGCGGTTTGCCCTGCTCGAGCGTCAGCAGTTCGGCGAGCGCGTCGCGATTTTTGAGCATCAACTCGCCCCAGCTTTTGACGCGCGCGCTGCGCTCTTTGGCGGTCAATGCACGCCACGCGGGAAACGCACGCTCGGCCGCGGCAATCGCCTGCGCAGCTTCTTCCGCACCGCCTTTCGCGACCTGAGCGACGACCTCGCCGGTCGCGGGATTCAGCACGGCATAGGTGCTGGTACTCTCGTACCACTCGCCGCCAATGTAATGCGCCGTGCGCAGAAATTCGTTCATGCCGCCTTCTCCAGATTCTCGACGAACGTACCTTGCGCGAGCCGAGGCTCACGCGCGATACGCCGTCCCGAGGTGTAATCGTTGATCAGGTCGCACGGCGTGTAATTGCGTTCGAGTTCGAACAGCTCATCCGCCGAGAGCGTGGTGCCGAGTGCGGCCACGGCGCTATCGAACTGCGCCGGCGTATCCGCGCCGACCAGCATGCTCGCGACGCCGTGATGATTCAGCACCCACGCCTGCGCGATTTGCGCGGCGGACACGCCACGCCGTGCGGCCACCCGCGCCACCGATGCGGCGATCTCGCGCGAAGCGTCGTCGCCATACATCTGCGCGGTGAAGAAGTCGGTCTGATTGCGTGTCGAGTTCGGATCGCAGGTCAGCAGCCCGCGCGCCAGCGGACTGAACACCGACACGCCGACGCCCTGATCCTGGCAATACGGAATCATTTCGCGCTCTTCCTCGCGATACGCCAGATTCAACTGCAATTGCATGTTGATCGGCTTGTGCCAGCCGTTGCGCTCGCAGACCTGCATGATCTTCGCGAACTGCCACGTGTACATGGTCGACACGCCGATATAGCGAGCCTTGCCGGCGCGCACGATATCGTTCATCGCGCTCATGCTTTCCTCGACCGGCGTGTTGACGTCGAAGAAATGCAGCATGTAGAGATCGACGTAGTCCATGCCGAGGCGTGTCAATGAACCGTCGATGCCGTCCATGATGTGCTTGCGCGAATGGCCGCCGGCGTTCTGATACACGCCCATGTCATAGCCGACTTTGGTCGTCACGACGATTTCCTCGCGACGCGCGATCCGTTTCAGAATGCGGCCCACCACTTCTTCGCCGACGCCGGTCGAATAGAAATCTGCCAGGTCGATGAAGTTCACGCCCGCTTCGAGCGCGTGACGAACGATCGGCTCGCTTTGCGCTTCGTCGAAAATCCAGGGCTTCCATTGCGGCGTGCCCATGTTCATCGTGCCGAGGCACAAGCGCGAAACCTTGAGGCCGGAATGGCCGAGGCGAATGTATTCCATGATGCTTGTCTCCTGTCGTACGAGGCTGCGCTACGAGGCGCGCCACACGATCAACGTTGTTTGGGCGTGTAAAGCGGATTCGACACTTCGCGCGCCGCGGCGAAAACTTCATCGCGATGCGGCAGGCCCTTCATCGCGGCGAGGATTGCGTTCTTGCACGCGCGGTAGTTGTTCTCGAAAACGGCGTCGAGATCGTCGGTGCTCGGGTTGACCCAGTTCGCCGACACCACCACCCAATCGTTTTCCGCTTCGGGCGGCAGCGTGCCGTTTTCCAGCGACTCGGCAACCGCCTTCGCGATGCCCGCTTGCGAAGCACCCCATGTCGCGTTGCCGTGGAAGTCGCTGCCGATCTGCGCCTTGTTCACATACAGCGTCAGAGGTTTGGTCGGCACGCCCGGACGCACGATCACGACGAACGGCGCGTGGCCCGCCGAAGGCGTCGCCAATGCGGTGGCGAAGGCCTGTCCTGCCGGACCGTTGCGCGGGCCGACCAGCACGTTGATGTGAGCGAGGTTGACGCCCGGGCCCTCGAATCCTTCGCCGATAAAGAGTTGTGTGTCCGTCGATACGCTCATGGTCATTCCGTTGGGGGGTAAAGAGATGACCGATTGTGCTGTTCGGCAACCTCGCCCCTGTAACGATGAGTTTTGATGCGGGGTATGAGGCGAACTCAACTCCGGGTTTGTGCGGAGCACGATGAAGGGCGGCAGCCGGAGGCGAACGCAAAGGTGAGTGTTTTCGGGACCTGCGACGGTGAAGCCCGAATCACCGTGAAAGGTGATCGCGCGAGACGACGCTCACGCACTGGCAACACGAAGCTGAAAAGAGAGACGAACCGCGCTGAACCCGGCGGAAACCGATTCTTCGGATCGCCTGGTAACGCCCGTCAGCCAAGGCTGGCGTGGGTTTCGACAGGATTGGCGGCAAGTTCGGGAGCGTGGCCGCAAGCAGGTTGGAAGGTGCGCCAACCGACAAAACCAGGCCCACCGAAACAACGCAACTCGACATGCATCATGCGGAAAATGCCGGGGTCCGCGGTGCGGGTCGAGGTCAAAGGTGAGTGTTTTCGGGACCGGCCCAGCGGTGCGGAAAAAACCGCGCGCGACATCACTTCAGACAGCGCGATGCGCTGTCCCTGCACGCGCCACGGCACGCCAGGCGTCAGCTTTCGATCAGAAAGCGCTCGCGATTCTTGCCCGCCAGCCAGCCCGGAGAACGGCCACGGCCACTCCAGGTCTCGCCGGTTTTCGGGTTGCGATATTTGGCGACCGATGTCGTTTTACGTCCCGGCACACGCTTGCTCGAAAAACCGAGCTCTTCGGCGGTCAGATCGTAGTCGGCGATTTGCTGCTTGATGTCGACGATGGCCTGCGCAATTTCCTTCTCGCGGGCCACGGCAACTTCCTTGTGGAGTTTTTCGAGCTGGGCAGTCAACTGCTTGTACGTGGCCATGGCGGATGCTCCGTTTCGGGTGGACGAACTGCAGGACGCCCCTGAGGAAGTCCCCTCGGGGACACTATCAGACGAATAAAGTGCCGGATAGGGAGGCCCGCTTAGGGAGGCCGCTCAGGGAGGCTTCCGGGCTGACGGCTTGGCGAGCGCACCCGCCGTATTCAATCGTCAATCGCATCGTACACGCGGCGTTCGAAGTCGAGTGCCATTGGGAACGGTTCGATCCCGCGCCGCTGAATCAGCATCAGGCCGATCAGGTCTTCCACGGGATCGGCAAACCAGCTCGTGCCATACGCGCCCGGCCAGCCGAACGAGCCGAGCGAGCGATAGCCGAGCGGCAATTGCTGCGCCGGATCGTCGACGATCGACAAGCCCAGCCCGAACCCCTGCCCCGCCCACAACACATGGCCGAACGCGGGCACGCGGCGCTGGTCGCGCGTGAGAAAGTTCGAGCGCATCAGATCGACCGAGCGATGCGACAGCAAGCGCGTCGCGCCGACTCGTCCGCGGCCGAGCAGTAGTTGCGCGAACTGCAGATAATCGGCGGCCGTCGACACGAGACCGCCGCCACCGCTCTGGAAACGTCCAGGATTCGCCCAACGGCTTGCCGACGGATGATCTTCGACCACGCGCTGCCGCGTGCCCGGCTCGACGCTATAGGCGGTCGCCAGTCGGGCGAGCTGCGAGTCGGGCACCCAGAACGCGGTGTCGCGCATGCCGAGCGGCTCGAAAATCCGCGTGCGAAAGAACTCGCCGAGCGACATGCCGCTCACACGCTCGATCAGCACGCCGAGGACATCCGTCGCGATGCCGTAGTGCCAGCGCGAGCCCGGCTGGAACATCAACGGCAAGGCCGCGATGCGGGTCAGCCACGCGCTGGCGTCGCCGTGCGCTTCGAAGCCGTTGAACGCAGCTGCATAAGCTTCCGCCAGCGGCCCGGTCGCGGTGAAGTGATAGGCGAAGCCGGCGCGATGCGTCAACAGATCGAGCACGGTGAGCGGCGCCTTGGCCGGATCGGTTTCGTCGAGCGGGCCGGCGAGATCGCGCAATACGCGCGGTGCGCCGAGTTCGGGCAGCCACAGCGAGATCGGTGTGTCCAGCGCGAGGCGGTCTTCTTCGATCAGCATCAGAATCGCGGCGCTTGTGACCGGCTTGGTCATCGACGCAATGCGAAATAACGTGTCGCGTTCCATTGGCAATTGCGCGGCTTCATCGCGCCAGCCCAATGGCTCGAAATAACCGATTTCACCACGCCGCCAAACCATCGACACGACGCCCGCCACTTCGCCGCGTTCCACGTAGCCTTGCATGGCATTCGTCAGCGCCGTCAGTCGCGTCGCTGAAAGTCCTGCTGGTTGCATGTTTATCCTGAATCAGTGGGGACGCATTCGCCCATTTATGTTTCACCCGCCCGTGCGTCGTCCGACCGTCGACGATCGACACAGGAAAACCCGTGCAATCGTAACGCCGGACATGACGCAAGTCGGGTAAAAGATAACGCGTCGACTGATTCGGAAATAATGACCGTTACCGCGTTTTTCAGAAAACGTTACCCGATTTGGGGGTGACACACCGTTCGTCCACTGTGGTGACGCGTCAGACTTTTTGCCGCTGCTCGAGCTCCGAGAGCACGGCATTGAGACGTTTGACGCGGCTGGCCTGGGCGGGCATGCGCACCGCGCCGGACACCGAATCGATGCGGCCACGCCAGTAGGACAGCGGAATGCGGTCTTCGGCGGAGATGTGTGAGATGACGTGCTCAAGATGCTCAATATCTTTTTCGAGTTGGTGATGATCCATTGCTTTTCCCCGGAATACTCATTGAACTCATTTCGAAGCAACCATCAAAGCATAAAGCGTGCCGCTGATGTCTTACCACCTTAACCCTGACGGAAAATTATTCTGTACTCACTCCGGCGTGATTAGAAAAAACAGCAAAATCTGCGTAGCGCGTTAATAACAAAGCGCACGGAAAAGCGTACTGCCGACAAACTTCGCGTTCCGTTAGGTGCCGCACCGACTCGGTTCATAGACGAGAAAATAGGTGTTTGCAATTACACGACGATAGTGGAAAGAAAAATAATCAGAAAAAATGGCGTTTAACGTTTTCGTATGATTATTGACCGCAGAAACGATTACCTGTCGCGGATTGAACATTACCGACCACCATGCATTTAATGCAGAGGTGCCGAGATGCCGAGAAATTGACTCCCCGGCCGGTTGAGTGTGACGAGCGAAAATGAAAGCTGTGAGACAGAGGCTCCGCCTTCGTGGAACGTCGGCAAACGGAGCATCCGGGCAACGGATCGATCGGACCGCGCCAGCTTTGCGCTGGCGCTACGTCATTTGGGGCGGCAGGCGTAGATCAGGCTAAGCGTGCCGTTGTCGCTGGACTGGCGCACCACGTCGAACGCGCCGCCGCAGCTTGCGTTGGCTTGCTGCGCGCAAGAGTCGGAGCCGGCCGGACATTGAACCAGCGTAGTGGCGCGGCCGTCCGGCAAGAACAGCGGCGCGCTGCTGCTGCAACCGCTCAACACGGCGACGGCGCCGACTGCCGCGATGGCGCAGGCCCGGCGCGCAAAGAAGGAGAGACTGCGTTTCATTTGAAACCCCGATCACGTCTTGTTTTTCGATCACGCGATTGTGCCACGCGACTATTACGCTGCGTCGCCCGATATGAGCGGGTTTCGTTACGCGTCGATACCGTACGCCGCGATCTTCTTGTAGAGCGTGGCGCGGCCCATGCCGATTTGCGCGGCCGTGTCGATCACGCGCCCACCGTTGGCACGCAACGCATCGCTCAGAAAGCGCTTCTCGAACGCCGCCATCGCGTCGCTCCATGACGCGGGTTCAGGGACACCGGCTGGCGTCCCTGACGCGTGAGTGGCTGAAGCCGCGCCGACGGCCGTGCCCACGCCCACCCCGACGCCGTGCGCCATGCCGATCAACGGCGCGAGCGCCCGCGCATCGATCCGCTCGCTATCGGACAGCATCACGGCCCGCTCCAGCGTATTGCGCAACTCGCGCACATTGCCCGGCCATCCATAGGAACACAGCAGCCGCAACGCGTCGTCCTGCAATTCGAAGTGATTGCTGCCGCGCGCTTGCGTCGACAGATCCTCGAGCATCGCGTAGGCCAACGCTTCGATGTCGGACGCGCGTTCGCGCAACGGCGGCGCCTGGATCGTCAGCACGTTCAGCCGGTAGAACAGGTCGGCGCGAAAGCGTCCCGCCGCGACCTGGGCGGGCAAGTCGGCCGACGTCGCGGCGATGATCCGCACGTCGGCGCGAACAATCCGGTTCGAGCCCAGCGGTTCGAACTCCTTGTCCTGCAACACGCGAAGCAGCTTGCCCTGCAAGGGCAACGGCATATCGCCGATTTCATCGAGAAACAGCGTGCCGCCGTTCGCCAGTTCGAACTTGCCGACCCGCCCTTTACGGTCCGCGCCGGTGTACGCGCCCGGCGCGGCGCCGAAGAACTCGACCTCGAGCAAGGTATCGGGAATCGCCGCGACGTTGACCGTGACGAGCGGCTGATTCGCGCGCGCCGAGCCGCCATGAATGGCATGCGCGAGCAACTCCTTGCCGGTGCCGGTTTCACCGAGCAACAGCACCGGCGACTCGAGTTGCGCCGCGCGACGCGCCTGGCGTTTCACCTCGAGACTGGCCGCGCTGGTGCCGACAAAACTGCCGAACGTATATTTGGCGCGCCGCGCCTGCGCCAGCGATTGACGCGTCGCGATCAATTCCTGCTGCACGCGCGAGTAGTGAGAAAAGAGCGGCGTCAGCGCCTTCAACTCGTCGAACAGCGCAAAACCCACGGCGCCGACCGTGTTCCCGGCGTCGTCCTTGAGCGGTAAACGCGTGACGACGAGCGGCTCGCGGTCCGTTTCCAGAATATCGAGCAGAATCGGTTTGCCGGTCTTCACGACCTCGCGCATCAGGCTATTGGGAATCACCGCTTCGCAATCGCGGCCAATCGCCTGCTGCGGGTCCGAGAAACCGAACCGCGCCGCGTAGCGCTTGTTGATCCAGACGACGCGCGCCTCGGCGTCGACGATGAACGTGCCTTCGCTGAAATTTTCGAAGGTGCGGAAAAGCGAGTCCATCGCCCGGCGAAGTACGTCGCCGTACGTGGCAGGAAGGCCCGCCCAGTCGTTCATCATGTTGTCGCTGTCTCCGGCTATCGTTCTAATTATGCTTGTCTCGTTTCGTAGACAAGCATATCTCATCGAAGAGATCGCCAGCAAGCCTGCCAGATAGGGGTTTAACCTCGGTTTGACGTATCTTCTGCTGAATTGCGTCCCGATTTAGAGACGTTTGGGTACAATCCGCCGCATCACGTTTCGAACTTCGGCCTGCGAAATCAATGGGCTAGCCGTTATGCCGCGGATGGCACGGAACCTGCGCTTGCGGGCGGCCGTGCCGTCGCGTCGTCGGGACGGCGACCACGTAGAACAACCAAGCTTTGGAGACTCAATGTCCTTTGTCATCGTCCTCGCCGCATTGGCGTTCCTGATGTTTGCCGCGTATCGCGGCTACAGCGTCATATTGTTTGCGCCGATCGCCGCGCTCGGCGCCGTGCTGCTGACCGATCCGTCCGCGGTCGCGCCGGTCTTCACCGGCATCTTCATGGAGAAGATGGTCGGCTTCGTGAAGCTCTACTTCCCGGTTTTTCTGCTCGGCGCCGTGTTCGGCAAGGTGATCGAGCTGTCCGGTTTCTCGGAGTCGATCGTGGCCGCGGCCATTCGCTATATCGGCCGCTCGCGCGCCAATGCGGTGATCGTCGCGGTATGTGCGCTGCTCACCTACGGCGGCGTGTCGCTGTTCGTGGTGGTGTTCGCGGTCTATCCGTTCGCCGCCGAGTTGTACCGTCAAAGCAATATTCCGAAGCGCTTGATGCCCGGCGCCATTGCGCTCGGCGCGTTCTCGTTCACCATGGACTCGCTGCCCGGTACGCCGCAGATCCAGAACATCATCCCGACCACATTCTTCAAGACGACTTCGTGGGCCGCGCCCGCGCTCGGCGTGATCGGTTCGCTGTTCATCATCGTGGTCGGCCTGACGTATCTGGAATGGCGCCGTCGCGCGGCAATGGCTACCGGCGAAGGCTACGGCACGAATCTCGTCAACGAGCCGGAACGCGTCGAATCGAAACAACTGCCGCATCCGCTGCTGGCCGTGGCGCCGCTGGTGCTGGTGGGCGTTGCGAACTTTCTGCTGACCCGCTGGATTCCGAACTGGTACGGCGCGACTTACACGGTGGCACCGGACATTCTGCCGGGCATCCATGCACCGGTCACCACGACGATCAAGAGCGTGGTCGCGATCTGGGCCGTGGAAGGCGCGCTGCTGCTTGGTATCGTCATGGTCGTGATCACGGCGTTCGGCCGTGTGCGCGAGCGTTTTGCGATCGGCACCAAGGCTGCGGTGGCGGGCGCGTTACTGGCTTCGTTGAATACCGCGTCGGAATATGGCTTTGGTGGCGTGATCGCCGCGTTGCCGGGCTTTCTGGTGGTCAGCAACGCGCTGAAGAGCATTCCTAATCCGCTCGTCAATGCCGCCGTGTCGGTGAGCTCGCTGGCGGGTATCACGGGATCGGCATCGGGCGGCATGAGCATCGCGCTGGCGGCCATGTCGGACACGTTCATCAAAGGCGCGGAGGCCGCGCATATTCCGATGGAAGTGCTGCACCGGGTCGTCGCCATGGCGAGCGGCGGCATGGACACGCTGCCGCATAACGGCGCGGTGATTACGCTACTGGCAGTGACGGGTTTGACGCACCGTCAGTCGTATCGCGACATTTTCGCGGTGACGGTGATCAAGACGATGGCGGTGTTCTTCGTGATTGGCGTGTATTACGCGACTGGCCTGGTTTGAGGGAGAAGGCTTTCCTGTCGTGGGCAACGGCGGCCGACTCGACTTGATCGGCGCATAACGTTTTGTTCGGTTAGCGTAGCGTGTCGACAACCGGAACCGCCGCCTCGCCCATGACCTCCGCCCCTACCTTCTGGATGATCCCGACCGCACCCACGCCGGTCGGCCCTTTCTCTCACGCGACCGAAGCCGACGGCTGGGTCTTCGTGACCGGCCAGATGCCGACCTCGCCCACCGACGACAACGCGCCCTTACCCGAGGGCGTCGTCGCGCAAACGCAGCGCGTCATGGACAACCTGGTGCTGGTTTTGCAAGGTACGGGCATCGGCCTGCAACACGTCGTCGCCGCGCGCATCTTTCTGACCGAGTTCAAGCGCGACTATGCGTCGATGAACGCCGTCTACCGTGCCTACTTTCCCGCGACGGCGCTGCCGGCCCGAACCTGCATCGGCGTCACCGCGCTTGCGCGCGACGCGCTGGTCGAGATCGATTTCATCGCCAGACGGCCGGGGCCGGGGCCGGGGCCGGGGCCGGGGCCGGGCTGAATCGCAGCGGGCAGGCCGCGCGGCAGACAAGCACGCGGAGCGATGCAGGCCAACGCAGGCCAACGCATCGCATCACCACGCCAGCCGCCATTTCAATGCATCGACTGTTCATCCAGGCCGAAGTGGTCGATCAACTCGTCGTGCAACGAGATGGCGCGCTCGTCCATTTCGATCGTCCACCGTTCGCTGCCGCGGCATAGCTGCTGCAGCTCGCGGCATTGCTGCGCGAAGACCGCCTCCTGCACGATCAGGAGCGCGCCGCCGGCGCTATGCGCCCAGCCGCCCAGCGCCTCCCGATCCTCTCCTTCGACCATCGCCATCAGCCTCGGCAGTTCGCTCTGCAGATGCGTTCTGAGCATGGCGTTGTAGCGCGCTTTATCGTCCGCACTAAGGGTACTGAGGGAAGACAGCGGCGCACCGACCGCGCCAGTCTCCGCCGCCGGCTCCTCGACTCCTTGCGGACGCGCGGACGCGACCTCCAGCAACGCCGCCTCCAGCTCACCCAATGACGCCGGTTTGGCGACATGCCCCGCGAAGCCGCGCTCGCGCCACGCGGCGTCGTCCTGTGTGTCGGTCACGGCGCTGAACGCCAGCACCGGCAGATCCGGATGCGAGTTGCGCACGCGCGCCAGCAACGCGTATCCGTCCATCACCGGCATATGAATGTCGCTCAGCAGCACGTCGAAGCGAGCCTGATGAACCGCTGCCAGCGCTTGCCGACCGTCCCCGGCGATGGTCGGCAAACAACCCAGCGTGGTGAGTTGCTCGACGATCAGGCTTTGAATCAACGGATTGTCTTCAGCGACCAGTACGCTCAGCCCCTGCAACGCGGCAGGAACGTGCTGAGGCAACGCGACGTCGGGCTCGACGGGATGCGCCGCAGCGGCGTCGCGCGCATTTACGGCGCCAGTCGCGAGATCGATCGCGGACAGCACCGCCTTGCGGCTGAATTCGCTGACTTCGAAGATACCGTCGCCGCGCGAAGCCGGCGTATGCGGCCCGCTATACGTGATCCACACCGTCCCAATTGCCTGCGCCTCACGCAATTCAGCCACCGCGTCGAGATCGTATTCGCCGGTCACCACCAGCACATCCGGACGATTCACTCGCAGCCACACTTGCGCGCCGCGCATCGACGTTTCGGTATGCACGCTCCAGCCCTTCCGTTGCAAGCCGGTTTCAAGCAATTGTCCCGACTCGCGCTCCTGACACAACACCAGCGCATGGCCACGGCGCGGCGGCTCGACGCCCGCGCGCGGCTCTTCCGACGGCAGCGCGAGCGGAATCGCGACACTGAATGCGCTACCGACGCCCGCCACGCTTTCGACCGAAATATGGCCGCCCATCAACTCGCACAGCCGCGCGCAGATCGATAGCCCGAGGCCCGTGCCGCCGTAGCGGCTCGACGTGCTCGCCTCGCCTTGCACGAACGGATTGAAAACGCGCGCCACCAGCGCCTGATCCATGCCGATCCCCGAATCAACGACCCGGCAGATGAGAACGGGGTTGCCCTGCGGGTCGTCGTTGATCTCCCCACTCAACGTGATCTTGCCGCACGACGTGAACTTGAATGCATTGCTCAGCAGGTTGTTCACGATCTGCGCGATACGCGTGTGAACGTTCTAAATATTCGCTGCAAATTTACTCCAAAAAGAAATCGCAATTTTGCAGGAAAATCGTGCCGTATTTGAATCACGTAACAGATTGAATCGGCTGGTACTTTTCGCATTTTTTGCGGGATGCCCCGTGCGTTTGCTCGCCCAGTTTTAGCAGCAACTTCGACCACAGAACTCGCGACTTAGTGACATCGCAGAAGCTGTGAGGTCGTAAGCTCCTGCAGATAGCTCTTGTGTGCTCAAGTTACGCAACAGACGGCGCGGCCTCCGGCGAGTTTTTCGACTCTAGGGCTTCGCGAAGGAAAACCTCCGTACGAAGGTCGTCGCCGGAAAACCAGCTACAAGCAACGGTCTTCGAGCCAGCTTTAAATTTATCTTCCGTCACAGTGAGCCACGGGCCGCCCGATTTGAGCTTGACCACGTCTCCGACGACCAGTTTTGCAGATGCCATGAAACATTTCTCCGAACAAGGTTGAGTGAGTGCTACTTCTCGTGTAGCAACTCAGTTACTGACCTAGCAGATAGCTTTCCGGAAGTCTGTTGGAAGGGGCAGCATCGTCCAATTACGCTGAGACGAGTCGATATCACCTACCTCGCTTCCGATTTATGCTGCGGGATGCCTTTGCCGCCTTTGCACGGTTCCTCTTCTTCTTCTCCTGGCGTTGCCGAGCGTGGTCTGCCACAGCGCTCTGCAAGTCACGACTTGGCGTTGCAAAATAGGGATATTCAGATGCCCGCATGCGCTTCAATTCTGAGCTATCCGCAAGAATTCCGAGTTCCGCACGGAAATGCTCTAGCTCCGTACGGGTCTCGTCATCGAGGTCAATGCACTCGTAGACAAACAGGTCTTCTGATGAACCGGGATAGTCTTTGTTCGGATGGTCGAACGCAATGCCGATGAAGAGTTTGCCGTCAGGGCACTTCAATTTGGCGCACCTGCAGTAGGCATGCAGTACCGCCATACGGTAGCGTCGATACTCCTCGTAGGTTTCGTGACCTCGCTTGGGCACAGACAGAAATACATATACACGTTCGGGGTTTTGCTCGGTCGTGAAAAGACGTGCTGCGCGCCCATCTTCTTCTCGCGCCCTAAGGAGCAGTCCTCGAATGACATCTATAAGGATGCGCCTCTGGAAACGAGATTCGCTCGCGATTACACGAAGAGCCTCTTCCGTTTCGCGATTATCCTGTGTGTGGCCCGGCGGCGCGACAAGCGCTGGGTCTCCGAGCTGAATGAACTGTTCGATTAACCTATCCCATTCGTAGCTGGGTCGGTCGAGTCGCTTTTTTGCGATGTACTCAGGTCGTCGAATGAGCCCGTCGAAGTGAGACTCATCGAAAATAGCTATATCCAGTGATTTGCCCTTCGCCGAGGGAGGTAGAAAGCCCCGCCCAAGCTCGTTCCCATTTTGCAGATATGAGGCGACTAGCTGTTCCTCCCCAGCGGCGACGACGCGTATATTCGAGGTAAGGAAGGTTTCCCGGTCGCATAGGTAAGAGATGAAATCCGATGCTGTATCCATCTCACGAAGCACGACCTCGAGCGCGAACTCGTCGAGTACATGAACGAATGTTTTCCCGGGCGTCACCAAGCCAACTGTGAATGGGTTATCACCGTGGTCCTGACCATGAACATCCGTTCGAACTTGCAGCGTACCGCGACTTCCGTGGAAATATCGGCTACACGCATCGAAGCTTCCACGGGTAACCGCTATCAGATGAAATCTTGCGTTTTCGATGCCAGGTATCGAGACTGGGAGCGGACGTTGACATTTGCTGTCGAGAAAGATTCTTTCTGGATAGCGCTTCAGCCAGTTCATTGCACCATAAAGCTGTCGAACAGACGCGTCCACCGCACGTCTATACCAGCGCTTCCAAGCGACGTCGAGTGGCTTGTCGTCCTGAAACGGGACATGCTTATCAGAGAAGATAATGACATCGTTGCCGAATACCACCAGGACATCAGCGAATTCCTTCGCGCTGCCACGGCCGTCACGCATGTCTTCGTCGGTATGCAGGTTCGCGAATGACCAAAGACTAAGAAATGACCGTCGACAGAGCCGCATCAAGAGCCGCTCGGAGGCGTTCACCCCGTCCGCTTCGGAGATGTCAAAAATGCCCGCGTTTGTAGACGCCGGCAAGGGCCTCGCAGATGTATCCGCCGCCGATGCTGAATCGCTCACTTGGTTCATGACACAGAGTCCCCGTCGTTAGCCACTTTTCAGGTGGCCTGCTCAATACTTGTTTTTTCCGCCCAATAGACGCAGCCGTCGCCAGAGTCACTGATTTCCTGAAAGACACCAGCGGGCGTGTCGCTGCAAAGCATAGAGCAGCGTTTTTCACATCGTCACTGAGTTCTCGCCGCGATGGGTTTCAGTCGATTGTTGTTGCGAAAACTGCCGTTGAAGTCAACAGCCGGCTAGTGTTCCATTCGGCTTGAGGCTGCCGGGTCGAATCGGCAGTCTCATTTTCATTGCATACGACAGTAGTCACGGTGGTTAAGCGGCCGCCTATCGCAGACGGCCGTCTGCAGCAATACTACGTAGCGACACGCGTTGTTGGAAGCACGGCGATGACGAGGCGCTTACCGATGGCTGGAACCTCATAGTCGGGCACCGGCGTAAAGAACGGCTTCACACCTGCGCGTACGAGGCAGTCGACATGTTGCAGTTGAGCCAGAAACTCCTCGGCATCAACGGAGTGAATTGCGCCATCCAGACCCTCAATACCACCCGCCCGATTCTGTTGTTGCGTCCAACGTGCAGCCGTGAGGTCCTCTGTGGCCTGCTCGACCGTCTCACGGTCCTCAGGGGCGAGCGTGGAAGACAGTGCGAAGCTCACGACATCTGTTGCGTCCAGTAGTCCCTGGAGGACCTCGGAAGACTGCGCATCGACCCATGCGTTCTGCGGAATACGTCCGACCAGTTCGTTGTAGTCGGCAACCTCCAGGAAGGTCGCGACCTTGATGAACAGCCCGATGGGCACACGCCACTCCAGCTCTCCTTCCTCAACCTCGAGTTTTTCGGCTAGGCCAGCCCTAGACATCCCCCTCTCGGCTAGCACACGGTCCAATGCATCTTCATTGAGCACCACGGATTCGGGCAATCCGCTCCCGGCAGGGTAGCGAATTGTGGCAGCCGGCTTCACCAGAGAATGCATGAGGTCACGCCTTGCAAAGCGTTGAGCACGCTTCAGCAGCGATTCGGTCACGGGATGCTGGGAAATGTAGTTGGTAACGCGAAGGAGCGGCTCGGTCTCGCGTAACGCATAGACGATTGGCAGCGACTCTTCTCCAATCCGAATCGCTGAGCCATCCGCTACGGCCTGTCCCACCTGCTCAGGCGTCCAACGTTCGAGCAGCGCGGAGTACGCCTCAAGTTCGTGTCCGACGGCGACGCGCAAACCACCGCGCCATATCTCGAGTTCGCCGCTGTTTTTGTGGCCGACATTCCCGTACCGCGCGCACGCATAACCAACGAGGATGCCTGGGCTTCCCGCCTCTTCAACAGTGCGGCGCAATGCCTCGAGAAAGGTCGGCATTTCCTCAATCCATTCGGACACACGGCTTTCGTCGGAGAGCATCAGCAGTGCGATGGCGTAGCCAGGCTGCATTACTTCACCGAAAGTGCACATCACCGCCCGGTGATTGCGCGTCAGCGTGGCGGTAAAAGGTTGATGAAGCTGCGACGCAAACGTCGCTACCCCGTTCAAGAAAGCATGGGCGGCGTCGGCGAATTCAACACACTGCCCTTGCACACCTTCTTGACCGACCGCTGCGAACTGAACGCCGAACGCAAGAGTTTGCTGGCGGTCATTCATGCCGCGACGTCCACGGAGCTGCGCGGCGACCTGTGAAGCCTGCATGTGACCAAGCTTGACCCGTTGCAGCTGCAATCGCTGACGAAGCGCTGAAGTCAGCTGGGCCTCGTGCACGTCAACGAGCGCTTCGACGATTGCACGTGCCGAGTCAGAGGAAAAGCTGGAACGACCCACAAACGCGTGGAGGATAGCGGCCTGTTCGGCCAGAGAGGGGATGGCGAAGTCAGACATGAGACGTCCTTGACCAATGGAGGGCTTGCATGGTCAGGCGGCACGCGTTACCTGAGCGCCCTCCTGGTTCAGGAGTCAACACTCAATGTGGGGGGGTGAGGCGGTCTGGCTTTGCCTGGTGCGTTGCGTGCGCGTGACGGGTGCCAACTTACCCGGGCAGGGAGTCCCTACCTGTTTTTTAGAATACGCAAAAACATTCACGTTCGTCAAGTAGGCAGAATTTTCGTACTTGCGCGGAGCGCGTCGTGAGACGACGCTAACCCGTATAGCCAGCGCCGGGAGGCCGGTTGCGGTGGACTTGTCGAGACTGTCGCGCCCCGAACTCATCGGATAGTCTCGGCGCCCCTCAAACGCCGCCTACCGCCACATTTTTGGAGAGTGCAACCCATGCTCTTCCGCTGCTTTCTCGTCAGCCTTCTGCTGCGCCACCAACTGGTGGCGCAGGCGCTCGAGTTCCTCAAAAAACGCCCGCATATTTCTTTCGTCGAGAACGTTCTCTGAGGCGTTTTCGGGTTCCATTTTTTGTCTCCGGTTAGCTGTATGCGGTTAGTGTAGTTACCGCAGTCAGGACCGTTGTATGAGGCTTACCGAGACCATTGCGACCGAGGATAAAGTTTACGCCAGCGCTATTTACAATGACTGAGTGACTGCTGAAGCAGAGCGAAAAACTTACGTCGTAAGTTCCTGCGGCGCTGATGAATGTTGCCGCTACGCCGCCAAGAGCGTTTTTCGGATTTGATATCTCGGCGACCCAGACGTGCGGCGGCCAGCTTATGACGTTGAGCCTCTCCTGCTCCTCGACTTGAAGTCCATTGACTGACGAGCACACGTGGCGCTTCATTACTTCCCAAGACCTGGCAAAGATGCGTGTGACGGACTCGTTGCGTGGCGGCGTCCAAAGTGACGGCCCGTATTGGACAACAAGCTTGGACAGCACGGTCTTCGCGCGGTCGAAGTCGATGACATTTTTTCGGGGAAAGACCGTCGCGAAACCGCGTATGTGTTGAACCTGATATTGCCGGGTGCCGTTTTTCTCAGTTTCTGAAACGATGCAGGGGACGTAGCGATACGGGAAATGATGGTCGTCTGATACGTAGAGACCGGTGATAACGCCGCGCAAGGTTACCCTTTCGGTTAAGCTCGGCATCGCGCGTTCGGAGGCTAGTTTGTATCCGACCACGGCGACTGCATGTTCTCTCTCGCGGACTTCGGCCAATATCGGAAACCCAGAATCTACATTTGCTACGAGAGTGTCAAGGAACGTCGCCTCATCGTCGTCCTGTATCCACGTAAGTCTGCAACTTGGAATGACAGTTTCGAGCGCTTTTGCAGCGGCATGGAGGTTCATGCCATCGTACGATGGCGCGGAATCGGGCGATAATCTCAACACTGTGTCGTTGATTTCCCTCAGGCTCAAAATCCTGTCGCTCCAGCCCACGGCATGACAGTGGCGAAAAATCGACCAGCTCCCTTGTACGCACACGTAGCCACCATTGGTAACTGGTTCATCCAAGCAAAGCCAGCGACTTGTAGTGAAAGACCGTTGACTCTTATTTGGTGGGATGCGACGTTCAGATACCCGTGTACACCAAGCGCGCGTGGGTCGATAACCGTGCTACCTGCGGCGAATTCGGTCAGGGGTCGCAAGGTAGTGAACCCGCGATACCGTGCAGCGACTTCTTCCTCGGATGTAGAGAACCGTCCAGATTCAATATCATAATCGACACCATCGGCGAAGAAGTGAATTCGCACGCACTCGAGGTGCTTGCTGTCTGATAGCGATTCCGGAGCTACGTAGCTTCGGCCAAGTCCTCATCCGGGCAGGGCCTTTCTAGCATTATGGAGCGAATATCTGTCGATAGCCGGTCATGCCAAGTCAGAATTCTGTCGGGAAGGTATCGCGGGACGTTCGCTTCGATTAATGCTTTTATCTCGCTAGAATTCGCGACTAGGTGCCATGTGAATTGCGACATGCTTGATTCTTGTCGATTGTGACGCGGCAACCGTGAGACAGCTTCCGCCTTGGAGTGAAGACAAAACGAACAAAAGTTCTTAGCGGGTCTCCGGAGAAGCGGGGCGAAGCAACTCGGGAATGGCAACGCCGAGCACATTGGCGAGGTCCTGCAAGTCCACCACCATGGGATTTGCCGCCCCGTTTTCTAGCCGTCCGACGTACGTGCGAAACCTGTTCGCTCTAACTGACAGCGATTCTTGGCTGAGCCCTTGCGCTGCACGAAAGATTTTTACGTTGGCAATGACACGCGCAAGCGGCTCCGGTTTTTCGGGACGCTGCTCGTCCTCCGGGCGGTCAGACAGGAAATCCAAAACATCGACGTCCAGTTCCTGAGCAAAGCGGACCAACGTAGTCAGGCGCAGGTTAGCGCGGCGCTTTTGCTCCAGCGCGGCAAGATTGGGCCGGGATACCGACGCCTTCGCGGCCAGTTGGTCTTGCGATAGGCCTTTGCGTTTTCGAATTTTCTGAAGTCTCTCGGAAAGTCCGAGCGCGACTGCTTCGTCGAGTGTTGGCATGCTCGAACTTTGGCCTGCCTCACATTTCTTTTCTACTACTTCGAAAAAGCACGCTTGAAAGTATCACTCATATAAAGATACAATAGTCTCAATCCGTGCCCTTGCTGTCTAACGTAGCGATTGTATGCGGCCGCCGCCTCCGAAAGATTGATAACGCTTACTTGTCGGCCAGGTCGGCAATTGAAAAGTCACGTCTGTCGTACGTTGGGCGGGCGGCCGTTTGCCTTGGCGGACGTGAAAAACGATAGGTGTCGAGAGGGTCGTGAAGCAGGGACAGTTGGAGCGTGCCGTAGCCGCACACGTTAAATAGACAACCTTGCTGACAGGTACGGCGGATTAGCCCGTGGTAGTCGGCACAGCCCGGAGGGAGCATGGTCTTCGTTTTTTTCTGCGTGGGTGGTGTTTTACCGCCAATGCGTCGGCACCCATCGCTCGCCACGCGAGACGGCGCGCCGCAAGCAACTCGCACGCTTGAAACCGATGCACTACTGCTTGCGCGAACGCTCGAATCATATTCCGGGGCTGTGATTGTCATAGCGAACGATTGGCCCTTTTACTATGACCTCGAGGAGTTGCGCTCTTCGCGTGAATTCGGGCGACGCATCGTCAATGTAGTCAGAACGCTGGGAAGCACGAAAGAATCGGCAGTGCTCGATTTCATGTCGGGCCGCGCCGAACCATTTATCGTCATTGCCTCACCGGACTTTGAGTTTACTTACCTGACGGAAACCAGGCGCATCGACGTCGGCATCGAACAAGGGTTTGACGAAGAAGCTCAAGTGAGTCTTCTCGAGCATCTGCGTTTGTTAGGCGAGCAAGCGACAAATCCGCTTACAGAAGATGACATGCTGCGGGCCACAGTCGGCAGCCGCGACTTGAAACGCGCGCGGAAATACATATCACCCATTCGTGCTGGCGATGATGTGGCGTTTCAGCGCAAGCTCCGCTATCTCGTGAGCGAGGAGGCAATGAGGTGAAGTTTCAGCTTACGTTGGATTTGCGTCACGAACTCGCCATCCCAAGTTCGACCCGTCGAAAGTCATCAGTGTGTCGCGCAACCAGGAGCGTTCATGTCGCTTTACTTCTTAGCCCCTTGTCATGTCGTGCTCGAAAGATGGTCTATTCGCGAACGAGACGACACGGGTGAACGGCATTTTGTGGGCTTCGATATCGTTAACAACGACGGTCGAGTTAGCACTCCTATTCGCGTGTTTGACCCGGTCACCCGCACTGGGTCCACTGCTACCGGAAGCACTTACCAGCTTGTCGGACGCGCTGGCCATGATAGAGATGGTGAATATGTGTGGTCTCGGGTGGTGAGGATTTGGGAAATAAAGAGGTGGAAAGACGTCACTCCAGACCTTGTGCCTGACTGGCGGCAAGCACTAGCGATTGATGAGCCGCCTCAAGACGACTGAGCGATGTTCCGTCGATAGTTTGTAGCAGCGATTTGGCATTTGGTCCTTCGCGACGCGAGGGAGAACGGTGCGGCGGACGTATCCGAGGAGAGCGAATTGACCACGGCTGAGGAAAGAACTCGCGCACTGTTGCGTGCTCGCGATTTATTGATTGAGCTGTCGTTAGCCGAGTCGCCGGAACAACTACCGACGTTCCGTGATAAGGCAGTGACCGCGCTCAGGCACTATGCTGACCGGGGCGAAATTGAGCTAATTGCGAAAGGTGGGCGCTGGCTCGAGTGGCCATGCTGAACGCTTGACACCGCAACAATCAGCCGAGACAGACTTTCGGCGTCAAATGAGGTGTCGGGCTGCGTTGCGAAATGGTGATAATCGAACTGGAAGGGCAATGAGGGAGCGCGAACTGGTTGCAATGGTGCGCGATGCTGACCCAGGCGGCATCGTCTTGTTTATCGACAGATATGCAGAGAGCGACGAATCCGATGAGGTGCGGGAAGTGTATATACGCACCTCCGCGTGGACGTACCAGCGGGGCTGCTATGCGGGCCGTGCATATGAAGTTCGATATCCCGACGAGCCGGAGCTTCGCGAAGAAGGTTATGCAAACGTAGTGTATGTAAGCGAACGGATGGTCGTCCTGTCCGCTGGCCCAACGAATCACAGATTTACGTCGTAGCAGCGAGATAGGACACGCCTTATCATGCGTAACGCGACACCGCACTGGTTGGAAAAAATGCTGCGCGATGCACTGCAAGCGCGTCGACAGATGATACGCGACGGCGAACTCCTGCCCGAGGATGAATTTCGTCGACAGCGGGGAGTCACGTCAAATCAACTGGCGCGTCTGAACGCGAGCGGCAGTGTGTTTTTCATTGAAGTTGATGGAAAGGCTTACTACCCCAGGTTGCACGTCGCCGCCGAACACAATGTGCGCCGACTGGCGTACGTGAGTCGAATTCTATGGCCTGCTCCACCGAACTCACGCTTCCACTTTCTGACCTCTGCAAATGGCGCGCTGGGCGCCATTACACCGCTGCAGGCTCTGGCAAACGACGACAGCTATCGGGAATTGCTGATTGTTGCCAGAGGCTGGGCATCAGAATATTCCCGGACTATCGTGAAAATATGTGCGGGTGAATTCGCTCATGGGATTGAGTTGCCTATTGTTTGCACCGGCGTAACCGAGATTGACCCTCGCAAATGCGTATGGCGTCGAGCACTTGAGGCACTCCAAGGGGGAGAATATTTGCGACCAGACGGTCCATATTGTCAAGCTAAGACTGCGACCGTTTTCGTTTCCCGAAGCACTGCAGGGAAACCTGACGAGATGATTGAGGCGAGGCTCGACGTGATTGTTGTCAGGGGGCTGGCACATACTGGGGTGGTTACCAGCAACTCTCCTAGGGTTGACCTGATGCAGGTACGCGTCGACAAAGGTGATGACGTCGTTACCGTTGTCCGGAAAATTTTGCGACATGCGGATGACAATACGCATACGCGCCGACCGGCCCTACTATGAGCATCGATTTGCCGCGTAGATTTGATGCGGTACGTGTGCGCCACGTCTATGCAACGACGCGAGACTCAGCAACGTCGACTAACGGGAAGTCAGATGAAAGGGCGCAAGATGAAGCGTGCGCGGGGCCGCGTTACGTTTGGCTCCACATACTTATCTAGCGACGAAGCGGCGCTCGTATTGCGTGTGTCGCGCGAGTGTTTTGATGGTCTGGCCCGGACGGCAAGTTGGTGGCAATACGGCGCACGCGAGATGGCCGTCGGTGGTTCTCAATGGCGGCCTTGCTAGCATATGAAGAAGGGAGCAAGGTCCGGCAACGGGCGGGGCTAGATAGGATGATGGAAGCAACGCGGCGCATGGGTCTTTACGGCGCGGAGCTAGAGGGACTACCTCTACGCTGAGCAGATGATGATTTGGCCCCAATTGGCCGTGTAAATCGAAAATTTGAGGTTTATACGGCCAATTCTTTCAAATCAGCAACTTACACTGCTCGACGGCTCGCGAAGGTAATAGCTGGCTACGACTAGACAGGGTGTATGTAGAGCGGGCCCGCCGTAAGATTTGTGACTTAATAGGCAGAGCAAATGCGCTTGCAAATAGCCTCGGACCTGCATCACGAGTTCATCGCTCCGGGCCGGCCGCAGTGAACCGATTGCGCTCGCTGACGGCGTTGACGTTCTAGTACTTGCAGGCGGTATCCATTCACACGCGAATGCGTGCGACCTGTACCGCGACTATCCCCTACCCGGGTGCGACACTCTGACGGTGTTTGTGTTCGAATATGGGCGCCCGGCCACTCGCTTTGATGCGAACGCGACTTGGCGTTGCGCGATTGCATGGCTTGTTGTCGGCAACGTCCCGCGCATCAAGCATGCACCAATTCCTATGAATGATGGTGATGACGTCGTAGCCGTTGTCCGTAAGATTTTTACAGCGAGCTTGCCGCAATCAAAGACGAAGGAGAGATGTCGCCTGAGTTCCGACACGGCACCGTGCGACGTTGCGGTGATTATCTTTCCAGCGACACGACTACGCCCCGCACGAACCGGTTCAATATCGAATCGCGTTTTCCCCGGCAGTCTGTACTTCGGACGCGTTCCAGTTCGACTGCCTTCTATTCATGTTGCATAGAACGAAGGGTCCAAGCTCTTAGCGCGCTTTTTATATGAAACCGGCAATCTCGAAATTTATTTCGTGACAGAAAAATGATGGAAGGTGTCGTTAAATTCATGACTGGCAGTCTCTCCGGATAACGAATGTCGCCTGCCATGATGTTTAACATTTTGACGCTGTGAATTTCATCTGATGTTTTGTAAAATCGTGCGGAGCGCGTCTGCGCTGTAAATCCATAAGATGAGGCGGTATGGGCGCGCAGGACATAATCAAAGCAATATCTGGCAGGCTGGTTCAGCAGAACCGGCTTTTGAAGCTGGACACCCCGCTTGGCAACAATGTATTGTTGCCGCAGCGTGTTGTGGCCCGCTCGCGGCTCGGTCGTCAATACGAGTTCACAGTCGATATCGTTTCAACATCCAATGGTATTGAACTCAAGAAGCTGATTGCGCAGCCCGTCACTTTATGGGTCCAGCAGAGTGATGCATCTTATTTGCCGCATCACGGATATGTCCATACAGCACGCCGTCTGGGCTCAGAGAGTGGCCTGACCAGCTATCAAATTGTATTTGCGTCATGGATGCATTTCCTGCGTTTCCGTAAAGATGCGCGAATCTGGCAGGATAAACCGGTCGACGAGATTCTGACCGATGTATTCAATATGCATCCGCAGGCGCAAGGCGCTTTTCGCTTTGACCTGCAAGCGCGGCTTGCTTCGCGCTCCTTTTGTGTCCAGTACGAAGATGACTGGAATTTCGTTCATCGTCTGACGGAGGCCGAGGGGTTGTACGGCTATTTCGAACAGGCGACGGATGGCAAGTCTCATAGGCTTGTCATCACGGACAGCGTGGTTTCGCTGCCGGCGTTATCGCCGCAGACCGTGTCGTTCTATCGTGCAGGCACAGGCAGCGAGGCTGACGCGTTGGTGCAGTGGAGCGGCACGCGCACCCTGCAGAGTACGACGCTGACGACCCGTACGTTCGATTACAAGTCACCACCAACTACCGGCAATCCAAAGGGGACGAGCGTTCCCACGCTGGACAGTCAGGGCAACCTGCCCCAGCAGGCGGAGGTGTATGAATACACCGGCGCATACACATATGGCGAGCAGCAGCGTGGCGACCAGCTCTCCAAAGTCCGCATGGAAGAATGGGAATCGCGCGCGAAGCGTTTCTACGGCGTCGGTGCGGTGCGGCGGATGGATGCCGGCCGCTGGTTCGAACTGGTCGACCATCCGGAGCACGACCGGGGTAGCGAGGAGGACCGGCAGTTCGCGATTATCGATACGGCCTGGTTCATCGAGAACAATCTTCCGGTGTCCAGCCGCGCGCCGGATTTTCCGCATAGCCTAAAGCACGAGCTTGGGGCGAAGCGCGCCGCGCACGCCGTGACAGGTACGATGCACGTCGTGCCTCATGCCGACGGCAGCGAAGGATTCTTTCTGGTCGAAATCGAAGCTCAGCGCCGCGCCGTGCCGTTTCACAGTCCCCTCGAGCACCACAGACCTGCCATGTACCTGCAGACGGCGACCGTGGTCGGGCCGGCAAATGAGGAGGTCTACACCGACGTGCTCAATCGCATCAAGGTGCGAATGCACTGGGACCGGCTGAACGATGGCGACGAGAAAGCATCATGCTGGGTGCGGGCAGCCTATTCAGACACCGGTGGCGGATACGGTGCTGTTCATACTCCGCGCATTGGCGAAGAGGTCATCATTGACTGGGTCGGGGGCGACTGCGACCGCCCGATTGTGACGGGTCGCGTATACAACGGTGCGACAAGGCCGCAATGGCACTCAAATGGGCTGCTCTCAGGCTACCGGTCGAAAGAATACCAGGGCAGCGGTTTTAACGAGATGGTAATGGACGATGCGACCGGTCAGAATCGCGTCCGCCTGTATTCGTCGAGCACCAACGCGTGTTTGCATCTGGGCTATCTCATCGAGCAGACGGGCAACACCCGAGGCAACTATCTTGGCAGCGGCTTCGACCTGAAGTCCGATGCTTACGGCGCCATCAGGGCTGGGAAAGGACTGTATGTCTCGACTTACCCCGCCACAGGAAGTGCGGTCCAGCAGCTCGAAGTGCAGCAGGCGCAACAACAGCTCGCTAATGCAGATAGCGTGCTCGACGCGTTGTCGAACGCCAGTGCCACGCATCAGGCTGCGAGCCTGAAGGATGGGCACGATGCACTGCAGACATTTTCCAAGGCCACGCAAGACAGCGTCTCAGGTGCGACGTCGGGCGGTCGGACAGCAGGTGGCGGCAGCGGTAATGCGAATGCGTTCAAGCAACCCGTCATGCTATTCGCCAGTCCAACCGGCATCGGGCTGTCAACGCAGCAAACCGCCCACATCGCCGCTGACGAGCAATTGAATATCGTGAGCGGCCAGAGTGCCCATATTGCGACCGGCAAGTCGCTCATCGCGAGCGTCGCGCAGAGCATCAGTCTCTTTGCGCAGAATGCCGGAATGAAGTTCTTTGCCGCAAAGGGCAAGGTCGAGATTCGGGCCCATGATGACAATGTTGAGTTGACCACGCAGAAAACGGTCAAGCTGTTGTCCGCGACCGAGAAAATCGAAATGGCGGCGAAGCAGGACATCCTGCTGACTTCGGGCGGTGCTTATATCCGCATCTCAGGCGGAAACATCGAAATTCACGCCCCTGGAAAAATTGACGTCAAAGGCAGCCAGCATTCGTTCAATGGCCCTACGCAGGGTAACTATGACCTCCCGGTGTTGCCGAAGGGGGACCTGCACAACAAGCTTGAACTGAATCTCGCCGACGATTCGCTGAAGCCTGTGCCGAATGCGCCGTACAAGGTGATGTTCGAAAACGGCGGGGTGATGTCCGGCAAGCTCGATGCGAATGGCTATGCGGTGCTGCACGATGTACCGCCTGGTCCCGTGAAAGCATTCTTCGGTGAAGATGCACGTCCCTTCACCCGGGCACCGCTTCCAGCGGCAACGGACCTTGCGCCGGACGACGTTCTGAAGGAACTCCACGCAGCGGGTCATGACGGAATCACTCACGACAATCTCGCAAGTCTTTTTAACCGTTTCTCTGGCCGGCCGGACGTGCAATGAGCGATAACGACCAACAGGCGATTGAGGACGCGGTTGAGCAGATTGGCCTGTCGATGGCTTCGAATGCGTTCCCGCTTTTCTACGTCGCACAGAACGTGTACGACACTAGCGAGAGTGTCTGGACGGTGTGGAACTGTCGGGACAGTACCGACGAGATGGTCAAAGTCGAGGCAGGCATTGACCTCGTGTTTGCCGTGGTCGGATGGGTGCCGGTAGTTGGCGCCGGCGTGAAGCGCACGTTCCGTCTCGTCAATCACAAGTCCGACATCTACGGTCCGCTCCTCTTCGACATCCTTCGGCTGGTTCTGCAGCGTGCAGGGGTCCACACGAGCCCCGAGGAACTGGTCGACAAGCTGTTCGACGCGTCGGGTCTCAAGACCGTGCTGACTGGTGCCCGTGAGCACATCGAGAAGTCATGGTTGTTCAAGGAAATGCCGGTCGCCGCGCAGGCTACGTTCAGGCAGGCGCTTGTGTGGGTGGAGACTAACCTTCCGTACTGGCTGACGCAGTTTCTGGAGCGCAAGCTCCTTCACTGGAAGAAAAAGCAGCCGAACTCGTCGGCAGAGACGACGCTCGAGCGCCGTAAAGAAACGGAGAAGCCGGGCAAGGTGGGTGTCGAGGCCGAAGAGGGGCACAACCGGCCGTCTGCATCGTCGAGTCCGGGTGTCGTGAATGCAAAGCTCGCGGTGGCCGACATCACAAACGGAATCACCGGCATCCTCGGCGAGCACATCGCCGACTATTATTGCTATGAGACGCTTGGTTGGGGAAAGGGGTGGGACGCGCACGACCAGGGGCTGCTCGGCAAATGGTCGCATGAGCCGGGCGCTGAGGTGCCGGGGAAGCTGAATGACCACGGCAAGCTGAACAAGCTGTTCGATTTGCGGCCACGAGGTCACGGTATTGATGGCGTCTGGCGCGCGAACCCGGGAACGAACGAAGGGAAGCCGTTTGCTATCGTGGAGGCGAAGTCGTCGAAGGTCGACAAGCCGATGAAGGACCCGGAAGGAAAGCGGAATATGACGCCGAAGCTTGGCCTGGCGTCACGCATCAAGGACGCAGTGCGCCCTAGAGCGGACGAGTTGCTTGAGCCGCCGGTGGATGCTGCTGGCGTTGCGCCGCCCCCTGTTTCAGGGGGGAAGAAGAAGGGCGGCAACGGACCAGTCAAGACTGGAACCACCACGCCGGCCAACGCGCCGGCGAACACAGCAAGCAGGCCTGTAGGTAAAAAGGTTGCCCAGATGAGTGAAGACTGGATTTCACAGAACCTGGAAGGAGCAGTTGGTACCGGCCTGGCAATACATATTCTGAAAGGCGGATATGCCCGACATATCGTCTATGTCCCCTTTTACCTGCCATGTGCGGTGAAGCACGAAGAAGCGTTGCTTACCGGCAAGGAGCAGGACCATGGTGAACACGATATTCCGCCAACGCATCACTATCGTGAATTGGAAGTGGCGGAAGCAGTGAGGCGTAAAGAAACGTCGTTGCATAAAGCGTTATAGGAACACAACCAATGGCAGATTTTTCGACTCGCAAACGACAACGCTTTATCAGCGAGCAGTATTTCAAATGGCTCTCGGATTTCCACATCAAATCAATCGAGGAGTGGAAGCACACGCTCCCGGCCAATGGTACGGAAGAGACAAAGCGGGCGATAGCGGCGTCGTGGCGCGCGAAGGAGCAATTTGAGCTCATGCTGCTCCGCTACACGGCTGGCGAGCCCATCGAGTCCATGCCTCCCGAGCTGGAAAGTGTAGTCGCGACTTACGAAGAGTACGCGGTGCTCCAGCGCATCGCGCGCGAAGACGGGCAGTGGCCCGCGTTTCTCCTCAACGAACTTGCCGATTACGAAAGGGCGATGCAATTGATTGGCCTATGCCACCTGCTCCATCGACGCGACCTGCTGCCACGCATTGCCGCGCTTGAAGACGGTATCTTTCGGGCACAGGATGCGCTGTATGAAGACCTGCTTGCTTATGGCTTGGAAGGGCGGGTAGACGTCGACCAGTGGTATCACGAGTCATACAGGGATTGCATCAACAGTATTTACGGGGATACCGACGAAGAGAGCCTCGCTGACCTCAACGCATATCTTGAGCAGTGGTATGCGTCGATGAAGGAGGTTCCTTGGCATGACGCGCACCTCGACTTATCGGAACGCGGCGGAGCCTATTTTGGTTATTGGGCAATTGAGGCTGCGGCCGTTGCGTACTTGCGCGAACTGGACGACACGTCCCTTCGCCACCACATCGTCTACCCGAAAGACCTGGTCGATTTTGCGCGCGAGGGCGGAAACCGCACGTCGATACCGCCTGTTTCGCCTGACGCAGGGGCGCTGGCTGTACGCACCGGGCAAACGTGCCCTGAAACCGGCATCTGGAAAGCATTTGGACACAATGTCCCTGGCGTGATGGTGACCGAAGGGGAACGTATGCCAGACATCTTCGCGCCGGACAAAAACGGGATATACCGTCAGCAATCCGCTCTCTGGGAATTCGAACGCAAGGCCTAAAAATCGGTCAGTCGTTGCAGTGCTGCACGATGTAGCGCTTGTCCCCGTACGAGCGTTCTTCGGTGAAGATACACGTCCCTTCAAGGATTTGCCGACCGCGCCGATATGTGACGTGTATCAAAATTGAACTCCGGAAGCTTACTTCCACGACGTCGGGATTAGACCGGCATCACGAGCCTTCCAGTTGGCGACTTCGACTGTGTTGGGCACTGTTCCCCAAATGGTGTCGTCTGCATGTTCCAGCACGATGATTTGGCACTTATGGTCGGTTGCATGCAGCCCTTCAGACAGAGTCTCGAAGATTCGCTTCGTTGCCAAAAAGTCCGCATCGCGACTCCGGCGCAGCTCAGCCAATCCTGCCTTGTTGGCATCGAGTTGATTCGCTCCAGTAGCCGCACTCGGAAAATAAACCTGACTTGGCTGGTCTATGACTAGAAAATTGAAGACAGGGAGATGCTCGCGCGAGGGATGAGATACGTCAACCGTCTCGGTTTTTCCGAAGAAAGCATTTCTCTTTCGTAATTTCTCTGGATTATTTCACTAGAACGGATGTCACGCTCTTGAGCTTGGACGCTTCTTACTTTTTTCGCGCCAATATGAATGTTAGGGCGAGTATCAAGCTCAGCCGTTTCCCGGCCCCAACCATCGACTTTTTCCCAAAGGTTGATAGAAAGCTGTGACGCTTCAGACTTTCGCCTGACAGTATCGCGGAAATTTTCTGCCGTTTCGAACAGCACGGATATCATGATTACGTTAAATTCCAGCTCAGGAGAGAGGGTTCCGTGGTAAAGGTGGCGGCGGATAGCGGTAAAGCGACGCTCTCGACGCCAAGCGAACGTACGAAAGAAATTCGGGGCGTTGAGGCTATCGATGTGCTGCTTCATCTCCGCCATCTGAAGCCCTTTGTCGTTCATCAATCCCATCTCAATCGCGCGCTCCTGCATTGCAGCCGCGATGAAGGGGTACTCACGTTCGGATACAGGGTCTGCAAGAAGATTGTGAAAAACCTCATGAATCCGCTCAGATAAAGTACCCTCAAGGTCGTCGGCTCCCGGGATGTGATAACGCTTTGCTGGTTTTCCGCAAGTGCATTCCACCGTTGGCAGCTTGGTTTTGACGCTTTTGTGCAGGAAGCCCGAACATTCTCCGCAAACGGTGTACAACTGTGTCTTGTGTTTCAGACATCTGGTGGCTAGAGCGAACTGATGTTCTCGATGCCAATATGAGTGACCGAAGCACCGCGTATCTTCTTCGATGCACTGGAAGCACCACTTCATCTCTTCGCGCGTTTTTCCGCGCCAAACGTTGTTTGAGCTTCTACCCTCGGGTACAGTCCTCATGTCTGTTATGCATCGATTCCGATGCTGCTCCGGGAGAAAAGGGGCGATTACGGGGAAGATAGTTTGATTTTCGATGATAGATTGCGAATCGCCGAGAATCCCCCCGGTTTTCTCAAAAAAGTGCTCTAGTCCTCTGGATAAAGTCCAGGGGTAGGTGATGATGCTACGCCCGAAAAGCGCTCGACCTGCATCAAGCGGCAGCACACAGTTCTCGATGCAGATACGAATGAAGTGTCCAAGAATCGTTTCGCCTGGGAGAAATGGCGGAAGATTCAGAATGGTTACTTTGCGAGGTTGTCTGGCCATTTTTATAACGGGAGAAATTCAACATTGAAGGTCGCTCGTGGTCAACTTTGAAGGACGCCTCGAACACCTGCTTAAACGGGTGCTGAAATCTCGACGCCGAGCGGAAGTCGACCAGCTCAGTCGTCGAGTGACTCTCGCACGAGCCCCCGTTTGACTGCCGCTTCGTACGAATATGATTCGGTCGTATTCGACGTCGCCCTCTTTTTTCGCGCTTCTTTAGGTGCTACATCTTTTTTTCTCTGCTTCGGTCCCGATAGGGGGTGCTTCTGAGCGATATTTTTTTTCGGCTTGTTCGCAGTTCCGGGGCCGCCTTTGGCTTTTGCATCTGCATCTTCTTTTACTTTCGCGAGCGCAGCCTCGGCTTTTGCCTTCCGTTGGGCAGCTCCGGCAGCCCGTTGCTCCTCAAGTCTCTGCAGTTCCTGCGCTTCGTGGAGCGCTTGAATCTTCTCTCGCCGATACGGCAATAAATGTTCAAATCGCTTGTACTGTTCCTGAGTTGGATTCTTACCTGCGGCCATTTCGCGCAGGATGCTGATTGAAGGGTTGTATCCAATGAGGGTGGCCGCACATGTATCAATCATCGCAGCCGACATCTCGGCTTCGTCGCTCAATTTCGCCATCAGCTCAAAAACGTTGCTAATGAGCAAACAGACAGCATGTAGGAAGCCTTGCGTGTGGTGATGAATCGCCAAGGGAAAAAACGCGGGCATCTGCAGTTTCGAGTGGCTCACCCTGTATTCCCACATCATCAAACAAAGCTTGTGAAATTCGGCGCCAAGTGGAAGCAGCGACAATTCGCGATGCCCGCGCGCGGCTAACTTGCGCCCCTCTTGCATGTGCGAGGTGAGGAGCGACTCGACTCCATTTGTGGCGACGCTAAGAATCGGAATGCCAGTAGCCTGCATGAACGTGGAGAACGCTTGGAGTGTCGCCTCGGTTCTTTCGTCAAATGCTTTCAGACGCTGTAGGTCGTCAACAACCAACAACCCAAGATAGTTTGACGTCGCTGCTCGGTAGAGTTGGGACAAATGCGCCCAAAGAGGAGTTTGAGCGCTGCGCGTCAGCCGGGCATAGTCGGTTCCGAGTACAGCGTCAAACTTTTCCAGTATTTTTCGGACCATTGCCTTAAGGTCGGACGCCTGCTCACATTGGACGGAGATGAACGGCAGTTGCACGACCTTCGTTTTGCGTCCCCCGATGTGTGTATGCACAAGCGGTATCGTTCCGATGTAACGTGTAATCCGATTTACAAGCGTTGTTTTTCCCGCGCCGGTGGGTCCGAAAAGCAGACGACCCATAGCAGCGCCTCCCGAGGGACTGCGGGCCTGCAGCATCCTTTGTGCCGACCCGGTTCTCCACTCGTGTTCGGTGCACTGCGCGATTCTATAGATATGTGCCATTACCTCAGGCGCGGTTGGGTTTCGGTATTTGTATCCGCGCCGAACCAATGTCATCACCGACGACAACTCTTCCGCGTGGTTGTCAGTGGGGACGAAAATATCCTCAATGTCGTGAAGAGCCTCGATGCGGTGATGGAGTTGTGATGCGAAAAATTCGCGATTGCGCATTTTTGGCAAATGACGAAGCACTTTCCAAGTGGCCTCGCTATCAATCAATGGAGGCAACGCTTCGACGAATGGGTTGCCCGAAAACGGTCCTACCTCCGGTCGGTATGTCGCCCACTTAAAGATGCAGCCATTCTCGATAAAGGTACCGGCGTCAGGTGCTGAGCTTTGATGGACGACATCGGTGGAGGATATCGATTCAAAACTGTTGCTCTGGAGCGACGAGAGCGCGCTTGAAGTGCGAGCGTGGTCAGCGTCTCCCGCAGACGGAAGGTCCTTAAAATTTTGCTGGTGCATTGAATCCCCAATAACGCGAACGCAGTGAAGCTGCGGCGATATCCACAAGTCGAAAGAAATGAATGTGCTCGGACGAGTTGCCCGATGAGGTCAGGGGGAGTTTGGTAGCGGCTGTGACGGGTTACAACGATAGTTACTGCGCACCTTCCGTTTAAACGAGCAGCCAACCCGTTTGCCGGGTGGGTCCCGGCGGCAAACAGAAGTCAATAGACCTCGACCAAGATGTTAGCACATGAGATTGAGAAACACACACTGGTTTGCTTTTTGACGGGCAAAGCACGTCGGCACCGGCTTTTCGGGACTTTTTTGCGTTGAGTATTTCTTACATTGACCACATCGGAACATCAAATCTTTAGCGAAAATTTGACACCTTGCTCGACAAATCGATAGCGCATCAAACCCGCGAGGATATTGGTCTTTGAGGAAGTTTTTGCATAGACTTTGAATGGTTTTTGCAGAGAGTTTTTAGTCAGTTCACGTGCGATCGCCGCGCAGCGGCTGGTCGAGGGTTGGCGACAGATGCGAGTAGAAGCGGATCGGCCGGTCCGCCTTCATCGGCGCATAGGAAAGCGCGATGTTTTCGAGGTCGTCCACGGGCCGGAACAACTCGGCGGCGAGCCGCATCTCGCCGGCATCGATCTTCGAAAAATCGAGGATGTCGTTGACGATGCCACGCAACGCATTAGCCGCCACGCCCAGTGTCGCGAGTCGCTGGGTATGGGCGTCGAGTCCCGGCGTCCGCGCGAAGAGTTCGAGATTGCCGAGCAGCGCATTCAACGGCGTACGGATTTCGTGGCTCATCGACGCGAAGAAATTCGAGCGCGCCCGCATCATGTTTTCCGAGGTCTGCTGCGCGAGCCGCAATTGCTGTTCGAGCTCATATTGCGCGGTGACATCGAGAATCGCGCAGAACAGCACGTCCTGCTCGTCGTAGCGGGCCAGCGCATACGTGACCTGGAGGAACCGGCCGGGCGCGGCGGCGCGATCGTCCGGATGCGCGGCCGGCAACGGCGGCGTTTGCGCGGCCTGCGCGGCCTGCGTGGGCAAGGCCGGCACGACGAACGCGGCGATTTCCGCAAACGCGTTGGCAGAGGGCGTATCCGGCGCCGGCGCGTGAAACTCGTCGACGATATGCGACGGCAAGCGCTCGCCGCCCGGTTCGATATGCAGCAGTTCTCTGGCCAACGCATTCGCGGTCAGAATCGAATGATCGCTCTGCCGGACGATGCACAGACCGATCGGCGTCGCGCTGACCAGAATGTGATTGATGGTCTCGCTTTCCAATGCGCGCGATGTCTCGACAAAGCTGACGCGCAACAGTCGCAAGCCCCAGAAACGAGCGGTCAGCGCGATTGCCAGCAAGATCAGCAGTGTGAGTACGGCGAGCACCGCCAGTTGCCAGCCAAGCGCCGAAGCCAGCCCGCGCCACGTCACATAGCCGACCAGCGCGCCGAAGCCGGGCGTCAGCGGCTCGTAGAAAATAACCCCGTCGCGGGTATAGCGGTTGGTGTCGGGCGGCGTGTGCGCCACGACGCCCTGCAGCATGGCCACACGCTGTGCGTCGAGCGGCGGCGAGGACACGATCAGGCGGTAATCCGCCATCGTCAACAGCATCGCGCCTTCGCGGTTGGGCCACTTCAGCCGCGCCGGCAGCGTCTCGACCGGGATGCTGATCGCGATCAGCGTGACCGGCTTGCCGTCCGCATCATAGTAGGCACTGACCACCGAGATCACCGGTATGCCTTGCAGCGGGTCGCGATACGGACCCAGCCAGACCCGCTCGCCCTTGCCCGGCAGCCGCTTGCCGGTCCGCGTCTGGAGTTCGTGCAGGAGGGTCGCGCGCAACGTGCCCACGGCCGCCGCTTGCAACGGCGGCGTAGCGGGTGAACCGTTCGCGGACAGCTGAACGACGGAAGGCAAAATCGCGGCGTAGTCTTCGCTCAGCCCGAGCAACACCGCGCGTTGACGAAGTTCGAACGCCTGCTGCGTGACCAGCGTCGATTGCGCGGCTTCGTAAAGGCGCCAGAGTTTCGTGCCCAGTTCGTCGCCCCACGCGGCTCGCGTCGCCTCGCCGGTCAGCACGTCGAAGCCGGCGTTGATCCGCTCGACATCGCCGCGCGCCACGCCCGTCTGGCGGATCGAGTCTTCGACCGCATCAGGTACGCGCAATACGTTGGGGGTGGTCTGGTAGAAATCGAGCGTGAACTCGGTGCGGCGCAGAAACGATTCCTCGCGATGCAGCACCAGCGAAAACTCCGCCGCATTCTGCGCGGCGTAGGTATGCAGGTAGTCCAGTTGTTTGCTCGCGCCGATCACCGCGAGGGCGAGCGCGAAGACGACCACGATCAGCATCAGCGAGGCGATCGTCGCCAGGTACACCCGTTGTTGACGCTTCGCGCTTTTCTCGAGCGAAGCAAACGCGTGCGCCAGAGACGCCTGAGTACGATCGAGGATCTTCTGCATCGACTCGCTTAGGTAGCGTGAATCAAGCCGGCAGGCCGCCACGATAACGAGGCGGACACAGGGTTTTGCAAGCCTTATACGGCCGAAGTGTAGCGCTTTTGCAGCAGCTCGCCACATTCGTCCGACAGTATCGACAGCTACGCGAAATGCATGAACAACCCTGCAATAACGGCTGCAGGTGGCATAAACCTGAGCGGTTTACTGGGAAAACCCTCAAGGAAACCCGTTAAATTGCCGTTAAACCTTGCAACCACGTAAGCACCGCAACCTGTCTGCGGGTAGCACGAGCAAGGAACGCCATGCGCAACAATCAGCCTGTTACCGGGCACGAGTACGAATTCCCTTCGTCGCAAATGCTGGTTTCCGCGACCGATCTGACCGGCCGTATCCAGTACTGCAATCCGGCTTTTATCGCCGTCTCGGGTTTCACCCGCGAAGAACTGATCGGCCAGCCGCATAACCTGATCCGCCATCCGGACATGCCGCGCGAGGCGTTCGCCGATCTGTGGACGACCGTTCGCGACGGCCGTCCCTGGACCGCGCTCGTCAAGAACCGCCGCAAGAACGGCGACCATTACTGGGTCCATGCCAACGTCACGCCGGTGGTCGAGAAAGGGGCGATCGTCGGCTATCTGAGCGTGCGCGTGAAACCGGAACGCGAAGCCGTGCGCGACGCCGACGCGCTCTACGCCCGCATGAACGCGGGCGAGTCGCGCGGCCTGAAGCTGCGCCGCGGCGTGGTGGTACGCACCGGCGTGCTCGGCCGGATTCAGGCGCTGATGCGTCTGCCGGTCGCGACGCGCGCGGCGATCGGCTATGCGCTGACGCCGCTCGCGCTGCTGGCGACCGGTTTCGCTGCATGGCAAGGCGTGCCGCCCGTGCCGTTCTGGATTGCGTTCGGCGTCACCGCCGCGCTCAGCGTGATGTTGTGGCAAGTGCTGACGCACCAGCTCGCCACGCCGATCCGCGACATGTCGGGCTTCGCGACGCGTCTCGCCGCGGGCGACCTGACCGCCGATCTGGAGATCGCGCGCCACGACGATCTCGGCGACGTGCTGCAGGCCTTGAATCAACTGAAGGCGAATCTCGCGGCGATCGTCTTCGACGTGCGCGCACAAATCACCGGCATGCTCGACAACGCGCGCGAAATCTCCAGCGGCAATGTCGATCTCGCGCGTCGCACGGAATTGCAGGCGGCTTCGCTCGAAGAGACCGCGGCCACCATGGAAGAACTGACCACCACCGTGCAAGCGAACGCCGACGCCAGCGTGCGCGCGCTCGATCTCGCCAAGGACGCCCAGGCGGCGGCTGCGGTCGGCGGCCAGATCGCGGGCCAGGTCGAGCAGACCATGGCCGGCATCACGGCGGCGTCGCGACGGATTGCGGACATTACCGGCGTGATCGACGGCATCGCGTTCCAGACCAACATCCTCGCGCTGAATGCCGCCGTCGAAGCGGCGCGCGCCGGCGAATCGGGCCGCTCGTTCGCGGTCGTCGCGGGCGAAGTGCGGATGCTGGCGCAGCGCTGCGCGGCGTCGTCGAAGGAAATCAAATCCGTGGTCGAGGCGAGCGCCAGCGAAGTCGCCGTGGGCACTGAGCTCGTTGCCCGCACGACCTCGCAGATGCGAGTGATTGATGAGGCGGTGAGCCGCGTGTCGTCGATCATCGTCGAAGTCGCGAATGCGAGCAGCGAACAGGCGGAAGGAATTCGCCAGGTCAATCAGGCGGTCTCGCATCTGGACGGCGCGACCCAGCAGAACGCCGCGCTCGTCGAGCAGGCGGCGGCCACCGCACAACGTCTCGCCGAACAGGCCGACGTGCTGGATGAAGCCGTGCGGCTCTTCACCGTCGCCGAAGCCACGCCCGCGCAACGCGCCGCGACGCCCGGCCATCAGCCACGCACGCAGGACGCGGCGACTGCTTCGACGCCCGCACCGAAGCGCAACGCTGCGCAGGAAGAAGCGACATTGTTCTGATAGATCGGCGTTACTCCCACCTCGACAGCCCACTATTGAAGGGGCACGATGTGTTCGTCAGCGCCCAACTAGTTGCACGGGCCGGCTGACCCGAGTAACAACGGCGTTTAGCAGCCCGTCCATTTATGGACGGGCTATTTTTTTGGCGATGCGCCCCGACCTTTCCGTGGCGCAACCATCGCGAACGGTGAGGAGATACGGGAGCCGCCCGTATAACCGGCGCGCACGTCACCCGCGTGACAGCGAGGGAGAACGATTGCACCGTCCAGGGGCACGAAAAATGCAGCCGTCGTAGTGAAGAGTCGCGTTAAACTGGTTGCGCAAGCTGTGCGTCGCAACACGCACTGCCCGGCGAGCCGCACCAGGCAACGCGCGCGGCGGTGTCCGGGTAAGCTGGCAGATGGGCGGGTAAAACGGCGAGGCGTGAAATGGCGTGACAGACGGCACGCTATCCTGCCCGTACAATGGTTCATCAACACAACGGAACAAGGACAACTTCGATGCGCACTACCGGGTCCTCCGGGTCAATGGCCCTGCTCACCGAATACGACGACGCAACGGCGCGCGAACTCCGCTCGCTGCGCCTCGAATCGACCGAAGACGGCAAAGGCATTCTTCTGGTCGAAGTCGACGAGCGCAAGCCAGGCATACACCGCGAAGTGCGCTACGAAATCACGCCGGCCGAACTGATTGCCGCGATCCGCGCGCACGGTGCCGAACTGCCGGGCGAACAGCACAATCATCGTCAATGAAGTTCAAGCACGCGGCAGCGGCGGTAAAACGCCCTGCCGCGTGTTGTTTGTCGCCTGTCGCAATGGCAAGTTGGCCAAGCTTTCCGGTAATGTAATTCGAGCGTGACGGCAGCTCACGTTAATCGGGCATTATTTCCGTATCTGCGTGAAGCACGCGAGCGCGCGATACCCCTTTCCAGATGGTTCACAGCGCATTGGCGATTCGCGCTTTCAAGCTTTCGGCGCATCACCGCTCCGCTTTCAACTACGAATTTAAGGACATCGTTTCCTGACGTTTGCACGTCTTGAAAATACGTCCATAATCCTTGCATTCTCCTTTGCTTTCCCTACCTGCGCCGCTCCCGAAAGGGCTGCGGATGTAAGCCGATGCTACATGATCTCGTCGAGCAATATGGGCCGGCGCTCGTCTTCGTCAACGTGCTGGCCGCCTCCATCGGGCTGCCGGTTCCGGCGATGCCGTCGCTCGTTCTGTTCGGAGCCATGGCGGCCATGCACCCGGGTTCGGTGGGGACGCAATTGGCGCCGGTTCTGATTCTGTCGATCTTCGCCACGCTGATCGGCGACAGCGTCTGGTATCTCGCCGGGCGTATGTACGGCGGCAACACGCTGAAAACGATCTGCCGCCTGTCGCTGTCGCGTGATACCTGCGTGAAAAAGACCGAACGCTTTTTCGGTCGCTGGGGCGTGCGCGTGCTGGCGGTGGCCAAATTCGTGCCGGGCCTGTCGATCGTGTCGATTCCAATGGCCGGCGCAATGGGCACGCGCTACCGCACGTTTCTCACCTACGACAGCATCGGCGCCGCGCTGTGGTCGGGCACGGGCCTGATCATCGGCGCGTTGTTCGCGAAGCAGATCGACATGCTGTTCGCCATGGCCGGGCGCCTCGGCCGCACGGCCGCGCTGGTGGCCGTGGGGCTGCTGTTGCTGTACGCGGCTTACCGGTGGATTCGCCGTCGCCAGTTGATTTCCAAGCTTGCGTCCGCACGTATAGAGGTCGATGAGCTGGCCAAGCTCGTCGCGGCGGGCCAAACACCGGTCATGTTCGACATCCGTTCGCAAGAGAAGCGCAAGCTCGATCCGTTCGTGATTCCGGGTTCGCAATTCGCGGACGAACGGCAACTCGACGAGATCGTCGCCACGTATCCGCGCGATCAGAAGCTGGTGATTTACTGTTCCTGCCCGAACGAGATTTCGGCTGCATGGATGGCCAAACAATTGAACGAGGCCGGCTTTTCCGACGTGCTGCCGTTGCGCGGCGGCATGGAAGCCTGGCGCGACTCGGGTAAGCCGGTCGAGGCGCTGCCCGACACGCCGCCGCCCGAGATCACGGTCGACGACATCGCGCCGAAGGCCGTGTAGCGCGGCAGCGCATCCGTCCAGGCGCCGTGGGCGCGCCGCGCCGCTCGCCTCCGTTCGATCTATCAATGAACACCGAAGGAGCGGTTCAATGCTTTCGACTCAAGACGTTTCGACTCAAGAAACTGAAGGACAACCGCAGGCGATCGTCGCCGACGCGCCGTTTTCGAATCTGGCGACGCGCATGCACCAGATGTTTCCCTCGCTGACCGGCGCGGAAATCGAACGCCTGCGCCGCTTCGGCGAGATCGGCAACTGGGAAGCCGGTGAGCTGCTGTTCGAAACCGGCCGCACCGGTCCGGGCATGTTCGTGGTGCTGGAAGGGCGCGTGAAGGTGTATCAGCGCGACGGCATTGGCCGCGAAGTGGTGATCGCCGATCATGGCGCCGGGCATTTTCTGGCGGAAGTCGGTCAATTGTCGGGCCGGCCGGCGCTGGTCAACGGCATGGCGCTCAGCCCGGTGCAAGCGCTGCTGATTCCGCCGGACCAGTTGCGCGCGCTGATCGTCGCCGAAGCCGAACTGGGCGAGCGCATCATGCGCGCGCTGATTTTGCGGCGCGTGTCGCTGATCGAAAAGGGCGCGGGCGGGCCGATTCTGATCGGCAACAGCAGCGACGCGCGGCTCGTCATGTTGCAGGGTTTCCTGTCGCGCAACGGCCATCCTCATTCGGTGATCGACGAACGCGATGAAGACGCGCTGCGTCTGATCGAGCAATTCGCCGCGCAGAAAGAAGACATGCCGCTGGTGATCTGCCCGGACGGCTCGGTGCTGCGTCATCCGAGCATGCCGGAACTGGCCACCTGCCTCGGCTTGCTGCCCGATCTCGACGACTCGCATGTGTACGACGTGGCGATCGTCGGCGCTGGGCCCGCTGGCCTCGCGACCGCGGTGTACGCGGCCTCCGAAGGTCTCTCCGTGATCGTGCTCGACAGCCGGGCGCCCGGCGGCCAGGCGGGCGCGAGCTCGCGGATCGAAAACTACCTCGGTTTTCCGACCGGGATTTCCGGGCAGGCGCTGGCGGGACGCGCGTTCGTGCAGGCGCAGAAATTCGGCGCGCACGTCGCGATTCCGGTCAACGTGAAGGCGCTGAACTGCGCGGAATCGCCGTATCGGCTGGAGCTCAAGTGCGGCGGCCATATCACCTCGCGCACCATCGTGATTGCCAGCGGCGCGGTGTACCGGCGGCCGGCGCTGGAGGGCCTCGATCGCTTCGATGGGCGCGGCGTGTACTACTGGGCGTCGCCGGTCGAAGCCAAGCTGTGCAAGCGCCAGGAAATCGTGCTGGTGGGCGGCGGCAATTCGGCCGGCCAGGCGATCGTCTATCTGGCGACGCACGCGGCCAAGGTCCACGTGCTGATCCGGCGCAGCGGCTTTGAGGCGACCATGTCGCGCTATCTGATCGACCGTATTCGCTCGCTGCCGAACGTGTTCGTGCATCCGCATTCGGAAATCGGGCAGCTCGATGCGGACGACAGCGGTCTCGCGCGCGTCGGCCTGAAAAAGCCTTTACCCGACGGCACCGATCACTTCGACACGCGGCATCTGTTCCTCTTCACCGGCGCGGATCCGAATACCGACTGGCTGCGCACCTGCGGCGTGGAACTCGACGAGAAGGGCTTCGTGCTCACCGGCACCAACATCGACGGAGCATCCGTCTGCGATCTCGCCACCACAGTCGAAGGCGTGTATGCGATCGGCGATGCCCGCGCCGGATCGACCAAGCGGGTCGCGGCGGCGGTTGGCGAAGGCGCGGCGGTGGTCGCGCAGATTCATCAACTGCTGGCCGCTTCGGCGGAGGAAGCGGTCGCGTTGGGCGCTTGAGGAGCACTGCCGCTCGCGCCGATTCGTCTGCCGTATTCACGCTACAGTAGTGACTGCTGATCCTGGCCGGACCTCGCGTCCGTTCTCTTCGCAGTCACTCACTGATCGACGCCCGCGTGAAGACTCTGCCGCTCTCCACCGTCCGTACGCTGCATCTGGCCGCACAAGGCCTGCTGACCCCGCCGCGCCGCAAGGCCGTCAAAGCCGACGTGCTCGACACGATTCGCCGCATGGCGCAATTGCAGATCGACACGATCCACGTGGTCGCGCGCAGCCCTTATCTCGTGTTGTTCAGCCGGCTCGGCACCTATCCGCAACAATGGCTCGACGAGCATCTCGCCGAAGGCAAGCTGTTCGAATACTGGTCGCATGAGGCCTGTTTCGTGCCGACCGAAGACTACGGCCTGCTGCGCCATCGCATGCTCGATCCGAGCGGAATGGGCTGGAAATACGCGGCCGAGTGGCACAAAAAACATCGCAAGGCGATCGACGCGCTGCTCACGCACATCCGCGCGACGGGTCCGGTACGTTCCGCGGATTTCGCGCGTGAAGCCGGCAAGGGCAACGGCTGGTGGGACTGGAAACCGGAGAAACGCCACCTGGAAGTGCTGTTCGCGATCGGGCAGTTGATGGTGGCCGAGCGGCGCAATTTTCACCGCGTCTACGATCTGACCGAACGCGTGCTGCCCGACTGGGACGACGCCCGCGATCTGCCGCCCGCCCACACGGTCACCGACCAGGTGTTACGCCGCACCTGCCGCGCGCTGGGCATCGCGCGCGCCGATTGGGTCGCCGATTACTACCGTCTGCCGCGCCGCCCGTATCGCGACGAACTGCATGCGCTCGCCGATCAGGGCGAGCTGATTCCGGTGCAAGTGGAAGGCTGGAAACAGGACACGTTCGTTCATCGCGACTACGCGGCGATGCTTGACGACGCGGCAAACGGCAAGCTCGCGTCGACCGTGACGACCGTGCTGTCGCCGTTCGATCCGGTGGTGTGGGACCGCAAGCGCGCCGCTGCGCTATTCGATTTCGACTACGCGATCGAGTGCTATACGCCGGCGGCGAAGCGCAAATACGGCTATTTCGTGTTGCCGCTGCTGAGCCGTGGCCGTCTGGTCGGCCGCGTGGATGCGAAAGCGCACCGTACCCAGGGTGTGTTCGAACTGAAGTCGCTGCATATCGAACCCGGCGTGCGATTGAGCGCCCGGCTTGCCGGCGATCTGCGCCGTGCGTTGCAACGTTGCGCGGAGTGGCATGGCACGCCGCAATTGGCGTTCACGTCGGCGCCGCCGGAATGGCTTGCGGCGTTAGACGTCGGCGATAGCGTGGAAGCGTGACGAGAGCAGAAAAAAAGGCGCACTGTTTTTTACAGTGCGCCTTTTTTCGTGGGCCGATGAGTCGCCGAGATCCAGCGACGCGTTCGTTTCAGTGATCCAGCCTGGCGCGTAATTCGCGCGCGGTTTCCAGCAGCCCTTCGTAACCCGAACGCGCGTGTTCCGGCAGATCCGGATCGCCGACAAACGCGCCGAGCGTTTCGATCAGGCTATACAGAATGCCTTTCGCGGCGCCCGATGCAATGCTGCCGGAAGAGACCTGCTGATCCACGTGACTGAGCGCTGCGTCGAGGTGTTCCAGGTCGGGCCGATCGCCCATGGGCGGCTTTGGCGAAACGTCTTGCGTCATGATGAAACTTCGCTCCTGTTGACGGGTAACTGTTTGTTGATGCCTCGGTGAACAAGCCATCCTTGCACCTTGTTATATACCGATCGCGCGTTCGCGTCTATTCGTGATCGGGGCGAACCCGATCTAGCTCATTGCCTGCCCGGCGTAATGCGATACGCACATCGCCGCGCGCCGGCCAGCACATGCTCCTCGCGTGCAATCACGCCCTCCTCGCCGACGATCTCCGCGAAGAGCTGCAACTCGGCACGACAGAAGCCCTGGCAAGTCCGCGCCGCCGCGCAGATCGGGCAGTGGTTTTCAAGCAGCAGCCAGTCGCGTCCGTCTTTCTGCAACTCGGCCATGTAGCCTTCGGCGCTGCGAATTTCCGCCAGCTTCGTGAGTCGCGCCTTGAGTCCTTTCATGGGCTTCAACGCCGCCAGATAATTCGCGCGCGTTTCGACCGAACGCTGATCGATCAGCTTGTCGAGCCCGGCTTCGCCGAACAACTGGCGAATCGAACCGAGCAATTGCACCGTCAATTGCGGATGCGTATCCGGAAAGCGCGCGTGGCCCACCTCGGTCAGCGCCCAGCTTTGACTCGGCCGCCCCGGTCCCGCCTGCGACGCCTGACGCCCTTCGATCAGCCCGCCACCCAGCAGCTTCTGAATCTGCTGACGCGCCGCCTCGACGGTAATGCCGAGCTCGCCTGCAATCGACGCAGTAGACAACGGCCCCTGCGTCTTCAACAGATTGAGGATGCGATCCACCGGCGCCGCGTTCGTCACAGTGGCCGCAGCGCCAGGCGAATTATCCAAGCTTTCATTTGCATATCTCATCGGGCCACATTATTATCCAAGTCAATCCTTGCATAATAAGTCAACCACGAACGGCTGTCCACGATATGAAAAATCCGCAATCGAACGCGCCGGCATGGAGCGATCTGCTCACCGGGAGTAATGGTTGGCGGGCCTTGGGACTCGCAGGCGGCGTCGCGCTGCATGCCACCAACGTGCATGTCGCGACGACGATTCTGCCGTCGGTCGTGCATGACATCGGCGGGCTCGAACTGTATGCGTGGAACACCACGCTGTTCGTCGTCGCATCGATCCTGGGGTCGGTGCTGTCGATGCGTCTGCTTGCCGTACTCGGCGCACGTTCCGCGTATTTCAGCGCGCTGGCCGTCTTCACGCTGGGCACCGTGGTCTGCGCGAGCGCGCCGTCCATGCCGTGGATGCTCGCCGGCCGCACGCTGCAAGGGCTCGGCGGCGGGGTTCTGCTCGCGCTCAGCTATGCGCTGATTCGCGTCGTGTTCGAGGAGCGTCTATGGCCTCGCGCGATGGGTCTGGTGTCAGGCATGTGGGGCGTCGCCACGTTGTGCGGGCCGGCGCTCGGCGGCGTCTTCGCGCAACTCGGCGATTGGCGTCTCGCGTTCTGGGTGCTGTTGCCGGCCGTCCTGTTGCTCGCCGTGATCGTGCATCGCGAGGTGGACGGTAAGCGCGCGTCGAGCGCAGCCGCCGCGCCGATTCCTTTGCTCAAGGCCACGTTGCTCGGCGCGTCCGTGCTAGTGATTTCGCTCGCTGCATTGACTGAGCAGATGGTGTGGAATGCGCTCGGCGTGATCGCGGGTCTTGGGCTCGTGTGGCTGCTCGCAAGACTCGAACGTCACGACGACACCCCGCGTCTGCTGCCGAGCGGTTCGTACTCGATTCGTACGCGCATCGGCAGCATTTATGCATGCATGAGCCTGCTCGGCATCGGCGTGACTTGCGAGATCTTCGTGCCGTATTTCCTGCAGACGATTCACGGCCGCTCGCCGCTCGCGGCCGGTTATCTAACCGCGTTGATGGCGGCGGGCTGGTCGGTCGGTTCGATGTTCAGCGCCGGACATTCCCCTTCGGTCGCGCAGCGCATGAGCCGCGCGGGGCCGCTCGTCGAGGCGCTGGGACTCGGCGCGCTCGCCTGGCTGATGCCGATGCCCGACCTGTTCGACAGCACCGGCGGAACCCTGGCGCTGTGCGCGGCGCTGACGAGCGTTGGACTCGGCGTGGGCATCGGCTGGCCGCATCTGCTGACACGCGTGTTCACCGCCGCGCGGCCCGGCGAGGAAAACCTCGCGTCGCTGTCGATCACCACGATTCAACTCTTCGCGATGGCGGTCGGCTCGGCGCTCGCGGGGCTCGTCGCGAACGGCGCGGGACTCACGACATTAGCCCCGCTGCCTGGCGCTCAGCACACTGCCGTGTGGCTGTTCGCCATCTTTGCCGTCGCGCCGCTGCTCGCGGTCGGTCTGACGCGTCAGCGTCCCGAGCCGCATTTAACTGGAGAAGCATCGTGATAGATCGCGTGCAAGCCATGCGCATTTTCGTGCGCATCGTCGATACGAGCAGCTTCACGCGCGCTGCCGAATCGCTCGAAATTCCGCGCGCCACCGCGACCACGACCGTGCAGGCGCTCGAGTCGCTGCTCGGCGTGCAACTGTTGGTGCGCACGACCCGCAAGGTCACGCTGACCACCGAAGGCGCCGCGTACTACGAACGCTGCGCGCAGATTCTCGCGGCGATCGAAGAGGTCGAGTCGGGTTTATTCAACCAGCCGGAAAACTTGCGAGGCCGGTTGCGCGTGGCGATGCCGGGTGTGATTGCGGCGTCGGTCGTGGTGCCCGAACTGGCCTCGTTTCATGCGCTGCATCCGCATGTGGAACTGGCGCTTGGCGTGAATCATCGCGCGCTGGATCTGACCGGCGAGAGCGTGGATTGCAGTATCGAGTTGGGCGACTTGCCGGATTCACGTCTGCTCGTGCGTCGCCTCGGCTGGCTCGATCGCGTGACCTGTGCAAGCCCGGCGTATCTGGCGCGCTTCGGCGAGCCGCGTCATCTCGACGATCTGTCGAGCCATGTCGCGGTGAACTGGTTGTCGGCCCAATCCGGTCGGCGCATGGACTTCGATTTCTGCGTGGCGGCGCGCGCGAGCAAGGCGAAAGTGAGCGGCTTCATTCAGGTGGACGACGAGCACACCTATCTCACGTGCGGGCTCGAAGGCTTGGGGTTGATTCAGCCGGGACGCGCGACCGCTGCGCCGTATCTCGCCTCGGGTCAGCTGATCGAAGTCTTGCCTAAGTGCAGACCTGCGCCGGTGGCGGTGTCGGTGACGTATGTGAAAAGCCGGCAGATTTCGCCGCGCGTGCGTGCGTTTGTCGACTGGCTTGCGGAAGTGTTTGAAAAGGCGCCGGGCGTGGTTAGGACGGTTGCGACGCGGTTGGTTGATTCGCCGCCGTGGCCGGTGGTTGATTCGACGCAGGGTGGGCAATGCGAGAGGGTGGTGGGTTAATTTTTGGGGTTGAGTGCTTGGGCGCTGTGACAGAAATCGGCGCGACGCCCACGCGATCCTGTAGAGATCGGCGTGGGCGACGAACCAGATGTCGAGCAACTGACCGGGCTCCCGGCTTTAACCCTGCGCCCCCGTCACCGCATACCCTGCAGCCGCTTCCGCCGCGGCCACCGCCGGCGACACGATCGCCGGCTGCCCCGTCTGCCGACGCGAGCGCCCCGAGCTCAGATAATCCGCGATCGAGTCTTGTGTGACTTCGCCGACATAACGACCGTCCGCATCCAGCACCGGCATCCACGACGAATTGAACTGGTACATCTTCGACAGCACGATGCGCAGATGCTCGTCCGCATGGACCGTCGCCTTGAACGCCGTCAGATGATCGCCGCACACGCCCTGCCCCGCGCGCGCCGCACGACGCGTCACGTAGCCGAGCGCCTGCTGCTGATCGTCGACGATAGTCAGATAGCGGCTGTCGCTGTCGTCCATCATCTGGAACGCGCTGGCAATCGGCAACTCGGCGCGCGCGGTTTCCGGTTGCGTCGCGGCGTCGCCGGCTTTCACCAGCAACAGACGCTTCAACGTGCTGTCCTGCCCCACGAACGCGCCGACGAACTCATCGTGCGGATGCGCCAGCAACGTATCCGGATGATCGTATTGCACCAGCTGACCGCGCCGGAACACGGCGACACGATCGCCGAGCTTGATCGCTTCATCGATGTCGTGGCTCACCATGATCACCGTCTTGTTCAACTGACGTTGCATCTGGAAGAACTCGTTCTGGATCGATTCGCGATTGATCGGATCGACCGCGCCGAACGGCTCGTCCATCAACAGCACCGGCGGATCGGCGGCCAATGCGCGAATCACGCCGATACGCTGCTGCTGCCCGCCCGACAGTTCACGCGGATAGCGCTTCAGATACTGCTTCGGATCGAGCGCCACCATCGACATCAACTCGGTGGCGCGTTCGCGACAACGCTTCTTGTCCCAGCCGAGCAGACGCGGCACGACCGTGATGTTCTCTTCGATCGTCATGTTCGGGAACAGGCCGATCTGCTGGATCACATAGCCGATATGCCGGCGCAGTTCGACTTCGTTCAGGCCCGAGGTGTCCTCGCCGTTGATCAGCACGCGGCCCGACGTCGGCGCAATCAGACGGTTGATCATCTTGAGCGTGGTGGTCTTGCCGCATCCCGACGGGCCGAGAAAGACGCAGATTTCGCCTTCGCCCACCGTGAGGCTGACCGAGTCGACGGCCTTGACCTGCTGGCCGTCCTTCTGCGTAAACGTCTTGGTCAGTTTATCGAGTTCGATCATGTCTTTTGCACTCCCTTCGGTGTCAGCAGGCGTTGCAACGCCTGCAGCAGCAAGTCGGCGACGATCGCGAGCAAGCTCACGAGCACCGCGCCCACCAACAGTTTCATCATGTTGCTTTGGCCGATCGCGCGGATGATCAGCGTGCCGAGGCCGCCCGCGCCGATCACCGCGGCGATCGTCATCACGCCGATGTTCATCACCACGGCCGTGCGTACGCCGCCGAGAATCACCGGCACGGCAAGCGGCAAATCGACGAGCCGCAGCCGCTGCCAAACGGTCATGCCGATGCCGATGCCCGCTTCCTTGATGCCGGCGTCGACGTTGCGCAGCGCGAGGTAGGTGTTGCGCATGATCGGCAGCAGCGAATAGAGGAACACGGCGGTGATCGCCGGCACCGCGCCGATGCCCTGGCCGAAGCGCGAGAACACCGGAATCATCAGGCCGAACAGCGCGATCGACGGCAAGGTCAGCACCACGGTGGCGACGCTCAGCAACGGCGCAGCGAGCCACTCGTGACGATTGATCAGGATGCCGAGCGGCACGCCGACCACGATCGCGCAACCCACGGCAATGCCAACGAGCCACACGTGCTGCGCAGTGAGCTGCAGCAATTCAGGCCAGTTGGCCGATAGATAGTCGAATACAGTCATATCAAAGGTCTCCGCTCAGGGCAGCTTGTGCGTGCGCAGAAATTCCGCCGCGACTTCACGCACCGACTTGCCGTCGATGTCGACCTGCTTGTTCATCTCCAGCATGGTGTCGTTGTTCAGTGCGTCGGAGAGCGCGTTGAGCTGCGTCGCGAGTTGCGGGTTCTGGTCGAGCGTCGTCTTGCGCACCACCGGCGTCGCGTTGTACGCGGGGAAGTAGTGGCGGTCGTCTTCGAGCGGCACGATATTGAAGCCCTTCACGCGGCCATCCGTCGTGTAGATCAGACCGATCGGCACCTGGTTGTTATGCAACGCGGTGTAGACGAGGCCCGGATCCATCTGACGGGTTTCCGCGCGGCTGAAATGCATGTCGTACGCGGCTTCGAGCGGCTTCAAACCGTCTGGACGATTGGCGAACTCGGCATCCATCGCGAACACGTGCTTCTTGTTCGGCTCGGCCGCGAGCTTCGCGGCGAGTTGCGAGATCGTGCGGATGCCGGTTTGCTGCGCCACCTGCTGCGGCAAGCCGAGCGCGTACGTGTTATTCAGCGGCGAGCAGTCGAGCCACACGAGACCGCGTTTCGCGTCGAGCGCTTTCACGCGTTCGTACATGGTCTTCGGATCGAGCTTCTCGGTGATCTTGTTGTAGACGATCGCCGCCGTGCCGGTGTATTCCCACGTGATGTCGACCTGGCCGTTCTCCTGCGCGCTGCGCAGCAACGTGCTGCCGAGGCCGGTGCGTGCGTCGATCGTATAGCCCTTCGAGCGCAGGTACTGCGAGGTGATCTCGGTAAGAACGTATTGCTCAGTGAAATTTTTTCCACCGAGAACCAGGGTGGCTGCGCTTACGTGCAGGCTCGTGAACAGGATGACGCTGGCGGCGATCAGGCGGCTGGTTCGCGCCGTGCCGCGTTTGAACAAAGCGATCATGCCGTCACCCCGCGTCGTGCAAGCAGATAGCGGCTGCCGGCCGAGACAATGCCGTCCAGCACCAACGCGAGAATCGCCGTGGCCGCTGCGCCGAGTAGAAGCTGTTGCTGATTGTTCAGATAAATGCCGGGGAAAATCAGCGTGCCGAGGCTGTCCGCGCCGATCAGATACGCGAGCGGTGCGCTGCCGACGTTGATCGCAAGCGCCGTCCGCACGCCGCCGATGATGATCGGCATCGCGTTCGGCAACTCGACGCGCAACAGCGACTGCCAGCCTGTCATGCCGAGGCCGCGCGCGGCTTCACGCAGCGCGGGGGAGACGTTTTTCATGCCTTCGTAGGCGTTGCGTGTAATCGGCAGCAACGACGCGAGAAATAGCGCGACCAGCGCGGGAATGTCGCCGATGCCGAAGATGCCGAGTGCGATCGCCAGCACGGCTAACGATGGGATCGTGTTGCCGATGTTGAAGATCTGCATGAAGCGTTCGGCGTGGCGCGCGAAAGCGGGACGGCTTAGCAGTATTCCGGACGGGATGCCGACTAGCAGCGCCAGCGCCATTGAATAGCCGACTAGCAGTAGGTGCCGTTTCGTGTAGTAGACGAGGTCGGGGGCGTACTGGTGCAGTGCGTTGGGGTCGATCGCGCGGCATAACAACGCGATGACAATGCCGATGGCGACAAGACTGCCAATCAGTCTGGCAGGACGTTCGATCATGAAGATGCGCCTCCTTGTTCGAGCAGCGTGCGGGAATGCGCCACGCTGCACAGGCGTCGTGGTTGACGCTGCGAATGGAAGTTCGGGACGAGGCTTGGGGCCGCGAGGTGAACCGAGGGTGCCGGGAGGTTTTTGTTTGGTGCCTCCGGCGCGAGGGCGGGTTTTTTCGCTCTCGGTGGCTGATGCCAGTTAGCTTGGTAGCAATACTGGTGCCAGATCCTTCGATCAGGATTTTTGTTGCCCGGTTGGGCAGGTTTTTTCCTGGTGGGGTTGGGGTCCCCGGGTGAGTGCCAGGGTTTTATCCGGCAATTGCGTGCGTGCTATTTTCTGCTAGTTTGCAGGTAAAAACTTCTAACTTTGCTTAAGCTACTGCCATTTCTCGGTTAGGGTGTGGGGATTATAGACTCGATTGCGTCGTCGCGTCTACCCATGTGGTTAATCCATACGCTCTTTGCAAACCGTTGGCCTTTCCTTGGTTTGTTCGTGGTCTGCAAGCGTTGCCCCTGTGCGGGGCGGCACCTACTTTTCTTTGCCTGCCGCAAAGCAAAGTAGGCAAAAGAAAGCGGCTCACACCGCTAACTCTTAAGTGGGGCCCCCGCACAGCCACGGTAGTGGCTCATCTGGAATCCGTGCTCTCGCGCACTCCGCGTTCGTGACAAGGCAGTCATTCTTCCAGCAGCGCTTCGCGCGCCGTCCGGTCTTTCTAGCAACCGTCGTCATTGTCTTTTGTCGAAACTTGCCGGGTCTCTCCTGACGGCGTGCTCCCGTAAAAGCTCACCGCTTCACATCTGGTTGCTCTACTCGCTCCCGAAAAGTCTCACCTGCGCCCTCACTTCCCCTCAAACACCGGTGCGCGTCTCTCCGAAAACGCTGCCAGCCCCTCGCTGAAATCCGTGCTATCACACGCCCGTCGACGCAACTCCGCGATCTGCTCCATCGCCTGAACTGGCATCGGCTGCATGTCTTCAAGGATTCGCAATTGCTCCTTCACCGCCTGAATCGCTAACGGCGCTTTGGTCGCTATGCCGCGCGCTATTTCAAGTGCCGTCGACTCCAGTTTGTCGCCGTCTACCAAGCGGTTGATCACGCCAAATCGCTCCGCTCGCATAGCGTCGAGCGGCTGTGCCGTGAAGAACATTTCCTTCAATACGTGAATCGGCACGTTGTTGAAAAAACGCAGCAATCCACTCGTCGTGTACGGCAATCCTATGTTCGCCGGCGTCATCGCAAAACGCGCACTCCCGTCGGCAATCACCATGTCGCAACTCATCGCCAAATCCACCGCGCCGCCCCACGCGGAACCCGAAACCATCGCGATCACCACGCCCGGGTACGCTCGCACGCGACGCAAAACCTTCTCAAGCGGCTTGCCATAGGCAATCGGGTCGCGGTCGTGCGCCAATTCGCCCAAGTCGTGACCCGCGCTCCAGACGTCCTGGCCAACGTCCGTGCCTAAGATCACCACCGGGATTCGCTGCGCGGCCAGGTCGACTAGCCTCGCGTCCATCTCCTCCAACAGCCCCGCGCTGAGCGCGTTTCTTCGTGTCGGATAACTGAACTTCAGGCGGGCGATTCGCTCGTCCACTATGTCGGTCGTCACCGAAAATGCTCCCGCTTCCGTCGTGCTCATTGCGTCACCCCCGCAGCGCGTTCCAATGCCCTCTGCTGCGAATAATAGTCGCCGGTTTGATGCACGGTTTTGGTAGCGAGCAGCGCGTCGATCGCGGCCGTGTCGAAACCGGCTTCGCGCAATACGTCGACGGTATGCTCGCCCAACGCCGGCGGTGCGTGGCGGCTCGTGTGCTTCGCCAGTTCGCCTGCCTCGGTGGAACTCGTCACGGGTGTCACCACCTGGCGCAACACACCGAGCGTCGGGTGCTCAAGCGTTTCAACCAGCCCGCAATGCTGGACCTGCGGGTCGGCGAACACTTCGTCCAACGTGTTGATCGGGCCGGCCGGTAAACCCGCGCCAATGAACAGCTCCGTCCACTCGCGTTTGCCACGCGTCTTCAGGCGCGCTTCCAGCATCGACTTCAATTCGTCGCGATGCGCGACGCGCGCTTCGTTCGTCGCGAATCGCGCGTCGTCCGGCAGTGCGGGCAGGTCGAGCAGTTGGCACAGACGCAGCCACATGTCGGAGGTGATCGGCGCGAGGTTCAACGGGCCATCGGCGGTTTCGAATACGCCATATGGCGCGATCACCGAATGGGCGTTGCCGGTTCGGCGTGGAATGTCGCCGAGACTCAAATAACGCTGGCCATGAACACTCAGCAATCCCACCAGACTCGCCAGCAACGACGTGCTCACGTGCTGGCCGCGACCGGTTCGTTCTCGTTCCAGCAGCGCAGACAGAATCGCCATCGCGAGCCACATGCCGGAGCTCAAGTCGCCGATGGCGGTGCCGGTGCGCGTCGGGTCGCCATCGGCGAAACCGGTCAGGCTCATCAGGCCGGAATAGCCCTGCGCGATCTGATCGAAACCGGGCCAGCTACTCATCGGGCCATCCGCGCCGAACGCGTTGATGCTGCCCATCACGAGGCGCGGATTACGCGCGCTCAGCACGTCGTATCCCAACCCCATGCTCTCGATGGTGCCAGGCTTGAAGTTCTCGATCACCACGTCGGCACCGTCGATCAGCCGATGAATCGCGGCCAGCCCTTCCGGCTGCCGGAAGTCGATGCACACGCCGCGCTTGTTGCGGTTGCAGGACAGATAGTAGGTGCTCACGCCACGATCGAACGGTCCCCACGTACGGCTCATGTCGCCGCTCGGGCCAGGCTCGACCTTGATCACGTCCGCGCCGAGATCGGCCAGCACCATCGAGCAGAACGGCCCCGACAACGCGCGGCTCAATTCGACGACCTTGATTCCTTGTAATGCTTGCATCCAGTTCTCCAGCTAATCGACGATGACAGTTAAACGAATGCGCTATTCCGGCAACGTCTGATGACGCGTTTCAACCGCGAACGGCAAGATCAACAAACCGATCACGAAGGCCGCCGCAGTCCACGCGATCGGCAAACCGAGCGAGCCTTGCCAGTGAATCGCGGCGGCCAGCAGGAAGTTGACGCCCGCGCCGAGCAGGCGACCCACCGACGCGTTGAACGCGAACGCCGTGGCGCGAATCCGCGTCGGGTATTGCTCGGGTAGCCACAGCGAGAAGATCGCGAAGTTGCCGCCGAAAAATCCGAGGAACAGCAACGAGCCCATGAACAGGTTGAGACCATTCGGCAGATAGAAGACCCAGCCGAACGCGAACACGATCGACACCGCCATGCCGACGAAATACGCGCCAAGCGCGAGCCGTCGTCCAACTCGTTCGGCGAGCCACGGCGCTACCAGACAACCGAGGATCGTCCCCACCGCCAGCACCGCCGCGCCAATCGACGCGAGATGCACCGCGCCGATCCGGTCGATGCCGGCACGCGTCGCGAGCGTCACGACGGCGCTCGCCTCGTAGACCGAGCCCGCCCACAGCCCGATGATCGCAACGCCCACCAGACTCGCGCTGGTCAGCGTTCGACGCAGATACGCCGGCGCGAAAATCTCCAGCAGCGGACGGCGAACCGGCATCGACGGCGCGCTCGTCTGACCGACACCGTGCGCGGCCTTGCGCCACTGTCCCGGCTCCTTGACCCTGAGCACCGTGAAAATCGCGAGCAACGCGGGCGCGAGACCACACAGAAACATCGCGCGCCAGCCGTACGTCGCGCCGACCGTGTAGTTCAGCAACGCGGCGAGAAAGAAGCCCACGTAGTAACCGGTCTGCAGATACCCCGCGCCCATCTTGCGGCGATCCTCCGGCCAGCTCTCGGCCACATAGGTGCCGGCCAACGCCCATTCGCCGCCCACGCCGATGCCGGCAATCAGCCGGAACGCGGCCAGTTCCCAGACGTTGTGTGCGAACGCAGCCGCGCCGGTGAATACCGAATAAATGAGGATGCTCGCGGCGAGTGTCTTGACGCGTCCGAAGCGGTCGGCGAGTGGCCCCCAGATGAACGACAGCCCCCAGCCGATCAGAAACAGCGCGAACAGAATCGAGCCATACATGCCGAGGTTGCCCGGCGTAGCGGCAATGCCCGAGACGGGCAGCAATTCGGTCAGCGCCGGGATCAGGACCAGCGCGTAGATGACGGAATCCACGCCATCCAGCACCCATCCCGAGTAAACGGCCCAGAAACCGCCGATCTGCTCGCGGCTTAGGGGCGTACGCCGAGGCTTGAGCGCCGGCGTCGATGCAGGGATCACTTTGGACATGCTCGTCTCCGTTTGAAGCGGCATCGCGCCATGGGGACGGACACGCTTCGGTTTTTTGTGGTTCGAGTATAAGAATGCATCCGATAATCGAAAAATATGATATTTCTCTTGTTCGATAGGATTTTCTTATGGCATGAGGGAGCGAGCGACGCGCATGGATCTGCGGCAGCTAAGGTATTTCGTCAAGGTGGTGGAATGCGGCAACGTCACGCGTGCCGGCGAGGCGCTGCATATCGCGCAGCCGGCGATCAGCCAGCAGATGCGCAACCTCGAAGCCGATCTCGGCATGCAGCTGCTCGAACGCAGCGTGCAAGGCGTCGCGCCGACCGCGGCGGGGCAGACGCTCTATCGCCACGCGATCGAATTGCTGCGGCAAGCCGACAGCACCCGCGAACTGCTGCGTCAGGACGCCGAGCTACCGCAAGGCAAGGTATCGGTGGCGATGCCGTCGAGCACGGCGCGCATGGTCGCGATTCCGCTCGCGCGAACGATTCGCGACCGCTATCCGGGCATCGCGCTGGAATTGATCGAAGCGCCCAGCGCGGACCTCGCCAACCTGATCGGCGGCGGACGGGTGGAATTGGCGGTGGTGGTCGATGCGGTCGAAACACGCGGCGTCGCGTCGCAAAAGCTGCTCAGCGAGGCGCTATATCTGATCGCGTGGCCGGAATTTCAGATGCCGGACGAGCCCGTGCCGATCACGGAACTGGCGCGCATGCCGCTGATCCTGCCGAGCGCACCGAATACGATACGCAGCCGCGTGGAGTGGGCGCTGCGCGAGGCCGGCCAACCGTGCGAGATTCTGTTCGAGGCCAGTTCGACCGCGCTGCTGTTCGCGGCGGTCATGGCCAGGCTCGGCGTCACGATCCTGCCGTGGACCGCGGCACACGTCGAACTCGACGAACACAAATTGAAGCTCGCCAAGGTGGATCACCGGCTGTTTTCGCGCGACCTGTCGCTGTGCTGGCACGACACGGCGTTGTTGAGCAACGCCGTGCAGAAGGTCAAGGCGACGATCCTCGAAGTGTTCGACACGTTGGGAAGACGGCCGGAGTGGGCGGCGGCGGATTAATTCGCCGCCATCTGTGAAACACTGCGCTCAGGAAGCGCGCGCCCGTCGCATGAAGACGCGCCGCGTCAGATCGAACGCCACCAGATTGCCGGCCACCACGAGCAGCAGTCCGACCACGGCGAGCGCGGACCATTGGTAGCCCTCGAATACCGTCGACACCGCCAGCGCCACGATCGGAAACAACACCGTGCAGTAGGCCGCCCGTTCGGGGCCCATGCGGCCAACGAGCATCAGATAAGCGGTAAAGCCGATCACGGAGCCGAAGATCGCCAGATAACCGAGTGCGCCGAGATAACGCACGGACGGGTCGACGGCAAACGACAAGCCGCCCAGCGCGCTGCCCACGGTCAACACACCGGCGCCGATCATCATCGCCCAGCTATTGGTGGCGAACGGATGCAGACCCATCGATTGCATGCGGCTCGACAGCAGATTGCCGGCGGAAAAACACACGGTGCCGAGGAACGCGATACCGAGTCCCAACCAGGCGGTGTGATCGCCGAGGTGCCCCGCCATCTGCTGAACGAACAGACACACGATGCCGACGAGCCCCAGCATCGCCCCCGCAATCGCCGTGGGTTGCAGCGGCCGGCCCATGAACAGGCGGCCATTGATCGAGTTCAACAGCGGCGCGGTGGAAAACACCACGGCCACGAGCCCGCTCGGCACGACCTGTTCGGCGTAGTAGAAGCACAGAAAGTTGACGCAGAACAGCGCCAGCCCTTGCGCGACGAGGAATCGCCACGCGGCGCGCGGCGGCCAGATCGGCCGGCGCATGATGCGGAGCAACGCGAACAGCACCAGCGCGGCAATCCAGAAACGCCACGCGATCGAAACCGGCGGCGGCACCGATCCCAGTTGCCATTTGATGGCGATCCAGGTGGTGCCCCAGATCAATACGGTAGCGGCATAAAGCGCCAGATTCATGGTCAAGCCTGCAGCAATGTCGGAAGCCCGACTATGCCCCTGCGCGGCGCGCCGCACTTGTCCAGGATTGCGCACTTTTTCGTGGTGGTCGGCGGCGGCGCAAGCATCCCCGTATACTGGCGCTCAGCCCGCTTTTAGAAGTATTCCGCCTGTTCCGTGAACGCCAGACCGCCCGCCGCCGAGTTGAATCCCATCGAAACGCCGTTCGGCCTTCAATCGGTGTGTCACACGCTGGGCAGCTCCAACGCCAATCTGGATCGCTTCGCGTGGCTCGGCGACCGGCTCGCCGTCGCCATCTGGACACGCGAAACGAAAGAGGCCGAGACCGTCTACGACCAGCCCGGCCATCACACGTTGTCCTGCTATCTGGATGGCGGCTACCGCACCGAGCGGCAGAAAATGCCGGGGCATTACGGCGCGCCGTCGCGGCTCTGCACGCTGCCCGGCGATCACGAATCGCGTTGGTGGGTGCGTGGCCACATGCACTTCATGCATCTGTATTTCCTGCCGGAACACTTCACGCAGCGCGCCGTTCAGGAGCTCGATCGCGAGCCGCGCGAACTGACGCTCGCCGACCGCACCTATTTCGAAGACGCGCGTATCGCCAGTCTGTGTCAGGCACTCGCCAATGAAGACTGGCAAGACCCCGACGGCCTGCTGCGCACCAACGAAACCGCGCATCAGGTGCTGAGTCTGCTGCTGCGTGCGCAAGGCGTGCGTCGTACCGACACGGCGCTTAAAGGCGGTTTGTCGGTGGCGACTCGCCGGCGCTTGCGCGACTACATCGAAAGTCATCTCGCGCAGACGCTCACGCTCGGCGAACTCGCCGGCGTCGCGGCGCTTTCCGAATTCCATCTCGCGCGGATGTTCCGGACTTCGTTCGGTTTGCCGCCCGCCGCATGGATTGCGCAACAGCGGCTCGAACGCGCCCGCACGCTGCTGCGCACCACCGCGCTGCCGCTCGCGCAAGTCGCCGAACAATGCGGCTACGCGAACGCCAGCCATTTCAGCCATCGCTTTCGCGAGAGCGTCGGCGTGGCGCCGTCCGCGTATCGGCTGGCTGTCGCCGCCTGAAACGCGAGGCGGCTTGCCTCCTCGATCTAGCGTTAGCTTCAGCGTTATTTCAACGCCATTGCCAGCACGCGCGCCACATGGATCGCGTCGACGCCCGCGCCGTCGTGGATCTGATGACGGCAGCTCGTGCCGTCGGCGACCATCACCGTATTGGCGTCGATCTTGCGCACCGCCGGCAGCAACGACAATTCCGCCATGGCCAGCGAGGTCGCGTAGTGCTCGACTTCATAGCCGAAGCTGCCCGCCATCCCGCAGCACGACGATTCCACCGTCGATACCTTCAGCTCGGGAATCCACTTCAGCACGGTTTGCACCGGCGTGAACGCGTCGAAAGCCTTCTGATGGCAGTGGCCATGCACCAGCGCCTGCGACGTGGCCAACGGCTTCAACGCGAGTTGCAAACGCCCGGCCTTTTCCTCGCGCACCAGAAACTCTTCGAATAGAAACGCCTGCTTCGACAACTGCCGCGCCTCTTCGCCGAAACCGTAGTGCAGAAACTCGTCGCGCAACGACAGCAAACACGACGGCTCCAGACCGACAATCGGCACGCCCCGCTCCACGAACGGCTTGAACAGATCGAGCATGCGCCGCGCTTCCTGCTTCGCCTGATCGACCAGACCCGCCGCAAGGAAGGTGCGGCCGCAACACACCGGTCGTTCGCCCTGGCGCATATTGAAATGCACCGTGTAGCCGGCGGCTTCCAGCACTTGCTGCGCGGCGCGCGCGTTGTCCGGCTCCATGTTGTTGTTGAACGTATCGACGAACAACAGCACCTCTTTCAACGCGCCGCCTTGGGGCGGTTTGGCCGCCACTGCGTTCGACAGAAACGATTTCCTGAAGCGCGGCAAACTCCGCTCGGGCGCAAAACCCACAGCGCGCTTGAACCACGCCGATAGCACCGGCACGTTGTCGGCCAAGGCCATCAAACCCGGCATGCGGCTCGCCGCTCCGGCATAGTGCGGCATGAACGCGACCAGCTTGTCGCGCAGTCGGAGCCCGTGCCGTTTGACGCGCGCCGCCCGCGCTTCGATCTTGAACTTCGCCATGTCGACGCCGGTCGGGCAATCGCGCTTGCAGCCCTTGCACGACACGCAGAGATCGAGTGTGTCCTTGACCTCGTCGCTCGCCAAACCCGCTTCGCCGAGTTGCCCCGAAATCGCGAGACGCAAGGTGTTCGCGCGTCCACGCGTGACGTGCTGTTCGTCTTTCGTCACGCGATAACTCGGGCACATGGTGCCCGCGTCGAACTTGCGACAATGGCCGTTGTTGTTGCACATCTCCACGGCTTTCGCGAGACCGCCGGACAGATCGTTGCCGGTGCCCGGCGAGGTCTCCTGCCCCGTGAGCGGATCGCGTTCGACATTCCACGCCGACCAGTCGAGCGCGGTATCGATCCGCTGTTCCTGGTAGCCAGGCGCAAAGCGAAAATTGCGCGTGTCGTCCATCTTCGGCGGACGCACGATCTTGTCGGGATTGAAGCGGTTCTCCGGATCGAACAGCGTCTTGATCTCGCTGAACGCCTGGTTAAGACGCGGTCCGTATTGCCACGCCACCCATTCGCCGCGGCACAGACCGTCGCCGTGTTCGCCCGAATAGGCGCCTTTGTATTCGCGCACCAGCGCCGCCGCTTCTTCGGCGATCGCGCGCATTTTCACCGCGCCGTCGCGCCGCATGTCGAGAATCGGCCGCACGTGTAGCGTGCCGACGCTCGCGTGCGCGTACCAGGTGCCCTCCGTGCCGTAACGATGAAACACTTCCGTCAAACGGCTCGTGTACTCGGCCAGATGCTCGAGCGGCACCGCGCAATCTTCGATGAACGACACCGGCTTGCCGTCGCCCTTCATGCTCATCATGATGTTCAGCCCGGCTTTGCGGACCTCCCACAGCGCTTTCTGCTCGTTCGCGTCCGGCATCTCCACGACCGAATCGGGCAAGCCCAGATCGGCCATCAGTTCCGTGAGCTGTTTGAGCGACGCGCGTTGCGCGTCGCGATCCTCGCCCGCGAATTCCACCAGCAGGATCGCCTGCGGCTCGCCGACCAGCGCCTTGCCGATCACCGGCTGGAATGCGGGGTTGCTCATCGCCAGATCGATCATGGTGCGATCGACCAGTTCCACCGCCACCGGCTTCAGCTTGACGATGTGCTGGGTCAGGTCCATGGCCTGCCAGAACGTCGGAAAGTTAACCACGCCGAGCATCTTATGCACGGGCAGCGGCACGAGCTTGAGCGTCAACTGCCGGCTGAACGCGAGCGTGCCTTCCGAGCCGACCAGCAGATGCGCGAGGTTCGCGAAACCGTCGTCGGTATAGGCGCGCGGGTTCTGGCAATCGAACAGATCGATGTTGTAGCCCGCCACGCGGCGCAATACCTTCGGCACCTGCGCGACGATTTCGTTGCGTTCGCGCTGGGCGATCCGCGTCACGCCGTCGAGTATCTGCTGCAAGCGCGCGCCTTGTGGTGCGTCGCGCAACGACGCGAAATGCGCTTCGGCGCCGTCGGCGAGAATCGCGTCGATCGCCTCGACGTTGTGCACCATGTTGCCGTATTCGATCGAGCGCGAGCCGCACGAGTTATTGCCGGCCATGCCGCCGATCGTGCATTGCGCGGCCGTCGAGACGTCGACCGGAAACCATAGACCGTGCGGCTTGAGCCACGCATTCAGATGGTCCAGCACGACGCCCGGTTCGACGGTGACCGTGCGCGCGTCGGCATCGAAATCGACAATGTTGTTGAGCCACTTGGTCGTGTCGATCACGAGCGCATCGCCGACGGTCTGGCCGCATTGGCTCGTCCCCGCGCCGCGCGCGAGCAGCGGCACTTTCTCGCTACGGGCGATTTCCAGCGCGATGCGCAGATCGTCCTGATCGCGCGGCACGACCACGCCGATCGGCGTGATCTGGTAGATCGACGCATCGGTTGCGTAACGGCCGCGGCTCGCCAGGTCGAACAACACGTCGCCGCGCAACGACTTGCGCAGGTGCTGCGCGAGCGGCGTCGTCAGGCGTGCGGCGGAGGGCACCAGATGAATCGGCTTGACGAGCAAAGCGGAGGTGGGGTTCGTCATATCGTCTGCCTTTGGAAAAACGGGCTAGCTAGTACAGCGTCAGGCTGACCGGCGCGAGGCCTTCAATGCGTCCGCTCGCGGTGCCCGCGTTCTGCGGAAAAAACATACCGGTGTAGGAGCCGGCGGTGATGACCATGTCCGGCGTCACGGCAATACCACGCGACGTCGCATGATTGACGAGCCACGTCAGCAGACGCCGCGGATCGCCGGCGGGGTTGGCGGGTGTTGTCTGAACCACGTCGTGACCGTCGAAACTGAACCGCAGCGACGGCGCCACGAACGGAAAGTCCTCGCGATACGGCGTGAACTCGCCGACGAGCAACGCGCCGTTGTTCTGCAGGTCCGCGAGTTGCGCGAGCTTGTCGACGTCGGGCCACGCCGCGTAGCGGCTCGACACGATTTCGATGGTCGCGCCGATCGAGCCGATGCCCGCACGCACTTCCGCTTCGCTATACGGCGTAGTTGAAGCGTCGAAGCGACGACCGAAGCGAAACGCCACTTCCAGTTCGAGGCCCAACGGCGTGAAATCCGCACGCGCCAGCCGCGCGCCGTCGGCATGCATATCGACGGCGGGCAGCGGCGCGCCCTGGATCGGACCGCTATCCGACTTCGCGCCGATCTTCCAGCCGCCGATCCGTGCGCCGCTTGCGTCCAGCATCTCGTGCTGGATCGCGTAGGCCGCATCGGCGTCGGCGGGAATAAGCTCTGGCGACAGCGCGTCGAGCGTGGTGTGGTTCCGGCGTGCGTCGGCAAGACGCCGGCTAAGTGATGTCGTCATAGCGTGCTTGAAGCGAGGAGAGAGAACGGCGTCGTGTCGTCGGCTGGTTACGCGCCCAGACGGGTGGGCACCTGCCCGTTGTCCGCCGGATTGACTGCGAATTTGCTCTCGGGCTGCATGCGGAACGCGAGCACCACGCCGATCGCCATCAACAGCATGCTGCCGACGAACGGCAACTCCCAGCTTCCGAAGTAGTCGATCAGAAAACCGCCCGCCACCGGCGAGATGATCGCGGCCAGTGCCGAGCCGGTGTTCATCATGCCGCTCGCGGTGCCGGAGAATTCCGGGGCGATGTCCATCGGGATCGCCCACATCGGACCGATCGTCATTTCGGCGAAGAAGAAGCCGGACGCGAGACAAGCCATCGACAGATACAGGTCGTGCGTGAACATCAGCGGGATCAGCGAGAGCAGGCAGAAGAACATGCAGACCGACACCATCCAGCTACGGGCGCGCTTCAGGCTACCTGTGCGCGCGAAAATCCAGTCGGTCACGATGCCGCCGAGCGTGTCGCCGAGCACACCGGCGAAAAACACCACCGAAGCGAAGATCGCCGACTTCGACAATTGCAGGTGATAGCTATGCAGGAAGTACTGCGGAATCCAGCTCAGGAACAGCCACAAGGTCCAGCCGTAGCAGAAGTACACGATCGTGACCGGCCACATGCGGCGGAACAGTTTGCCCCACGGCACGCTGGCGGCTTTCGGCTTCGGCGCGGGCAGAATGTCGAGTTCTTCGGTCGTGATACGCGGATGATCTTTCGGATGCTCGGTGAACGTGAAGGCCCACACGGCGACCCACAACAGGCTGAACACACCGCAGATATAGAACGATTCACGCCAGCCCCACGTTGCCATCACGAGCACGATCAGGCCGGGCGCCACCGCATTGCCGATCCGCGACGCCGCATGCGTGATGCCTTGCGCGAAGCCGCGTTTCTCTTTCGCGACCCAACGCGCCATGGCGGACGTTGCGGCGGGAAAGGTTGCGCCTTCACCGAAACCGAGCAGCACGCGCGCGGCCAGCAGCGAGACCAGACCGCCGGCAAAGCCGGTCAGCAAAGTCGCGACGCCCCACACGGCGCCGCAAAACAGCAGCGTGCGTTTCGCGCCGAAACGATCGCTGACCCACCCGCCGATAATTTGAAAGATCAGATACGGATACGCGAAGGCCGAGAACACGAGGCCGACTTCCGTATGCGAAAGGTTGAATTCCTTGCCGAAACCCGCAGCCGCCGTGCTGACGTTCACGCGGTCGAGGTAGGTGATGAAGTACATGATGCATAGCATCACTAGAACGATACTGCTCGCACTGGTCACACGAAACCGCTTCATCGTCTCTCTCCATTGCATGTGTCGACGGCACGCCTGAAATGGCGCGCTGCGTCGTTGCCCGTCAGCGGCATAGGCTGAGGCGGGGCCATCGCATGTTGTTCGGGCCGCGTCTCAGCGCGGCTTGGTGAGGGAAGTGCTCCCGCCTTCCCTGGCTGCGAGTTGCCTGGTGCTGGTGTTGTCGATTGCCTGTTGCTTGCTTGTTGCTTTTTTCTGCGCGGCCGCTGGGCGAATAGCAGGGCGGCCGCGCGTCTGGGGCGGGTTAGGCTGCCGCCTTCAAACCCGACGCCTTCGTCGGCTGGCTCAACCACTCCATAGCGGCAGGCAGGCCGCTCTCCTTGAGCGGTACGCCCGCGAGCCGCAGACCCATCTCGCAGCCGGCCAACGTGGCCAGCAACATCAGATCGTTGCAGTCGCCCAGATGGCCGATGCGGAACATGCGGCCTTTCATCTTGCCGAGACCCGTGCCGAGCGACATGTCGAAGCGTTCGTAGATAACCTTGCGCACCACATCGGCATCGATGCCGTCGGGCATCATCACGCCGGTCAGCACCGGGCTATACACCGACGGATCGGCGCACTGAATCTCCAGGCCCCACGCACGCACCGCGCGACGGGTCGCTTCGGCGAGACGCTCGTGACGGGCGAACACGTTGTCGAGCCCTTCGCCGAGAATCATGTCGAGCGCTTCGGAGAGCCCGTAAAGCAGGTTCGTGTTCGGCGTGTACGGCCAGTAGCCCGTCTTGTTCATCTCGACGATGTCGGCCCAGTCCCAGAAGCTGCGCGGCAGCTTCGCCTGCTTGCTGGCGGCGATCGCTTTCGGCGAAATCGCGTTGAAGCTGATGCCCGGCGGCAGCATCAACCCCTTTTGCGAACCGGACACGGTGACGTCGACGCCCCATTCGTCGTGACGGTAATCGGCGCACGCGAGGCCCGAGATCGTGTCGACCAGCAGCAGCGCCGGGTGACCCGCGGCATCGATCGCGCGGCGCACCGCGGCGATATCCGACGTGACGCCCGTCGACGTTTCGTTGTGCACCACGCACACCGCCTTGATGGTGTGCTGGGTGTCGGCGCGCAGACGCTCTTCGATCATCTGCGGCTGAACCCCGCGTCGCCAGCCTTCGATACCCGGCAGCCCGAGAAACTCCGGCTTCAGGCCGAGGCTTTCGGCCATCTTTTTCCACAGCGTCGCGAAGTGGCCGGTTTCGAACATCAGCACGTGGTCGCCGGGGCTCAACGTGTTGGACAGCGCCGCTTCCCAGGCGCCCGTGCCCGACGCCGGGTAAATCACCACGGGTTGCTGCGTCTTGAAGATCTTCTTGATGCCCTCGAGCACCTGCAGACCTAGTTCACCGAATTCGGGGCCGCGGTGATCGATGGTCGGGTAGCTCATCGCCCGGAGGATACGGTCGGGCACCGGGCTCGGACCCGGGATCTGCAGAAAGTGACGGCCAGCGGGGTGAAAGTCTAATTTGAGCATTGGGCTCCTCCGATTGAATTTTGCATGCAAAAAACTATATCAGACGATCCGTGACGCCCCCAAGGCGAAAATTGCCTTTTCGGACCGGTGTTTACCCCCGCTCTTAACTAATCGGCGCGCTTCCGATAAAATCCGACGTAACACGATGTGAGGGCTTTTGTATGCAAAATTCGGATTTCGATGCGGGTGTGGGCGCTTCCCCGCTGATGCCGAAGGTCGAGCGGCAGCGTTTGCACGACACGGTGGTTGAGCACATTCGCCGGTTTATCGTCGAAGGGGTGCTCGAGCCGGGCAAGAAACTGAATGAGCGCGAGTTGTGCGAGACGCTCGGGATTTCGCGCACGCCGTTGCGCGAGGCGCTGAAGGTGCTGGCGGCGGAGGGCTTGATCGAGATCGAGCCGAACCGGGGCGCCTCGGTATCGAAGATGTCGGAAGCGGAGTTGCGCGAGACCTTCGAATTGATGAGCGGTCTCGAAGCGTTTTCCGGCGAGCTGGCGGCGGAGCGCATGACGGCGGCCGAGCTGGCCGAGATCAAGGCGCTGCATTACGCGATGCTCGCGTGCCGCACGCAAAACGATCTGGCCGGGTACTACAGCCGCAATCAGGCGATTCACGACAAGATCAATGAGGCGGCCAGAAATTCAGCGCTGCGACAGACTTATGTCGCGGTGAATCGTCGTTTGCAGGCGCTCCGGTTCCGGTCGAATTTCCAGATCCCGAAGTGGGATAGCGCGATTCACGACCATGACGAGATGCTGAAGGCGCTTGAAGCACGCGACGGCAAGAAGCTCAGCGCGATTCTTCGGCAGCACTTGCTTGATAAGCGGGATGCGGTTTTGCAGGTGCAGTCGCGGGAAGATGTGTCGGCTTCGACGTTTAAGGCTTAGGGCGGTGAAGCGGTGTTGGGGGTCGGCGTTGGTGGGGTGCGCTGGCGCTTGCGCTGGACTTGAAACTTTTCCACGTAAATTGTTCGCAAGGCTGTGGATAAGGTTCTGACATCGCAGGCAAGTGGTTGATGCGGCAGAGATATCGCCTCGCGGCTCATGCGTAAGCATCACGCGTCATTGCAGGCTCGACGACGCTCAAATAGGCGCCTCGCGGGTATCTTGTCCAAGACTCCGAACATCATCCTCCAGTTGTCCACAGAATTTGTTGGCAAGGCTGTGGACAACACCCTTGAAACAGCGCCAAGCCATTGACGCAAATACGCTTGTGCAAATCGATGCGTCGGTTGGCCCTTGGTGATCTGCGATGCCCAGCGACCTAGTCCACAATTGCAAACCCGGGACTCTCCTCAAGGACCGCGAACGGATAATGCAGGCGCGTAAACGCGAGGACATCACGCGGTCCTGCCATTGCAGCTAGCTCCTGTTGTCGGTCCGCGTAAATCGCCCACTTTCCACGGAGTGGAAAAATGGCATACCGCTCAGAGTTAGCATCGAACGCGTCCGCCAGGCTCCCACCCGGATCAGCATTGAGCGATGCCACAAAATCCTGATCCGAATGTTCCGGCAGGAAGATCAACGCAGAATATTTTGCAAAGTGGTGGTAGAAATATTCTTCCGGCGCGGGTCGCAACACGAGTGCCGCGAACGCGGTCTCGCCGGTCTTCGCGACAAGCGACCGCAAGAAAGCGTGATACTGAAATGTGCAAATATCGGACGAGTCAAAGTAAAGCGCGGTACCGTCCCGGACCGCGTCGGCAACCAGCCTCTTGCCCTCGTCGGCCTGTCTCCGCAAACGGTCGAAGGTTGCATGGTCGGTCAGGTATTCACTTTTACTCACTGTCCCCCCAGTCTGATTTTCGCTATGTTTGAACCACTACGTTTCACGTCTGCGGTGATATAGCCGGATGTGGAATTATCGCGGACAGTGTACTGGCTCTCCCCCTTAGTGAAGATGTCTGCCTTACCATCTTTACTCAACGTCTGTACATAGCCGCTCTCGACAAGGTTTGCCTCAAACTCAGCTTTGCCAACATCCGTCTTAATGTTGCGCCTGCTGAAGCCCACCGTAATATCAACGTATTCCGACGTAATCCTGCCCGGCGGAATCCCATCGACCTCCGTCTCCGCGGCGGGCTTGCACAACGCCTTGATGCGCTCCCAGTTCTCCGCCGCCTTCCTCGCACCCTGTCCGATCCCGTATCTAACCGCCGGGTTCTGCGCGAGCCGCCAGACAAACGCAATCCCACGCGCCGCCCCGTCGATCAATCCCGCGGAGAAATGGCAATCGCCGCAAACCGTCCCCGTCCCCGCAAAACCTCCAGCCCGCAGCATCTGCCGCACGCCCTGCAGATTCGCAGGCGGCCCAACCGGCGAATCGCCATAGTTGTAGTTATCGATCCACTGGTCAGTCTCATCGCTACTGATCGGAATGTCCGTACCGTCATTCAGATTGAGAACGCTGCCATTCCTTGCAACCGTCCCAACTCGCGAAACAACCTGACCATCCGGCGAGTAACCCCACCGGGCCTTGAATACCCGTCGAACACCGCCATTCGCCGCACTCGCGTACTCACTGAACTTGAAGAGATCAATGCGTCCGCGTCGGTCGTAATGCAGATAGAAATCACCCGTCGGGTTGTAGCCATTCAGAACGCGGTGTGCGGCGTCCCGCATGATCATCTCGGTCGCGTCCGGAATCCTCTGCTGGATCACGATCGCAAACACGTTCCCGGTCGCATCGCGCGTGACTCTCCATTGACCCGCGACCTTGCCGTCCGCCAGTTGCTGAACGAATACGATTCGACGGTCTCGGAGCGAAGGTCGGTTAGCGTCCAGCCCGATCCATTCTGTGCAAGCGCGAGCCCCGTGAAGCCGGCCGAACGCCAACTGCCACTCGCCCATTTGAACGTGACCGGTTCGCCGTTCTCACGATAAGCAAGCACCGTCGACGAACTGCCGCTATTCGCGTTGGTCAATCCCAGACCGCGTTGCCAGCTGTGAAACCACACCGGCCCCATCGCCGCAGACGAAGCGCTCAACGACTTCGACCGATAAGTCCGCGTGAACTGCATCGGCAGATCGTCACCGCTGACGAAATCGGCCTCTGTTAGCGTGACAGCGCCATTACCCGGATACACCGGATCAGCAATCGGACAACTGGCCTCCGGCTCGTTTGCCTTCGGCGCCGCGCACCATTGGTCAATCAGTGCGAGGTCGTTGATGCACGCATAGTTGCCCATCCCGCCGGGCGTGTTGCTCACTACATCGAGACGGCACGTCTTCGATCCCGGCGTCGCACCGGACTGCGCGTAAGGCGTGAGACAGTCGAAGGCATTCGCGCCGAAGGCCACCGTTAGCAACATGAATGCGGCAAGCAGTCGAACCACTATGCCGACCGGCCTCTCAGTCACGCTATCGTTTTTCACCGTCGTCCTCATCCGTTGTACTTGCTCGAAGAACAAGCACGCGATAAGGAACCGAGCGACGAAAAACCCCGAAAATTCTCCAACCCTTGCTGTCATTTCATCTATGACCGAGCGCCTCCCGCGGCGCCTACATCGGCCCCAGGAAATCACTCATCGGCCTGTCATCCCCTGACGAAATACCCATCCTCTTCGTCGTACAGACACATCTTGTCGACGCACCGTGCGCCGCTTCTGCCTCCCCCAACCTTATCCCCACATTTTGTCCATAAGCCTGTGGACAACCTGAGCACATCCCACCCAAGTCATTGAAGCAACAAACCAATCCCCCACCGCTCGCCCACAGGCAACGGGATCCGCCCGCCCCTGTGATAAAAAGTAACTCCCCGCCATCTACCGAGGCCGCGCATGTCTTCCGTCATGGGCTTCAAACTCGTCCTGCTGTCGCTCGTCGCGATCATCGGTCTCGAACTGCTCGCCAAGCGGCTGCGTCTCCCGCCCGCCGCCGCGCTGCTGGTCGGCGGCGCCGCGATGGCCTTCGTGCCCGGGCTGCCGACCTTCAATCTCGATCCCGAACTCATCCTGATCGTGTTCCTGCCGCCGCTTCTCATGGATGGCGCGTACTTCTCGGTGTGGGACGAGTTCAAACGCAACCTCGGCGGCATCCTGCTGCTCGCAATCGGCGCAGTCGCCTTCACCACGCTCGTAGTGGGCCTGGTGGTGCATTGGGTCGTGCCCGCGTTGCCATGGGGCGCCTGCTTCGCGCTGGGCGCGGTCGTCTCGCCGCCCGACGCCGTCGCCGCGAAAGCCGTGCTGGAACGCGTCGCGCTGCCGCGCCGCCTGATGGTGCTGCTCGAAGGCGAAAGCCTCCTCAACGACGCCGCCGGCATCGTGCTATTCCGCATTGCCGTAACCGCCGCATTGACCGGCGCGTTCAGCGCGCAAGAAGCGGCGGGGCACTTCGCCGTGCTGGCGCTTGGCGGCGTCGCCGTCGGCGTGGTGATCGGCTTGGTCGTCGTCAGGCTGCTGCGGCTTCTCGACGACGGCTACCTGATCATCACCGCATCGATACTCTCGCCATGGATCAGCTACATCGCCGGCGACATGCTGGGCGTGTCCGGTGTCATCGCGACCGTGAGTTGCGGGATGATGCTCGGCTGGTATCAGCACGAGGTCTTCTCGGCCGCCGTCCGGATGCGCGGCACGGCCTTCTGGCAGGTCGTGATCTTTCTGATGGAAGCGCTGGTCTTCATTCTGATCGGCCTCTCGCTGCGCGGCGTGATCGCGCGGCTGGGCGGCGTCGGCGACACGCTCGCCGCGCTGGCGCCGGCGGTCGGCGCGGTGCTGGCGGCGGTCGTGCTGTCGCGCTTCGCGTGGGTCTTCACGACGGAATGGTTGAAGGCGCGGATCTGCAAGTGGGCACGGCGCGAAGGCGGCACGCCCGACTGGCGTTCGGCCACCGTCACCAGCTGGGCCGGCATGCGGGGCGTGGTCACGCTGGCTATCGCGCTGTCGCTGCCCGAAGCCATGCCCGGCCGCGATCTGATTCTGGTCGCGTCCTTCGCGGTCATTCTCGTGACGGTGTTAGGTCAAGGCACGACGATCGGACCGCTGATTCACTGGATCAATCCGGATCACGCGGACGAGCAGAACGCCCGCCATCTGAGCGAACCGCAAGCTTGGGCCAGGCTCGAAGCGGCGCAACTCGCCGCGGTTCTACCGCTCGCGCATGGGGCGGATGGCAGCGTGATTCATCCACGGCTGCTGGAGCAGTACACCTATCGTGCGAGCATGACCGAGGCGTATCAAAGCGAAGCGGCTTATCCGTCGGGCGTCCGCGCTGCGCACTACGACGTGGTACTGGCCGCGGTCGCCGCAGCGCGCGTCGAATTGCTACGCTTGCACCGCACGGGTTTGATTCACGACGAACTCCTGAGCGTTCTGGAACACGATCTGGATCTGCAGGAAATTGCCGCGACACACGGCAAAGGATGACGGTTGCGCGCGCGGCACCTTCACCGCGCGCGCCCCGGAAGCACTGCGTCGACGTTCAGTGACCCTTGAAGATGTCGAGCAATTGGCTTTGCATCTGCATCATGTCGTGGGTGTGCTTCATTTCCATCTGGGCCACGTTGTCCTGATACTCCATTTCCATCTGCATCATTTTTTGCTGAATGCCGATGGCTTGCGTGCGCTGCTCAGGCGTCAGCTTGTCCATCATCATGCTGTAGTTCGGCGGCATCAGATACATGCCGGCGTGCCCGATTCCCTGCGCCTGCGCGGAACCCGCGGCAAACGCAAGCGGCAACAGGCAGCACATCATGGCGGCTCGGATCGATTTCATGTCATCTCCAGTTTCAGGCCGGTGACCGCGCTTCGATAGCGGGCCACGCAGCGACGTTCAAACGCCTGGACGTACCGGGCAGCGGTCGATCCACTGCCCATGCCGTACCCGGCAATGCAACATCCGGGGCTGGCCGCCATGTACGATCGTCCGGATGTTTCGTGGACTTAGTCGCCGCCGCTGACTGGAAATGACGTACCTCGCAAAAAATTATTCGAAGGATGCTTCAGCTACGCGATGCCGCTCATCTCGCGGCATCCTTCTGTCGCAACGACTCCGGCAAGCCGTACAACACGATCAGCGCGCAAACCAGACTCATTGCACCGATCACGTAGAGCGCCGGCGTCGTGCTGCCGGTCAGATCCCGCACTCGTCCCACCATCACCGGACTCACGATGCCGCCAAGCTGTCCGAGCGTATTGATCAGCGCGATCCCGCCGGCCGCGCCGGCGCCGGTCACGAGCTTGGGCGGCAGCGCCCAGAACGCCGGGATCGACGCCACCACCCCCGCGCCCATCACCGCCAACGCAACGACCAGCAAAGCGGTCTGCTTATCGAAGTACCCCGCCGCAAAAAAGCCGATCGCCGACATCACCAGCAAGCCGCAAACGAACTTGCGCCGCTCGCCGCTCGTATCGGACAGGCGTCCGACGACCACCATGCAGATGGCGCCGCACACATAGGGCACCGCCGTCAGCAAGCCAATCACGGTGGGGTTGTGGGTCCCCGCCACGCGAATCAAATGCGGCGCCCAGAAGTTCAATCCGTACGACGCCACCTGAATCAGGAAATAGACCAGACCCAGCGTCAGAAAGCCCGGCGTTCTGATCGCACCGAGAAAAGAATGTCCGGTCTCGGGATGACGGCTTTGCTGCGCGATCTGCGCCGTCAGAAAAGACTTCTCCGTCGACGACAGCCAGTCGGCGTCGTCGATCCGGTCTTTCAGCACCTTCAACACGAGATACCCCAGCACGATGCACGGCAAGCCGCCGAGCAGAAACAACCAGTGCCAGCCCGGCATACCGAGCACGCCGTTCATATGCCCGATCACCAGACCCGCCAACGGCGCGCCGACCAGACCCGAAAACGCGGACGCCAGAAACAGCATCGACGTAATGCGCCCGCGATGACTCGGCGGAAACCACAGCGTCAGGTAATACAGCACGCCCGGCGCAAAACCCGCTTCCATCGCGCCGATCACAAACCGCAGTCCGTAGAACTGCCATTCGTTATTGACGAACACCATCGCGGCCGTCGCGAGGCCCCACGAGATCATGATCCGCGCGATCCAGCGCCGTGCGCCGACCTTGTACAGAAACAGATTGCTCGGCACTTCGAACAGCACATAGCCGATCACGAACAGACTCGCACCGAGACCGTACGCGGTGTCGGACAAACCGAGATCGCTTTGCAACTGGAACTTCGCGAAACTGATATTGATGCGGTCGAAGAACGCAAACAGATAGCAGATCATGATCAGCGGCATCAGCCGCCAGGCCACTTTGCGGATGATCGCCGCGGCGTCGTCCGCGTTGTGCTCACGGCTGCCGGCAGCCACTGCGCCCAGGTCGCTCATGCGTGTCTCCAATGCCGGATTCAGCGATGCCGTCCGGTCGTGTAGTCGGTTAGGGAATATCAGATGTGTAGAACGTAGTCCGGCACGGGATGCAGGTCGCGATTGCGGCCGGCCTTTGCCAGTTGTCCCGGCATATCGTGGCCGAGCAACGCAGGCAATCCGCGCGACAAGGTCAGCAACTTCTCCAGATCGATCCCGGTGGGAATGCCCATTTCGTCGCACAGGTTCACGAGATCTTCCGTGCAGATATTGCCGGACGCGCCCGGCGCGAACGGACAGCCGCCCAGGCCGCCTAACGCGGCGTCGAAGCGGCGCGCGCCGGCTTCGTATGCCGCCAGCACATTGGCGAGACCGAGACCACGTGTGTTGTGAAAGTGCAGCGTGAGCGCGGCGGCCGGCAAACGCTCGAGGACGCGCGTGACGATCCGCGCCACCTGGCGTGGATTCGCCATCCCGGTCGTATCCGCCAGCGTGACGCCTTCGATGCCCATCTCGCGATACGCGTCGACAATCGCGATCACGCGGTCTTCGTCGATCTTGCCTTCGAACGGACAACCGAACGCCGTCGCCACCGACGCATTCAGCAACACGCCCGAGCCCTTCACCTGCCGCACGATGTCGCCGAACGCCGCGAGCGACGATTCGCAACTCATGCGCATATTGGCGCGGTTGTGCGTCTGACTCGCCGACATCACCAGGTTCAACTCGTCGGCGCGCGAAGCCAGCGCGCGTTCGGCGCCCTTCAGATTCGGCACCAGCGCGACGTAGATCACGCCGGGCTGCCGCGCGATCTGCTGGAACACGGCCTCGCCGTCGCGCAACGCCGGAATCGCTTTCGGCGAGACGAACGAACCCGCTTCGATACGCGTGAAGCCCGTGGTGGACAGCGCGTCGATCAACGCGATCTTGTCGGCGGTCTCGACCCAGGTGGGCTCGATCTGCAAGCCGTCGCGCGGCGCCACTTCCTGCACGATCAGCGTGTCGAATGGGATGGCACTCATTGCACGACTCCTTCGCCGCGCAAACGCGCGATATCTTCGTTGCTGAATCCAAGCTGATTCAGGACGCTGCCGGTATGCTCGCCGAGCGCCGGCCCTTGCCAGCGCACTTCGCCGGGCGTATCCGACAGCTTCGGCACGATCCCCGGCATCTTCACCGTGACACCGCCGGGTAGTTGCGCCGGCAACAACATCTCGCGCGCCTGGTAGTGCGGATCGGCGACGATGTCTGCCACGGAATAGATGCGGCCCGCCGGCACTTCGGCACGTTCGAGCGCGGCCAGCACGTCCTCGGTGGCGTGGCACGAGGTCCACGCGGTGATGACCTGATCGAGCATCGCGCTGTGTTTCGCGCGGCCGTCGTTATGTGCCAGAGCGGGATCGTCGGCGAGATCGGCGCGGCCGATCAATTGCATCAGGCGCTTGAAAATCGGATCGCTGTTGCCGGCGATCACCACATAGCCTTCGTCTTCCGTGCGATAAGTGTTCGACGGCGCAATGCCCGGCAACGCGCCACCGCTGCGCTCGCGCACGTGTCCGAGCAGATCGTATTCGGGCACGAGGCTTTCCATCAGATTGAACACACTCTCGACCAGCGACACATCCACCACCTGACCTTCGCCTTGCCCCGTCTTCACGCGCAGCAGCGACATCAACGCGCCGATCACGCCGTGCAGCGAAGCGAGCGAATCGCCAAGACTGACGCCAACGCGCGCCGGCGCGCCGTCCACTTCGCCGGTCGTGTAGCGAATGCCGCCCATCGCTTCGCCGATCGCGCCGAAGCCCGGCCGGTCGCGATAAGGACCGGACTGGCCGTAGCCGGAAATGCGGACCATCGTCAGTTTTGGGTTGATTGCGTGCAGCACGTCCCAGCCGAGGCCGAGCTTTTCGAGCGCGCCGGGGCGGAGGTTTTCGATCACGACGTCGGCGTCGGCGGCGAGCCGTTTGACGATCTCGACACCGTCAGCCGACTTCAGATTCACGCAGATCGACTTTTTGTTGCGCGACTGCAGATACCACCAGAGCGAGGTGCCCTCGTGCAGCTTGCGCCATTTGCGAAGTGGGTCGCCGGTGTCGGGCGCTTCGATCTTGATGACGTCGGCGCCGAATTCCGCCATGAGGCGCGCGGCGAACGGCGCGGCGATGAGGGTTCCGATCTCGACGACGCGGATACCCTGAAGAGGTCCACCCATGTTGCTGTCTCCCAAGCGGGTTTCGTATTGGAAGAGAGCTTAGAAGCGGCGCGACGGCGGCGTCCAACCGCAATTCGCCAACGACCGTTCGCGAACGGCGAACGCTCGGCGTCAGACGGCGGCTGGCGGGGTGTTGGGGGGGGACTGGCTAGTCGAAGCCTCGGCGGCTTCGACCGAACGCAGATGGTCGAACAGCAGGCGGCTCACCGGCGACAACGCCTCGACGTCGCGCACCACCAGGATCAGGCTGCGTTCGGACCAGTCGTCTTCGAGCGGCGCGCCGATCAGACCGAGCGGGCGGCCCATCAGTTGATACACCTTGAGCGGCAAAACGCCCACGCCCATGCCCGCTTGCACCATGCGGCAGACCGCGTCGAAGCCCGGCACGTGGATGCGCAGCCGCAACGCCTTGCCCGCCTGACGCGCGGCCAGATGGGTGCGCGCGTTGATCGAACTCGCGGCGTGCAGGCCGACGTGATCGCCGTCCAGCGTTTCGGCGAAGGCCACACTGGCGCGTCCCGCCAGCGGATGATCGTCGCGCATCACGAGGATCAGCGAGTCGTGCCGATAGTGCGCGACGTGCAGATCGCGCGTATCGGCCTCGCCGGAACAGATGCCGAGATCCGCGAGGCTGTCGTCGACGGCTTCGACCACGCCGCCGCTCGGCCGCTCTTCCAGGTCGAGTTTGACGCGCTCATGCTGCAACTGGAACGCGCGCAAGTCTTCAGGCAGAAATTCGACGATCGCCGACAGGTTGGCCATCATCCGCACATAACCGCGCACGCCGCTTGCATGCCCGGCCAGTTCGATGCCGATATTCTCGATGTCGCGCATCACGCGACGCGCGTGGTGCAGCAGCGTTTCACCCGCCGGCGTCAGCGTCATGCCGCGCGCGTTGCGTTGAAACAGCGTCGCGCCGATCGTCTGTTCCAGTTCGAGCAGACGCTTGCTGGCGGCCGAGACGGCGATCGCTTCCCGCTCGGCCGCGCGCGTGAGCGTGCCTTCCTCGTAGACCGCGAGAAAGAGGTGGAGCGTGGTGAGGTCGAGCCTTCGCAGAAGATTTTTGATGGCCATAACGGGGCGCCGCGTGGTTGTGCGATCCGGCTATTCTGACGCCAGATGCGGAAACAGGTGCGATGTCCCTCCTGAAACACGCGCCACGCGGATGCGCGTGTGCGTGCCTGCGCGTGACCTCGGGGCATCAGTCGAATTACACTCTGCCACACGCGCAGTGCCCACCGCACAGCGCTGACCGCCGCGACTAGCGGATGCCGTCCATCGTCAAAGGAAGTCTTTCGATGTCTACCGTCGCGATCGCGATCTTTCCCGGCGTCCAGGCGCTCGACGTCGCCGGACCCGTCGACGTGTTTTCCGAAGCCAACCGCTTCATTGCGCCGGCCGCGCGCTACGAGGTCAAGCTGATCAGTGCCGAGGCGGCGCCGCTGCGCGCGTCCAACGGCATGACGCTCGTTGCCGATACAACCTTCGGCAAAGCGCGCCGCCCGTTCGATCTGGCGTTGATCGCTGGCGGCCCGGCGCTGCCGGACAGCGAGGCGCTAGATGAACGCTTGCTGGAATGGCTGACGACTGTCGCCGCGCAATGCGACCGTTACGGCTCGATCTGCACCGGCGCATTCGCGCTAGGCCATGCCGGCTTGCTCGACGAATGCAACGTCACCACGCACTGGCAGCACGCCGCGCAACTGGCGGCGCAGTTTCCGAAGGCGCGCGTCGACCTCGATCGCATCTATCTGCGCGATGGACCGCTCGTCACGTCCGCAGGCGTAACGGCCGGCATCGATCTGTCGCTCGCGTTGGTCGCCGAAGATCATGGTCCGCACACCGCGCTGGCCGTCGCCAAACGTCTGGTCGTGTTCGCCCAGCGCCAGGGCGGCCAGTCGCAATTCAGTCCGTATCTCACCGCGCCGGCCGACGAAACCTCGCCGGTCGCCAAGGTCCAGGCGCACGTCATGGAGCGGATTCGCGAGAGCTTCACGGTGAAGCAACTGGCGGATGTCGCGGGCATGAGCGCACGAAACTTCGCGCGCGTGTTCGTACAGGAGACGCAGGTGACACCGCACGAATTCGTCGAACGTGCACGTGTGGATGCGGCGCGCAAACTGCTCGAAAGCAGCGGCGTGGCGCTGAAGGCGATCGCCTACGACTGCGGTTTCGGCACGGCCGACCGGATGCGGATCGTCTTCACCAAACGAATCGGCGCGACGCCGATGCAGTATCGCGAGCGCTTCCGTTCCAGTTGAGCGCCTCGGTCGAACCCGGCGCCGAAGCCGCGCCGCTCAGCACGCATGAAACCCGCGTGAGAAAATAGCCGCCTCCCCAAGCCACCGATCTCAAGGAACGACATGACTCCCTCTTCTCCGATTCGCGCGATCGTCACCGGCCACACGCGCGGTCTGGGCGCCGCGCTCGCCGAGCAACTGCTCGCGCGCGACGTCGCGGTGCTGGGCCTGTCCCGCTCGCGTCATGCCACGCTCAAGGCGCGCTTTCCCACGCAGCTCGAAGAAATCGAATTGACGTTGGACGACCCCGCGCGCGTCGCGCAATGGATCGCGACCGACGCGCTGCATGCGTTTCTCAAGGGCGCGCAAACGGTGCTGCTGATCAACAACGCGGGCATGGTGCAGCCCATCGGACCGATCGAAGGACAGGACCCCGCGGCGATTGCCACCGCAGTGAGCCTGAACGTCGCCACGCCGTTGATGCTGGCGAGCGCGCTCGCCGCCGCCAGCCCCGACGCCGCCGACCGGCGCATCGTCCATATCTCGAGCGGCGCGGCACGCAATGCGTATCCTGGCTGGAGCATCTACTGCGCGACCAAGGCCGCACTCGATCATCACGCGCGCGCCGTCGCGCTCGACGCGAATCGCGCGTTGCGCATCTGCAGCCTGGCGCCGGGCGTGATCGATACGAATATGCAGGCGGAGATTCGCGGCAGCGGCACCGAGCAGTTCCCGCTGCGCGAAAAATTCGAAGACCTCAAGCGCAACGGTCAGCTTGCCACGCCGGAACAGTGCGCGACCCAGTTGCTGGATTACGCACTCGGCGACAGCTTCGGCGAAACGCCGGTGGCCGACATTCGCGAGATCGCGAAGCCGGTTTAACGCGCGCCGTCAGCGCTCCCGAAAACACTCACCTTTGAGCGGATTCGGGCGCCGCTAACGCCAGATCGCGGGCCAGATACACGCGTCACACGCCGGGCGCGACCATTGCGCCGCGCTCGGCCGCACCGATCTCGCCGTGCGGCACGAACACATAGCCGCGTCCCCACACCGTCTGCACGTAACGCGGTTCGGAAGGATCCATCTCGATCAGCCGACGCAATCGCCAGATCGACACATCGAGACTGCGCCCTTGATGCACCACACTACTGCCGCGTAGCTGCTCGTTGAGCTGCACGCGTGTGAGCACGGTCATCGCGTGATTGACGAAGATTTTCAGCAACGCGAACTCGGAACTACGCAGCGCGAAGCGCTCGTTATCGCGATGCAACTCGCGCGCGGAGAAGTTCAGCTCGCAGCGGCCGAAGCGATAAGGCGGCCGCGTTTCCGGCGCGCCTGGCGCGAGCGCGCCGCGCCGTCTTAGTAGCACGCGGATGCGGGCGAGCAGTTCGGCGGGATCGGCGGGCTTGCTCATGAAATCGTCGGCGCCCAGTTCGAGACCGATCACCCGATCGATCGCCTTGCTGCCCGCCGACAGCAGAATCACCGGCACGTCGTTACCGCTCAGGCGCAGGTCGCGCAACACCGCCAACCCATCGCCATGCGGCGCGGAGATGTCGAGCACCAGCAACGCCGGCCGCTCCATCTCGACCACGTGCTTGAGACCGACGACCGGTGGACGTGCGGACACCCCGCAGCCTTGCCCGCGCAACGATGCGCCTACCACGGCTGTCAAGCCGGCATCGGCGCCAACGAAAAGAATATGCTGACTCATCCAACTGATTCCAGGAGACGATCGTTTTTCAGAGACAGGGTCCGGCTTGCAGGTATAGCGAAGCCGCAGACTTTGTCGTCCGCGTCGCCATCTTCCCTGTATGCGGCTCATCTCAAAACGCGGAACAGCCCCCAAGGTTGGCAATTTCTTTCCAACTCTTTCAATCTGGAACGTGATATGGGATTGCGCGCGTGCCGCGCACCGACGGGCGGGACACGCTCCCGCAAATACTCACCTTTGATTCGGAGCGGTCGGGGTTAGGCGCAAGGTGCGGTTTGCCCAACTCCCGAAAACCCTCACCTTTCGAGCTTAGGGGCAGGGCGCAAAGGCATGCTGGGCGTGGCGCGGGAGGTGTCAAACCGACTACTCCCGCAAACCCTCACCTTTAGCGGTGCTGGGGTAATTTGCATACCCAGGTAAGAAACCACGACGGCAGTGGACCTGACGAAAGTGGGGCCGCGCCTTGTCAGGCCGGTGAGCGCGGTTCGATCTTGCCGCTCACCGCTTTCAATCCAAAGCTTGCGGCCAGCGAGAGCGCCGCGCATGCCGCCATGAAATACGCGGGCGCGACGACGTTGCCCGTCGACGAAATCAGCCACGTCGCGATCAACGGCGCCGTGCCGCTAAACACTGTGAAGCTGATGTTGAAGGTTAACGCGACGCCGCTGAACCGCACGCGCGTCGGGAACATGTCGGCGATGATGCAGGCGAACGTTCCGTTGGCGAGGCACGCGGCCACGCCCGCCAGCGCGAGCAGCAGCACGACGTCGACACTATGGCGGCTTGCCGCGAGATAGAAGGGGTAGCTCAACACCATCAGCAGCAACGAGCCCACGCGCAGCACATAGCGCCTCGGCAATTTATCGCCGAGCCAGCCGGACAACAGAATGCCCGTCGACACCACCGCAAGCCCGACGTTCTGGCCGATCGCCACGCGCCGCGGATCGTAGTGCAGCACCCGGTCGAGATAGGCTGGCATGTGCGCGAACAGCAAGCCGTTGAACGCGGCCACCACCGCCGTCGTGCCGATGCCGAGCAGCACCGGCTGCCAATGCTCACGCAACAGTTCCGACAGCGGATGTTTGGCCGCCAGATGCTTCATCTCTGCAAACGCAGGGGTTTCTTCGAGCTTGCGACGCAGCCAGAAACTCAACAGGCCGATCGCGCCGCCGAACAGAAACGCGATGCGCCAACCGTAGGCTGCGACATCGTCGCCGGTGAGCAGGCTATGCACCGACAGATTGACGGCCGCCGCCAGCAGCACGCCGGAATTCACGCAGAAAAACACGACGCCGCAGACAAAGCCCGCGCGCCGCGGCACCGTTTCGACCACATAGGTGATCGAGCCAGGCAGCTCGCCGCCCAGACAGAAGCCCTGCACCAGTCGCAGCAGGATCATCAGCAGGGTGGCGCCGATGCCCCAGGTCGCGTAAGTCGGCACGATACCCATGCCGATCGTGCACATCGACACGACGATCACCGACACGATGAACACGCGCCGGCGTCCGTACCGGTCGCCGAAATAGCTGAGCACGATGCCGCCGACGGGCCGTGCCAGATAGCCGATTGCAAACACCGCGAACGACAGCATCAAGCCGACGATCGGGTTCTGCATCGGAAAAAAAGCGCGGCCGATGAACTGCGCGAAGATGCCGTAGACGACGAAATCGTAGAACTCAAGCGCGCCGCCGAGACTCGCGAGCAGGATCATGCGCCACTGCGAGCGCGTGAGCCGCACCGGCATATCGTGCGACAGACTGGACGATTCAAAACTGGACATGCTTGTCTCCTGGGCAGCTTTGCAGGGCGTGCCGCCCTGTTCGCCGCTTTGGCGTTGAGTTATTTTTTCGACCCGCGCCCGCTCACCCTTCTCCCATGGACTGCTTGAGCAGAACGCGGACGATCTGCGAAATGTCCTCGTCGCCGAGTCCTTGCTCCATGGCTTCCTGCAATAGCTTGCGCACTTCGCCGACTGCCCGCAGCGGCGCATGCGACTCGCGCGCCAACTCGGCGACCGCGTCGAGATCCTTCAACATGGTCCTGATCGTGCCCGACGGATTCGACGGCGGCGTGAGCATGCGCGGCAGCAAGGTTTGCAGCAGCACCGAATCGGCCCAACCGCCGCCCAACGCGGCGGGCATCGACGCGGCGTCGATACCCGTGCGTTGTGCGAGCACGCAGGCTTCGGCAATCCCCGCAATGGTCGTCACGACGATCGCCTGATTGGCGAGTTTGGTCGCTTGTCCGGCACCGCTCGCGCCCATGCGCGTCACACGCGACGCATAAGCACGCAACAGCGGTTCGACCGCAGCGATCTCCGGCGCGCCGCCACCGCAGAAGATCGCGAGCGTGCCCGCCGCGGCGCCTGCCGTGCCGCCCGACACGGGCGCGTCGATCCACGCACCGCCGCTCATCTCATGCCAGCGCTGCGCGAAGTGGCGCGCCTGCCTGGGTGCGAGGGTCGAGTGGTCGATCAGAAAGCGCGGCGCGTTGACCGCCCGCGCGAGTCCTTCAGCGCCGAACACGACGTCTTCGACAGCGTCGGCGTCGCCGAGGCACAGCATCACGACGTCGCTGTGCGCGGCCAACTGCCTGGGCGATTCATCGACTACCGCGCCATGCGCCTCAAGCTGCGCCAACTTCGCCGACGAACGGTTCCACACCCGCAACGCATGGCCGGCCGCAAGCAGCCGCCAGGCCATCGGCTCGCCCATCTTGCCGATTCCGCAGAAGCCGACGCGCGGCGTCGCAGGCAAATCGCCATGACTCATGCCTCCTCCTCGCCGATCGACGCCTCATACGGCCACTCGACCGCGCCCGAATGGGTCACCGCGCCGAGATTCGCCGGCCGCACCAGCGCTTCGTATTTCTCCAGCACACCGCCCAGACGCCCCCGCGTGAACGGCACCGCCTCCGCGCCACGGCGCGCGAGTTCCGCTTCGCTCAGCTCGACGTCGAGCGTGCCCTTGTGGGCATCGATATGAATCCGGTCGCCGTCTTTCAGCAAACGAATCGGGCCGCCCGCCGCGGCCTCCGGTCCGACATAGCCGATACACATGCCGCGTGTCGCGCCGGAAAAACGACCGTCGGTCAGCAACGCGACTTTCTCGCCCATGCCTTGCCCGTAGAGGGCTGCCGTCACGCTGAGCATCTCGCGCATGCCGGGACCGCCCTTCGGCCCTTCGTTGCGGATCACCAGGACGTCGCCTTCCTGATAGGTGCGCTTCGAGACGACCGACATGCACGCTTCTTCGGTTTCGAACACGCGCGCGGTGCCGCTGAAGACCAGCGACTTCAACCCCGCGGTCTTCAGACAGGCACCATCAGGCGCGAGGTTGCCGCGCAGGACAACCAGCCCCGCGTTCTCACTCAACGGCTCGTTATGCGCGCGCACGACGCGACCATCCGGACCCGCGAACGCTTGCAACGCGACTTCGAGCGTTTCGCCGGTTTGCGTCAGCGTATCGCCGTGCAGATAACCGCCGGCAAGCAACGCATTCAACACAGCCGGCACGCCGCCCACGTGGTAGAGATCGAGCGCCAGATACTGCCCGCCCGGCTGGAGATCGCCGATCAACGGCGTGCGCGCGAGCACCTCGGAGACGTCGTCGAGCGTGAAGCGGATGCCCGCCTCATGCGCGATCGCCGGAATATGCAGCGCGGCGTTGGTCGAGCCGCCGGTCGCCGCGACCGCGGCGCACGCGTTCTCCAGACTCTTACGCGTGACCAGATCGCGCGGCAGCGGACCGCCGTGCTTCAGCATGTTCATCACCGTTTCGCCGGCGCGGCGCGCAATCGCAATGCGCTCGCTATACACGGCCGGGACCATTGCCGAACCGAGCGGCGCGAGACCGAGCGTTTCGGCCACCATCGCCATCGTGTTCGCGGTGAACTGGCCAGGACACGAACCCGCGCCCGGCGTGCAGCGCTTTTCAATACCGCGTAGCGTCTCGAGCGACATGTCGCCGCGTTGCGCGGCGCCGACGGCTTCGATCGCGGTCAGGATCGTGGCCTGTGTGCCGTCCGGCGCAATGCCCGGCAACATCGCGCCGCCGAACAGAAACACACCCGGCACGTTCACCCGCACCATGCCCATCAAAATGCCGGGCAGCGTCTTGTCGCAACCGGCCACGCCGACGAACGCGTCATAGCAATGCGCGCGCACGAACACCTCGACGCTGTCCGCAATGATCTCGCGCGACACAAGGCTAAAGCGCATGCCGGAGTGATTCATCGACGTCCCGTCCGACACCGAAATCGCCGAGCCGCGAATCGGCACGCCGCCGCCCGCCGCCACGCCGAGCCGCACGTTGTCGGAGACCGCCGCGAGCGACATCGAGCACGGTGTGTTTTCGCCGAACGTATCGACGATCGCGACGAACGGTTTATCGATTGCGGCGTCGTCCATGCCGGTCGCGCGCAGGAACGCGCGATGCGGCGTGCGCGTGATGCCTTCGGTCACGGTACGCGAGCGGTGTTTGTGGAGATTGCTCATGGTGGGTCCTGTGCATGTATGGGGCGGTGCGTTGGGCGGTGCGTTGGGCGAGTGGCGTCGTCGCTTCAACCGTTCAACAGCAAGCCGTTCTCCGCGGCGATCACCTGGCCGGTCATCGCCGGCGCATGCGCGGCGATGAACCACGCAAGGTCCGCGATCTCGCCGGGCTGCGACACGCGCTTGAGCGGTGCGACCTCGGTCATGCTGTCGACAATTTTCGCGTACGCCGCTTCACCGAGCACGCGGCGCGGCAAGCCGTCGTCCACCATGCCTGGGGCCAGCGCATTCACGCGAATATGCGGCGCCAGATTGCGGGCCAACGAGAGCGTCAGCGTGTTGACGGCGCCCTTCGAAGCCGCATAGGCGATGGAAGACCCCGTGCCGTTCAACGAGGCCAGCGACGAGATATTGATCACCGAACTGCTGTGCGACGGTGTCGACGATTCACGCAGCACGGGCACCGCGGCGCGCGTCATCTGAAACATGCCGATCAGGTTCACGCGATACACCCGCTCGAACTCCATATCGTCGACGGAAGCGAGATCGCCGTGCGGGATAAAGCGCGTCGTCCCCGCGCAGTTGATCAGCGCGTCGATACGCTGCCATTGCTTCGCCACCTTATTCACGGCCTTCACACACGCAGCGTCGGAGCCGACGTCGGCGTCGAAGATCAGCGTCTCGGCGCCGAGCCGCCGGCATTGTGCTTCGACGGCCAAGGCCGCTTCACGCGTACTGTCGTCGAAATTGCCGAGCGCCACCGCCCAGCCGGCGCCCGCGAAGCGCAGCGCGGTCGCCGCGCCGATACCGGTCGCGGCACCCGTGACCATACAAACCTGATGCGTCATCCTGCTCTCCTCATGCTGTCCTGCGCGTGGCCGGCATGGCCAGCACGATCACCGCAGCCAGCACCAGCGCGCAGGCGAGCACGATCATGCCGGGCAGCAAGGTGCCGGTCGCGTCTTTCAGAAATCCAATCACATACGGGCTCACGAAACCCGCCAGATTGCCGGTGCAGTTGATCACCGCGATCGCCGCCGCCGCGCCCACGCCGCCCATCAGCGCGGTCGGAATGCCCCAGAACACCGGCGCAATCGAATTGATGCCGATGGCCGCGACCACCAGCGCCACCATGGAAAGCCACACGTGCTGGCCGAGCAGCACCGACGCCAGCATGCCGGCCGCGCCGAGCACCGCGCACACCGCGACGTGGATGCGCCGCTCGTCGTGTTGATCGGCGTGACGCGCGATCAGGATCATCGCGACCGCGCTGATCAGCGACGGCACCGCCGACAACAGGCCGATGTTCGCCACGCTGACGACGCCGCTGGCGCGGATCATCGTCGGTAGCCAGAACACGAGGCCGTAGTTGCCCATCGCAATGCAGAAGTACAACAGCCCGAGCAGCCACACTTTCGGATTGGTAAACGCGCCGCGCACCGTTTGATGCGCACGGGTCTGCGCATCGGCGTCGAGATCGCGCGCAAGAAGCGCTTTCTCGTCTTTGGAGAGCCAGCTCACCGACTCGATACGGTCGTGCAGCACGAAGAACGCCACGACGCCGACCACGAGCGAGGCGATCCCTTCTATCAGGAACAGCCACTTCCAGCCGGCCAATCCCTGCACGCCCGCAAGGTGCTGCATGATCCAGCCCGACACCGGACCGCCAATCGCACCCGACACCGGAATCGCCGCCATGAAGAGCGCAATGATCTGCGAGCGCCGGTTCGACGGGAACCAGGTGGACAGATACAGCACGATGCCCGGAAAGAAACCGGCTTCGGCCACGCCGAGCAGGAAGCGCAGCACATAGAACGAGGTGGCGCCGCTCGCGAACATCGTCAGACACGACACGATCGACCACGTCACCATGATTCGCGCGATCCAGAGCCGCGCGCCGACGCGATGCAGGATCAGATTGCTCGGCACTTCGAAGATGAAATAGCCGAGGAAGAAAATGCCCGCGCCCGCGCCATACACGGTCTCGCTTAACGAGAGATCGGTGAGCATCTGCAATTTAGCGAAGCTGACGTTCACACGATCGATATACGCGACGATGAACGCGAGAAACAGAAACGGCACGATGCGCCACGCGAGCTTGCGATAGAGCGCCGCGCGTTCCGCGGATTCGACGGGTTCGCCGGTTCCGCCGGTTTCTGTTGGCAAGGCGGGCCGCGCGGCGCCGCCGTAAAGGGGGGTGCTCATGCAATGTCTCCTTCCGCACGCTTGGTGGCGCGCTGTGGTCGCGGCGTGCGGTGCATGAAGCGACTCCGGTTATACCCTGAGTCAGGTGGCCGACGCGTAGCTGCTATGCTCGTCTCACCCGTTTCACGCCCAACCGTCCCGCCGATAGTGAAGCGTAGCCGGGTTGCGCACCGCGCTGCAAATCACCGTTTCGGCGCGGGTTATTACCGTTTAGTTATGTTCATGAGGCAATCTGGGTGGCAACCCCTGAAAACGACGCAATCGACCGCTTCTTTCGCAGCGGTCTGAAACTGCCGCATCTGCGCATACTGGTGAGTCTCGCCGACCTCGGTCAGGTCACGCGCGTGGCGGCCGCGTTTCACGTGACGCAACCGGCCATCTCGAAGCAGATCGGCGAAATCGAGGAAGCGCTCGGCGTGCCCGTCGCGAGGCGCGTGGGCAATGCGGTCGAGCTGACCGGCATCGGCAAGGTGATGGCCGCGCGCGGGCGCGAGATTCTGCGGCATATCGAACTGGCGCGCCGCGACGTCAGCGCGTTGACCACGGGTACGGCCGGTCACGTACGCTTCGGCGCCGTCACGACAATTCCGCAGCCGCTGATCGCACACGCGGTCGAACTATTCATGCGGCGTGCGCCGACCGCGACCCTGTCGTTCGTCGAAACGACGCTCGACAAGCTGGTCAAAATGCTCGACGAAGGCGAGCTCGATCTCGCCTTAGGACGCAATCGCATCGCCGACAATCAGGACGTGCTGAGCCAGCAGACGCTGCATCGCGAGCCGTTCGTGTTCGTGGTGGGCGCGAGCCATCCGCTCGGCAAGGTCGACCTGCCGGTGAGCTGGAACGACCTGCGCCCGCTGCGCTGGATCACGCCGTTGCGCGGCTCGCCGGCCTTTGCGACGCTCGTCGAAGCGCTCGCCGCGCAGGGCATCGCGCTCGATCGCGGCGCGCTCGAATCCAGTTCGCTAACGTTGAATCTATCGCTGCTGATTCGCGGCGACTTCGTGTCGATCCTGCCGCTCTCGGTCGCGCGTCATCACGTGAGCCGTGGACGGATGCGCGTGCTGCCGCTCGCGCCCCTCGAACCGCTGGGTGAAGTGGTGCTGGTGTGGCGCGCGGATACGTCGGCGCCGGCAGCGGATCTGTTCAGCGACTGCTTGCGGGAATCGTCGTCGGAATTGCTGACAGGTGAGGCGGAATGACGTGATGGACTCACGGATAGCCCGACGCGCGTCGGCTCCCGAATATCCTCACCTTTGACCGCGATGAAGACATTCGGCAGCCCGGCCGCCATCACGACGGCCGGTGCGTTCATGCAAACAATCAGAACTTGTGACGGATGCCGATCACCGCCAACTCCTGGCTGTTGGTCCCCGAGTTGACACCGAAACTGCCGATCGACGCCTGTGCGTTCACCACCTTGCCGCTCGCATTCAACGTGTTGCCGCTCGCCTTCTGGTAGCCCGCCAGCGCATACAGATCGGTGCGCTTGGACAGCGCGTAATCCGCACCGAGGTTGACCTGGTTGTAATGCGCCGAGCTTGGACCCGTCAGCGACGTGTAGTTGTAGCCGACACCCGTGCGCAACGCCGGCGTGATCTGATAGTTGAAGAACACCGAGCCGTTGTTGAACTTCGCCGTGCTGTGGTACGCGGAGAACGCGTCGGTCGCGTACTGCGTGTTCGAATACGCAAGACCGACCGTTGCCGCGCCGATCACGTACTGTCCACCCACCCGCACGATCTGAATCGACTTCGCGCTCGCAAAGCCCGAGTTGATGACCGTGTTGAACAGCGTGTCGGAGCTGCTGGTCCACGTCCGCACGTTGCCCGTCGTCGTATTGCCGCCGTTGGCATAGAAGTAACCGGCGCCCAGCGACAGCGGACCGTTCGCATAGGCCGCGCCGAAGCTGTAGGTCTGACCGTTGCCGCTTGCGCCGGCCACGCCGCCCACGCCATACAGTGCCTCGACCTGGAAGCCGGCGAACAGCGGGCTCACGTACTTGACCGAGTTGCTCACGCGCAGGCTGTTGTCGTAGTTATCGAGGTCACCCGGCGAGGCGAAGGTGCCGCCGAAGTAGTTGTCTTCCGTGAGGCCTTGAACCAGATCGACGATCGGATCGTATTGGCGTCCCAGCGTGACCGTGCCCCACGTGCTGCTCGACAGACCGACCACCGACTTGCGGCCGAATTCGCGGCTGCCCTGACCCAGCGTGCCCGTGCCGAGGTTGTAGCCGTTCTCGATCTGGAATACCGCGGCGAGACCGCCGCCCAGGTCTTCGGTGCCCTTGAGGCCCCAGCGGCTGCCGGAGACGTTGCCGCTACTGAACTTCACCAGCGACGACTGATTCTGGCCGTTCGCACCTTGTGCGTTGTGGACGTAAGCGATGCCGGCATCGGCGATACCGTACAGCGTGACGCTGCTTTGCGCCTGAGCGCCGGCTGCCAGAAGGAGACCGGCGGGCAATGCGAGGAGAGAAAGACGCTTCATGATTCGTGTTCCCGTATCGATGTTGTATTTGTTTAAAACTGGCGAAACGATACGAGACGAGCGGGCGTCGGCAAACTAACTAAATCTTCGAAGAATATGAAAGCGACAGTGGCGCGGCCTTGATTTCGGCCGCGCTAATCCCGTTTCGATGTGACGTCACGCCGGTACGGCGGACTGCTCGGAGAGCGCGTATTTCGACGTGGCGAGCACGTCGGCGGGAACGGCGACGTGGGCGCGGCGCAACAGCGCGCCGCTGCGGAACATCAGCAGATCGCCCGGCTGGCACGCGGTCCACGCTTCGTCGGTCAGCGGCGTGGTGGCGATCACCGCGGTGCGATCGGCCGGCGTGCCGCGCTCGGCAAAATCCACGCTCAGATCGCCGTCGACCAGACGTGCGCGCGAAAACGGCCAATGGCGAATCACGTACGAGAGCCGCGTCGAGCAATAGGCGAATTGCGCCTGGCCGTTCGACAACACGAAGTTGAAAATGCCGAAGGTGTTCAGCGTGCGCGTCGCCTGTTCGATGACGTTGAATACGGCGTCGATGTCGTCGATGTCGTCGACGTTTGCGTCCGCGCTTGCGTTCGTGTTCGCGGCGAAATGCGCGTACAGGCGATTCATGATGAAGCAGAACGCGGCTTCGCTATCGGTCGTGCCGACCGGCGCATACGGACCGGGCTCCGGTTCACCGAGCGGCCGCAAGTCGCCGTTATGCGCGAACACCCATTGCTGGCCGCGCAACTCGCGCATGAACGGATGGCAGTTCTCGACGCGCGCGCCACCCTGCGTCGCCTTGCGAATATGCGCGACGACATTGCGTGACTTGATCGGATAGCTTTTCAGAAAGGCCGCGACCGGCGACTGATACGCCGGCTTTTCGTCGACGAACACGCGGCACGCGCGGTCTTCGTAGAACGCGACGCCCCAGCCGTCGACGTGATGATCCGTGAGACCACCGCGCGCGGCGAAACCTGTCAGCGAGAAACTGACGTCGGTGGGTTCGGCGCAGCTAAGGGCGAGCAGTTGGCACATGTCCGGCCTCGCCTTAAGCGGCCTGCGCCAGCCAACGCACAGGCACAGGCATAAACACCGGCATACGCAGAAGAGACCCAGGCACGAACAAGCCGACGGCATCCGCCATTACGGCGCCAGCACTGCCTGAAGTTATCGCGGCCATCACTCGTCATCCCGGGTCGTTCACAGTCATTGGGAGACTAGCGTGTTTCAACCGCCGCCGTTATAGCGAATCGTGCTTTGCAAATCACGGGCGAGCGGCTCCCGAAAAACCTCACCTTTGGCCAATCTCACGGCATTGGCCGAGCTTTTACCGCCGCTCTTACCGACTTCAGCTTGCCAGCTTGCGGAACGTTTCCAGCACCGCGTCGCCCTTGAACGGCTTGACGATCCAGCCTTTGACGCCCGCCGCCTTACCACGCTCCTTCATGGCCGGGCTGCTTTCCGTCGTCAGCATGATCACGTTGACGCTCGTGTTCGCCAGCTCGCCGCGAATCTTTTCGACCATCGTCAGACCGTCCATGTTCGGCATGTTGACGTCGCTGATCACCAGCTTGATGCCGGGGCTGGCCTTCAGCTTGGCGAGGCCGTCCTTGCCGTCCACGGCCGTATCGACGTCCAGGCCGTTCTTTTTCAGAAAGCCGGCCACTTCGTCACGCACCGTGCTCGAGTCATCCACCACCAGAATTTTCGACATGATTTTTCCTATGACAACAATCAGAACAGATCCAGTTCGCCCGCTTCGACCATCGCGCCGACGTCGTCCGTGACTTCCTTGAAGTCTTCCGGCGACCAGCTCAGGCTGAACACAAAACGTTGATGCAGCTTGACCGAGCGACCCGACTGCGGGTCCTTCAGCCAATACATGAAGCACAGTTGCGGATTGCCGCTGCCGAACGAGATGTACCGGTGCTTGTGATTCACCAGCAGCGGCACCTGCACCTGGCTGCGCTGCCAGGCGTCCGCGTCGCCGACATAGCGGTTCTTGAACGAACCCCAGATCAGGTTCGTCACCTCGCCGAGCACGCCGTTCAGATCGCGGAAGTCCGCTTCGCCGTCCGGCGCGTGGTCGACCATCCGGTAACGATCGAGCAGGTCGAGGATCGGCGCCTCTTCGGCTTGCATCATCATGTAGCCGCGGCACCACGCGCTTTCCAGCGGAATCAGGCTGAACACTTCGCCGAAGATAATGCGGTCGCGCACGATATACGGCGTGTCGCACGTAATGACGAGGTCCTTGAACACGTCGCCGAGAATCGCCTGCGTCATGTCGGCGATACCGCGCACCAACGCGTTCGGATAGTCCAGGCTGAAAATGTATTCGTCGATCACCTGGCGCAGCGGCGCCATGTCGTGCCCGACATAGGCGGCGCAGATCACACGGCGCAGACTCTCGGGCAGGCTGTCCACACTGGCCTCGCTATCGCGCCGCATGATGATCGGCAACTCGGGCCGCACCGCGTTGATCCGGATCGCGATCTCGGCGCTGGCTTCGAGCGAGCCGCCATAGCTCTCGGCGAATAGCACCGCGCCCAGATCGATATTCGAGCGCAGCACCGACTGCAACCGGTTCTTGCCGACTTTCACGCCGACCAGATTGTTCTCGTCGCAAAACTGCTTCAGCGCTTCCTTGTGCAGCGGCGAGTCGTCTAGCACCAGCACCTTGCTGACCGGCTTGTTCATGTTCATGTCGCGTTCCTGCTCACTGCGGCGAATCGCCGGGTCGTTAAAACAATTCCAGCTCGCCGCTGGTTTCTTCAATCGCGCTGGTGTCCGCAACGAAGTCGATCGGTGCATGCGCGCACACGCACACCGTCGCGGCGAGGCGCACGTCGCCGTTAAGCGTGATCGCATACGACGACAGCAGCCCCGGCTTCAATTCATGCAAATGCGGCAGGCAACGCGCGTTCAGCACATACGGCGTCGACATGCCGAGATCGGGAAAGTGATTCAGCAATTCCTGATTCATCGCCCCGCAGCAGAGATTGCAGATTTCCAGAAAGACTTCCTTGAATGAGCGCTCGTCGGCCTCTTTCAGGTAGTACTGGCGCGCGCTGTCGTTCTCGTCGAAATGGAGAATCAGCAACAGCCGGTACACGATCGACGAAATGGTCAGCACGACCACCTGCGTGTCTTTGGTCGTGCCGGCGCTCGCGTCGTCGATCGGTACGATCTCGAACAGGTCGCTCGAATCCAGCGGCAAGCGCGCCTGCGCCGCCTTGCGAAAAATGCGTTCGAAGCTGTCTTTGGCGTGGTCGGAAATCACGCCGGCACCTGATGCAGCTTCGCGTAAAACTGATTGGCGAGCGACTCGACGCTCGCCAGCGACGCCGAGATCATCTTGCCGCCCGCCTGAATGTCCTGGAACGTGGACGTGGTGGTCAGGTCGTTGCGATGCAGACTGTCGCGATAGCTCTTCGACAACTCTTCGGAGCGCGCCGCGAGTGCGCGCACTTCGCTGGCCACCACCGCGAAACCGCGGCCCGCCGGGCCCGCGCGCGCCGCTTCGATCGACGCGTTCAGCGACACGATCACCACATGCCGCACGATCGACGACAGCTCCTGGTTCTTCGCGTGCATGTCGTGGTTCTGCGTCATCAGCGAAATCATCTGCTCGTGCCAGCGCTCGAAGGTCGCGCCCAGCCCCTTCAGACGCGCGGCTTCGCCGGCGATCCGCTGAGCCTGCTGGGTCCACTGGTCCTTGTCGCCGGTGAGGGCGTCGAGCGTTGCGCGCAGTTCGTCGGCGCTGGCCGATTGCTGCCGCAGCTCGTCGCGCAACTGCTCGGTCAGCGCGAGCAGTTCCTGCTCGGCTTGCTCGCGTTGACGCAGCACGTCGCCATGGTCGACCTTCTCGGCCATCAGCGTGTTGATCCGGGCTTCCGCTTCGGCACGCAAACGTGCAGCCAGCTTCGCGCTATGCAGCTTGTGGAGGGCAAACGCCAGCAGCGCGGTGATCGCGCTGCCGGCTGCTGCTGCCGCTAAACCATACTGTTGAATCACAACCATTCCTTGCGAAGTTCATCGCGACGCGCATCGACCCGCGCTCAGTCCGCCATCGCGTCGAGTTGCAGCTCGCCGGTTTCACCGCGCGCGTTCACGCCGAGCGTATCCACCGCGAAGCTGTCCGGCAGGCAGACGATCGTCTGAAACTGACGGAATGCCGCGCCCTTGTGATCGTCGGTGAAACGCAGTTCGATGCTGCCGTGCTCGCGCTTGAGGAAAGCACGCACCGCGTCCATGCCGACACCGCGGCCCGACACTTCCGTGACCGTTTCCGCGGTCGAGAAGCCCGGCCGGAAAATGAAGTCGGCAATCGCTTCGTCGCTGAGCGTTTCGTCGCCGTTGATCCAGCCGCGTTCCGCCGCGATACCGCGAATCCGTTCGAGCGCGAGGCCGCGGCCGTCGTCGCTCAGCGTGATCTGCAATGCGCCGCTGTCCACGCCCACTTCGATATCGATCGTACCGGCCGGCGTCTTGCCGTGCGCGCCGCGCACGTCGGCGGTTTCAATGCCGTGGTCCATCGAATTGCGCAGCAGATGCATGAACACGTCGTTCAGCGTGCCGCCCGCCTGACCGCGCAGACGGTAGCCGTTGTCGTCGATCCGCACGTCCGGCGCCGGCTTGCCCAATTCGCTTGCGAGCGACGGCAGCGAATCCAGCACGCCCGACAACGCGTCGGCCACGCTCTCGCTGCCCAGCGCCCGCAGCGTGCGGCGCATCGCGTCGCGCATGGATTGCAGTTCGTGCAGTTCGCCGGCGTTGGTCTGATCCAGCATGCTCAGCGTGCGTTGAATGTCGTCTTTCTCGACCATCACGAAACGGCCGGCGTTGCCCGCTTCGTTGGCCGGCCCCTTACCCTTGCGGCCGAGGCTATGTTCGTTGATCTTCGCGTAGCTTTCGATCGCTTCGCGCACGCGCGTCAGTTCCTGCATCAGGTGATCCTGATCCCACGGGCGGTCCGCGTCCGGCTGGCGCAGTTCGTGATAGCTCTGCTCGGTTTCGTGGACGACGTTGGTCAGATGCTGCAGGTTATACGTGCGCGCATTGCCCTTGATGGTGTGCATGTTGCGGAACAGTTCGGCGATTGCCGCGTGATCCGCTTCCGAATGCTTGCGGATAATGCGCTCGTTTTCGCTGACAAAGCCGGCCGAACTTTCGATGAAGTGATGGAACTTCTCTTCGCTGACCGCGAGAATCTCGCCGATCATGTCGAGACGGCGACGCTGTTCGCTGGCTTCCGCCGCGAGCTTGCGCAATTCGGTGACGTCGCGCACGCACAGCATCAAGCGCACGATCACGTCGTTTTCGTCGGTAATCGCCGACCAGCTCAGGTCGAGGATTTTCGCGCGGCCGTCGGGCATGCGCTTCGAAATCTCGCCGAGCAGCAGATGCTGATTGAACACGAAGTTCATGCAGTCTTCGCCAAGGCACGCGTGCGTGGCGGCGTCGACTTGCGAGAGCGCGTCCGAACCGAGATCGGTGTCGGCGAATACGAGGTCCATCAGGTCGCGGCCGGCAATGTCCTTCGTTTCGAAGATGTCTTCCAGATACGCGGAGTACTCCGAGTGGATCACCGCGCCGTCGACCACGGTCAGAATACCTTGCTGCATGTTCTGCAACATCGCCTGAATGTCGGCGGTTTTCTGCTTCAGTTGCGCCGAGCTTTCCTGAATCTTCTCGATCATGCCGTTGAACGCGACGATCGAATGACCGATCTCGTCGAGTCGACCCACCGGCACACGGCGCGTGAAGTCCTGGCTCGACGCGATCTCGCTCATCATGGCCTGCATGCGGCTCAGCGGGCGTGTGATCTGGCGGTACAGCAGCGAACCGATCGACGTCAGCAGAATGATCGCGATGCCGGTGACGATGGCAATCGCCGTGGTGGTGGTCGACAGCGTGGCGTTCAACGCCGTGATCGCGTCGTCTTTCTGGCGATTCTTCTCGACGCGCAAGGTCTCGACAATGCCTTCGAGTTCGTCGCGGTATTGCGCGACGTTGGCGAACAGATAGGCCTGGGCGAGTTCGTTCTTGCCGTCGGCCTTCATCTTCGCCGTTTCGGTAATCGCGGAGAAATAGTTCTCGAGGCTGTCGTTGGCCTGCGAAACGAGACCTTGCTGCGCGTGGCTCGCGGCGTCTTTAGCCTGCAAGGCGAGCGCCTGTTGCAGCGAGGCTTTTTTCTTCTTCAGCTCGTCCTGCGCCTGCGTCACCATGTTGGCATCGGGCGCGTAGACCAGCGTCATCGTGGCCAGTTGCACGTCCTTGACTTGCGAGACGAGGTCGGCGGAGGCGAGCGCGCTGGGCACCACACCTTCCGTTACCTTGCGTACTTCGGCCGCGCTGCCGCGCGTCTGATAAACGGCGTAGCCGCCGATCGCCGACAAGGCGACGAACATCAAAACAACCAATAGCGTGATGCGATGACGGATAGTCATTTGAACCCCCCGGGGTCTGGCCTTCGCGTCAACCCTCGATCGGAGCAGCGCGTTTTGTACGAAATATGGTCTCACTTGCAGCGCTGCCGAGTATTGCCGAGGTTTGTTACTAAGCGATGACTACACTGTTCTGGCGCGTATAAAAATCCGTAAATAAATCGCTAAAGTTTTCGAATGAAAAGCCGTTAATCTTTATCGGCCAATTTTTCTGCTGTCACCGCTGATACAAGCTGCGCGCATAGCGCCCGGCGTCTTTAGACTCGAATGCTTTCGAAGGAATCGAGTAGCTCGACCAGTTCGGTTCCTTGCGCTACTTCATGTTGAGAAAACCCGTCGTAGGGAATGAGCGCGCTGAAATCGATATGCGTGCTTTGCATCACATTGCGGATGCTGATCTGGAACGTCTTATACCCGGCGTAGACAAACCTGAGGTGCTCGAGCGCCTGCACCTGATCGACCTTATAGGCGGTCGCGGAAGGACGGCCGTCTTCGGTCACGATCGCGACGACTTTCCAGAACGCTTTCGGAATCAGCGCATCGCGATAGGCCAGATCGTTCGCGCCGAAGTACGGGCCGGTGAAGACCGACACGCGCATCCGATCCACCCTGGCGTGCCGCAAAACGTAGTCTTCGAGTCCCAGCCAGACCTTCTGATTGACACTCGCCATTTGCGGGCAACAGTTCGTGAAATGGAACGTGTCGGCATTAGCCGTGCGCGCTTCCTCCGGCGTGCCCCAGACAGGGTCTTCTCGACGCACCATGTGACCTCGGTCCAGTGCATTGCCGTCGTAAAGCGCGTCTCCCCATTGATCGTCTTTGTCGAGCCGTCCGTCGAAACACCACACGTCGGTGCGCGGCACTTGCCGCGAATGCGCACCGTCGATATTGACCGCGGTAATGAGCGGAAGCCGTCGCGAGGCCGACATGATCACCGAGAAGTTTTGATACCTGAGTTCGGCGCCCGGCCCTCCCCGGCGAAGCGGGCGAATGTCGCCGGCGGGTTGGGGGAAGGCGATGCGCCAGCCTGCCAGGAAGTCGGCGTTGTAGCCATGACGCCCGCTCAATTCGTCGGGCGATGTAGTGGGTTCCCTGCCCGCCTTGTCGAGCGAATCCGACAGGTTCCGGCCGAGGCGAACCTTGTCGGCGAGGGTGGCTTTCCGGGTAAGCGTGACGGGCATCGTCGGACTCCTTGATGAGGTACGGGTCGATCTGAGTACCCATCATCAATGGTCGAGGGCGACGAGGCGGCGATTACTTCCCTGCAGATTGATGTGAGTCAGGCGACGCAATCGCACAGGTGCTAGTTGCTCCGGCGCGAGATAAACGATTGCGATGGTTAGCGGATCGGCGGCAAATGCTTCGACGCTTCTCGCACGGTGAGCGGCGACATGATGTCGCCGGAAGCCGATAGAAAACCGCTCACCGCTTGAGGCGCGTGCCAAGCGTAATCCCGCAACGCCCAGCCGATCGCTTTGCGGATAAAGAAATCGCTTTCGTTGGCCAGTGAGCGTGCATAGCCGAACAGACGCGTTTCGTCAGTGTGATCGCGCCAGCCGAGCTGATGAATCATCGCCACACGTCGCACCCACAGCGAGTCATGTTGAAGCGCCGTATCCATGGTGGCCTGGGCTTGCGGCGTGTGCGTTCGCGCCGCCTTCAGCACGTCGCCGACCACGCCCGCGAGCGGGTCGACGCAATCCCACCAGCAAGCGCGCTGCACGATCTCCAGCAGATGCGCGATGTCTGCTACTGCCAGCGTCTTCCACTTGCGCGCCAGCAGGTCGGTCGCAATGTACTGGTATTCGCGTGCCGGCATCGTCCACACGGCGTTCGCGCAAGCCAACAAATGCTCGGCGTTCTCCACCTCCAGCCGCTTGAACACCGGCAGCACCGCTTGCCGCCGCAGCGGGGTGGGCACACCGATAAAGTCGAACTGATCGCGCATGTAGGCGCGCATGGCGGGCGCGCGCTGCGCGTCGGCGTGCGGTGCGAGCGCGGCCTTGATCTCTTTGGCGAAAGTCTTGGGCGTCATTGGGGGAAGCGTTCCACATAAACGAGTTCGGGGACGAGTTTCGATTCGCGCCAGCCGGTTTTTTTGCAGGCGGGTAGGGTGACGCTGTCTTTTCTGCAGGGCGCTGATGCGAGCGTACAGGTTTCGAAGTGAGCCGAAGCGAACATTAGTTTCCCAGTAAACCAACGTCAGGCGTGACGGAAAACCGGCGGATGCGGGCACCGATCCAGGCTCCCGAATTCCCTCACCTTTGAATTTAAAGTGCGGGGACAGGTAGCGATATTCTCACCTCGACCGCTCCCGAATATCCTCACCTTTGGCGTTTTTAGCTGACGGTTGTCTGCGCAATCGCCCCGGCAAGTCGTTCTGCACGTCGCCAAAGTACTCCCTGGAAATCCTCACCATATCGACGGTGCGGATTCGACACGACACTTTCTCACCTCCTGGAATCGCTCACCTTTGCAGTCGATCTCCTGGAACGCCCCACCTTCGGAGGCTTTTCCAGACGTCATAGGTGCTGTTCCGTTCTCGCATCGACTCACCGATCAGCGACCTGCGCACGATCTCCTGGAACAGCTCACCTCTGATCCCACTGGCGTCGCCTCCTGGAAATTCTCACCGTTAATGGCAGTGACCTCACCTCCTGGAATTCCTCACCATTGACGGCAGCGGCCTCACCTCCTGGAATTCCTCACCGTTGACGCAGCGGCCTCGTCTCCTGGAATTCCTCACCATTGACGGCAGCGGCCTCGTCTCCTGGAATTCCTCACCGTTGTCTCGACGATCGACCCTATCGCAGCGCGGCGGCCACTAGCGGGCCGATTAGCGCCAGGGCTTCCGGGTGCAACATCTTCTCGTGCAGACACGCAATGTCGTGGGTCACGATATGTCCACCGATGTACGGTTGCCACGCGGTTGACTCGCCCAGCAAGGCATTGTCCGGTTCGGTGCGGGTGGCACGGAAGAACAGCAAATCGCCGTCGAATACGCCCGGTCTGAACTGGCAGATCAGCGCCGGCGTGGCCTTTAACTCGTCGAAGATCGCATTGAAGACTTCGTCACCCAGCCCGTGGACACTCTCCCTTCCGCGACTGAGCTGTTGCCGGATCGCATCGGGCGACGACGGCATGTCAGCATCCTCCCACGGTGTATCGGACAGCGACTGAAACAGCACCTTCGCGATTTGCAGGTCGGTCGGCGGGAGAGGCATCTCGACTGCGGGAGGGATCGGATAGCTGTCGAACATGATGAGTTGCTCGACCCGCTCATTCTGATGCTGCAGCAAGGTGGCGACCGCATGCGCGATGTGACAACCGAGCGACCAACCCAACAGGCGGTAAGGGCCAGTGGGCTGCACCGAGCGGATCTGTTCGAGATAGTCAGCAGCAATCGTTTCGATCGTGTCGAAGCGGCGAGTCGGCTCGCTTAACCTGCGCGCCTGCAGCGCATATAGCGGACGATCGGGTAGAAAGCGCAGCAATCCCGCATAAGGCCAGCCGAACCCGCCGCCTGGGTGGATGCAGAACAACGGTGGATGCTGTCCTTGGGTGCGCAACGGCAGCAGAACATTCAGCGCCCCAAAATCTTGCCGTGGGACTGCGTGGGCCTCGAGTCTTTCAGCGAACAGGGCGATGGACGGCGCCTCGAATAACGCACCCAGCGAGACGTCCCTACCGAATGTCACGCGCACCTGGTTCAGCAGACGAGCGGCCATCAGCGAGTGCCCGCCGAGCGCAAAGAAGTTGTCGTGCCGGCCGACACGTTCAATGCCGAGGAATGCCTGCCAGAGAGTGGCCAGCATGGTTTCGATCTCACCTTGCGGCGCGGCGTACTGCTCCAGGCTGAACGCGTCGTCCAGCGGCGCAGGTAGCGCCTTGCGGTCGAGCTTGCCGTTCGGCGTGAGCGGCAAGCGCTCGAGGTGAACGAAGGCGGAAGGGACCATGTAGTCCGGCAGCCGGCGCTCGAGGTGGGCACGCAGCACGCCCGGCAGTCCGGCGTCGGCTGTCGCGCCATCGTGCAGCGTGACGTAGCCGACGAGGCGCGCTTCGCCGGGTTGATCGACCCGCGCGAGCACGACCGCCTCCCGCACCTCGGGATGAGTCGCAAGCTGGACCTCGATCTCCCCGGGTTCGATCCGGAAACCCCGGATCTTCACCTGCTCGTCATTGCGCCCAAGGAACACCAGGTTGCCATCGGGCAGATAGCGGGCGAGATCGCCGGTGCGGTATATCCGGGCGTCGGGCGCACCGGCGAACGGATCGCGCAGGAAGCGTTGCGCGGTTAATTCCGGCTGGTTCAGATAGCCCCGCGCCACGCCCGCGCCACCGATGTATAGCTCGCCCACGGCCCCCAGCGGCACCGGTTCGTACTGTGCATCCAGCAGATAGATGCGGGTGTTCGCGATCGGCTTGCCGATGGTCGGCACGGTGTCGCCCGAGCTGACAATGCCCGATGTGGCGACCACGGTCGTTTCGGTGGGGCCGTAGTTGTTGACCAGTTCGACCGACTCGGACAGTGCGGCGGGACGCTGCGCAAGGCGGTCGCCACCGATCAGCAAGCGGCGCAGACTGCGAGGCAGACCGGCGTCGATCGCGAGCAGTGCCAGCGGCGTAACGAGGAACGCGGTATCGACCGGTTGATCGCGCCACCAGTGGAGCATCGCGGCAGGATCGGCGGCCAGGCCCGGCGGCGGCAGCAGCAAGGTGGCGCCGCTGGCGAGAACAGGCCAGATCTCCCAGGCGGTGGCGTCGAAGGCCAGGCCCGCCGTGGCGGTGCTGGCGCATCCGGGCCGCAGACCGAAGCGCCCGATATGCCAGCAGACCAGATTGACGAGCTGCCGATGCTCGACCATGACTCCCTTCGGCAGACCGGTGGAACCCGAGGTATAGATCACGTAGGCCAGATGGCGCGAGGTGAGACCCGGCACGACCGGATCGGTGTCGGGGCGAGCCGACCAGGCGGGCTGCGACGCATCGAGATCGATGTGCGCAACGGCGGGCGGCAGCAGATCGTCGAGCGCGCGCCGGCCCGCGCGGTCGATCAACAGCAGCGTCGGCTCGGCGTTGGCGAGGATGTGCCCGATCCGTTCGCGCGGATAGTCCGGGTCGAGCGGCACATAAGCTCCGCCGGCCTTCAGGATCGCGAGCAGGCCGACGATCATCATCACGCCGCGCTCAACACAGATCGCGACGCGGCTATCGGGCCGCACGCCTTGCGCGATCAGCTGGTGCGCGAGCTGGTTGGCACGTGCATTGAGCGCTGCGTAGCTGAGCGTCGCATCGTCGCCTACGAGCGCAGTGACATCCGGGGTGAACTCGACCAGTTGCTCGAACAACCGGTGCAGGCATAGCTCGTCAGGATAAGGGGCTTCCGTCGCGTTCCATGTCTGGAGTAACAGCCGGCGCTCGTCCGCCGCTAAAAGTGCGATGTCACCGACGGGGAACATCAGGCCGGCGCACGCGTTGCCGAGATAGTGCATTAGCCGGTTCGCGTGATGCGAGATCGTCGCGGTGTCGAACAGCGCGTCGTTGAAGCGCAGTTCAAGATCGATCGGCGCGGCGCGGCCGAACTGCGTGTAGAGAAACGACAGGCCGCTTTCTGGCCCGCTCAGCCATCGTACCTGGGTCGGCGCCCCGGCAACCTCGACGCTTCGCCGCAGAAACAACGTGTTGATGCTGACCTCGGCGTGGCGCGGATCGAACCCATGGCGCCGCACCAGTTCGCTGAGCGGATAGCGGCCGTGCCGCAGCACTTTCCGGTGCGCGCGGCAGACGCGCTGGATTGCATCCGCTAGCGTATCGGCGGCGGGATCGAACGATGCGCCAACCACCATCACCTTGGCGAACTGACCAGGAATATCGAGCGCTTCCCGGGGCCGATTCAGAAGCGGCACGCCGAACGCGACCTCGTTTTCGCCGCCGACGCGGGCAAGGTACAGCGCGGTCAATGCAGTCAGGCATTCCGACAGCGTCAGCGACAAGGTATCCGCGGCCCGCGCCAGCGCGACTTGCAGCGTCGCCGGCAGTGGCCGGCGCAGCGACGCGATGCGACGTGGCGCATGCGTCGCATACGGCCGGTCGGCCAGTAACGTCACCAGCGCCGGGCGCTCGAAGGCGCGGCAGGCGCTCTGCCAGAACGCCGCGTCACGCGCATGTTCGGGCGAATCCAGGTAGCCGCGCTCCAGTGTCAGCGTGTCGAGAAATCCGCGATCCGGTTCGAATGCATGCGCAGGATCGCGTTCGAGTTGTCCATAGTTCTTCGCGACGCGCTCGAATGCGCGCAGTGCGGACCACCCGTCGTTCAGCATATGGTGTGAGCGGAGCGCGACCACGGCGCAATCGGACCAGTGAAACACCGCGATGTCGCTCGATTGATCGCCACGCCGGTCGTTCAGTTCATGGTGCCAGTCGTACACCGCCTGCAATTGCGCATCCGGCGCGAGTGCCGCCCTGTCGGCGAAGCTCGCAAAGCGGGTGGTGGGCACCGGGGTCTCCCGCTGCAATCCGCTATCGGTCCATTCCAGCCGGAGCGATTGGATTTGCGTGATCAGCCCGCGCGCAGAGGCTTCCAGCCGGCCGCGGTCGACCTTGGGTGCGCAGCGCATCACCGCCAGCGAGAAATACGACGAGCCCGGCGGCGACGCCTGTTCCTGCATCCAGACAGCCTGCTGGGCCGGCGACAGTCCATACCATGCACCCGTGGCGGACGGCGGGCGGTCGATCAGCCTGTTCAGCGCCACACGGTGCGCAGACGCGCGGGTCAATGCGACGCACGCATCCCAGAGCCGATCGACCGATGCCGCCGGATCGCGCATCGCCTGTGAAATCAACGTCAGATAGAGCGCGACGATGGCTTCCACGCTCGCGTGATCGAACAGATCGACGCTGTAGGCGACTTCCGCTTTCAAGACATCGTCCGCGTGCTGGAACACGATGGCGAGATCCGCGCCGCGGCCGGGATTCTCGCGTGGCACTGCGTCGACCGACACGCCCGCGAGCGTCGCCTCGGTTTCGCCAGCGCCCGGCTGTAACTGGCAGAACACCTGAAACAGCGGATCGTGAGAAGCCAGCCGCACCGGATTGACGGCGGAGACGATCTCCGGGAAAGGAAGTGCGTCGTGCTCCAGCGCAATCAGCAGTTCCTCCGACGCTCGCAGCAAATGGCTCTGGATCGAAGCGGACGGTTGGATCGTATGGCGCAGCGGGATCGTATTGACGAACAGCCCCACGACGTTCTCGGTAGAGAGTGCGTTGCGGCCCTCGGTCACGGTGCCGATCACGACGTCGCGGCTGTGCGCGAGGCGGCTGCACAGAATCGCCAGCAGGGTCTCGAGCACGACGAACGGTGTCAGCCGCAACGACGACGCGGTTCGGCGGACGCTTCGGCTCAGCTCGGCCGGTAGCTCAAGACCGATTCGCCCGGCGCGGTCCGTCACGACGGCAGGACGCGCGCGGTCGAACGGCAGGTTCAGGCAGACCGGCGCGCCGGTCAGCTTGTCGCGCCAGTGCCGCCGCAGTTGCGCCAGCCGTTCCGTGCTCAATTGTCGTCGTTGCCAGGCCGCGTAGTCGCGGTACTGGATCGGCTCGGGCGCATGATTCGGCAGATGGCCAGCACGCAGAGCCTGATAGGCGCGCGCGATGTCGCGCCAGACAATCGTCCACGAGATCGCATCGATCGCGATGTGATGGACGCCGATCACGAGAAGCGCGCGGTCGACGTGTTCGCCGTGTTCGCCGTCTACGTCCTGTTCGACGAACAACGTCGCGCGAAATAGCGGCCCGCGGAAACAGTCGGGCATCACGGCGGCCTCCGTCTGCGCGGCGCGCAGACCGTCCGGTTCGAGCGCGTCGACCGGCCGGATAGCCAGCCGGAAGTTCGTCGGCGCGTCGATCACCGGGCAGAATGCGCCGCTGTCTGGATCCGCAGCGTAGCGGGTGCGAAGAATTTCATGCCGTGCGACAACCGATGCTATTGCCTGCTCAAGCCAGTCACGACGTAGCCTGCCAGACAACCGGAAGATGCACGAAGAATTGAGAATCCCGGTGCTCGTCGACGACGTTTCGAGCGCCACCGCCCGCTCTTCGGCAAACGAGAGTGGTAGCTCGCCGTGACGATCCACCGCCACGATGGGCGCGCGGCTCACCGACGCGGAACTCGCGGCCGCGGCGGCCGCAAGCTGCGCGATGGTCGGGCCATCGAAGACGCAGCGCAAAGGTAATTCCTTGTCGAACGCCGCGCCGAGACGCGCCACCAGACGTGCCGCGAGAATGGAGTGCCCGCCCAGCGCAAAGAAGTTGTCGTGCCGGCCGACACGTTCAATGCCGAGGAATGCCTGCCAGAGAGTGGCCAGCATGGTTTCGATCTCGCCTTGCGGCGCGGCGTACTGCTCCAGGCTGAACGCGTCGTCCAGCGGCGCAGGCAGCGCCTTGCGGTCGAGCTTGCCGTTCGGCGTGAGCGGCAAGCGCTCGAGGTGAACGAAGGCGGAAGGGACCATGTAGTCCGGCAGCCGGCGCTCGAGGTGGGCACGCAGCACGCCCGGCAGTCCGGTGCCGGCTGTCGCGCCATCGTGCAGCGTGACGTAGCCGACGAGGCGCGCTTCGCCGGGTTGATCGACCCGCGCGAGCACGACCGCCTCCCGCACCTCGGGATGAGTCGCAAGCTGGACCTCGATCTCGCCCGGTTCGATCCGGAAACCCCGGATCTTCATCTGCTCGTCATTGCGCCCAAGGAACACCAGGTTGCCGTCCGGCAGATAGCGGGCGAGATCGCCGGTGCGGTACATCCGGGCGTCGGGCGCACCGGCGAACGGATCGCGCAGGAAGCGTTGCGCGGTTAATTCCGGCTGGTTCAGATAGCCGCGCGCCACGCCCGCGCCACCGATGTATAGCTCACCCACGGCCCCCAGTGGCACCGGTTCGTACTGTGCATCCAGCAGATAGATGCGGGTGTTCGCGATCGGCTTGCCGATGGTCGGCACGGTGTCGCCCGAGCTGACAATGCCCGATGTGGCGACCACGGTCGTTTCGGTGGGGCCGTAGTTGTTGACCAGTTCGACGGCCTCGGGCAGCGCGGCGGGACGCTGCGCAAGGCGGTCGCCACCGACCAGCAAGCGGCGCAGCCTGCGAGGCAGACCGGCGTCGATCGCGAGCAGTGCCAGCGGCGTAACGAGGAACGCGGTATCGACCGGTTGATCCCGCCACCAGTGGAGCATCGCGGCAGGATCGGCCAGGCCCGGCGGCGGCAGCAGCAAGGTGGCGCCGCTGGCGAGAACAGGCCAGATCTCCCAGGCGGTGGCGTCGAAGGCCAGGCCCGCCGTGGCGGTGCTGGCGCATCCGGGCCGCAGACCGAAGCGCCCAATATGCCAGCAGACCAGATTGACGAGCTGCCGATGCTCGACCATGACTCCCTTCGGCAGACCGGTGGAACCCGAGGTATAGATCACGTAGGCGAGCCCGGTGGCTTCACGGCCATCCAACCTGAGCGGGGACTTCGACTGCTCGGCCCAGCAGGGCGTTTCGGCGTCGAGATTGATGAGCGGGAGCGTGCTGGGCAATAGGTCGCCGAAGGCGGAACATCCGGCCCGGTCGGCAATCAGCATTGCAGGCGCGGCGTCTTGGACGATGTGGACGAGGCGCGATCCGGGAGAGACGGGATCCAGTGGGACGTACGCACCGCCGGCTTTGACAATGGCGAGCATCGCAACAACGAGCGCGGGCGTGCGCTGCGCGCAAAGGGCAACGCGGGTCTCGGGCGCGACGCCCAGGTCGAGCAGGTGACGGGCTAGCTGGTTGGCGTGTGCGTCGAGGGTGGCATAGCTGAGCGACTCGTTGCCGACTCTGATCGCAACGGCATCGGGATGACGGTCAGCCTGGCGCTGGACGAGTTGATGAATGCAAAGCTGGTCCGGATAGGGCCGCGATGTGGCATTCCAGGTGTCGAGCAGAAGACGCCTTTCATCGTGCCCGAGCAGACCGATGCGGCTGAGGGGTTGTTGCGGATCGGCGAGCACGCTCTCGATGAATTGCCGCAATCGTCGACCATGCGCCGCGACGCTGGCGTCGTCATACAGATTCGTATTGGCGTCGACATGCAACACGAAGCCGGGAGAGCCCGGCCGCCCCATTACCGTCACCGCGAAATCGTTGACGAGGCCGTTCGACAGCGCATGCAATGTGGCCGGATAGCCGTCGAAACGCCACGAATCGTCGAGCGGGACGATATTGATCCGAGGGCCGAAAATCGGCGCCGCGGCTGCGCCCAGCATGTGCCGGATGTCCTTGCCACGGAAATACTGGTGCTTCAGGTGTCTGAATATCTCGCTATCGACACGCTGGGTCAGCGTGGCCAGTGTGTCGTCAGTCGACATCGACACCTTCAGCGGCACCACGTTGGCGAACATCCCGGGCGTTGCGCGCGTGTCCTTCGCCCGCGCGGCAATCGGGAAGTCGAAAACACCGCTCCCAAGATTAGCCATTCGCAACATGTAGGCGGCCACGATCGCGGTGAATAACTGTGGCCATTTGCAGAACGGTGTTTCAGCGGCCGCCAGCGCCGCCGTCAAAGACTGCGACAACTCGATCGAACGTCGCCGGAACAGACCGCCCGTATCAGGCGGGCCGCCTGTCATCGTCGTTGCGCCGGCCAATTCAGCGACGTAATCACGCCAATAGCCGCGATCACTTGCGTAGCGGGCAGAGCGCCGGTACGCGGCATCGTTCTGCAGCAACACGTCGAGCGTCGCAAAGTTCGCCGCCGCAATCGGACGCTCCCGCATTAACGCCGAATAGATCGCTCCGACCCGGTGCGTCGCAAGCGGAATGCTGGCGCCGTCGAGTGCAATGTGGTGGTAGCGCTGATACCAGAGAAAATGCTGGCTATCCAGCTTGAACAGGGCGTACTTGAAGAGTGGTCCTTCGGCGAGGTCGAAAACAGTCGAGGCGTCGACCCGCATTGCGTGAAGCGCCGCCTGGAACGGAGCGGCGTCGCCGGACAGATCGACACAATCGAATGACAACAGGGGCGGCCCGATGAGTTTCCGCATCGGGCCGCCAGCCGTATCGACGAAACGTAGGTGCAGCGCCTCGGCTTCAGAAAGGAATTGCTGTAAAGCCTGCCCGAAGACAACGGTATCGACCGGCCCATGAATCTCCAGATAAAAACAAACGTCGAATCGAGGGTTTTCCGGAGCGAGTTGTTGCGCAAACCACATCTCAAGTTGGGGTGCGGTCAATGCTTGCAATTCGGTGTGACTGGATCTGTTCACAACAGCGATTTCCTTCTGGAAAGGGGATGGCTACTGAAACAACGACGCGTTATCGACCGATGCCGGCTTTCCGGAAATAGCCCGCAAGTTCACGAGGTCCGTGACGATTAATGCGTGCGTTTGCCGCTCCACGCCTCGAGCGTTACTCCTCTTTGAATTCGCACCGCCATGTGCCGGCCGAAAGCGCTGCGGCACAATGTTTCAAATGCGATTTTTTATCGATTTGAATACCGGGATTTAACGAGTACGCCGCATCCCCTCCTGCGAGTCCATTCACATCGACGGAAGGAAAGGCTTGAACGGCTTCACGACGAGATGGCGCGCGATGTCGAGCACTGCGTTCAATACGGCCGCACACCCACTATGTCGATAGCCCAGACTGGAGATATCCGGCCACTCTGTACGAGGTCTTGAGTGTCGTGGATTGAGAGGGCGACCGTAACTCCCCAGATTGGGAGGCGAATCGAAGCGGCTTGCGGCAATGACAGGACGAAGGCGCCAGTCGATCTGACGCGTTCCGCTGCATGGGACGGAGATGATGTTGCCGGTCAGTCAGGCATTGCGCCGGACGAATCCAGCGGCGGATCAATCAGAACTTAACCTTCACCTGAAACCCGATCGTAAACGGCAGGTGATCCGACGGGATCGGCGGAATCACGATGAAGTTCGCGCCCACGCGTTTGTACTCGACCATCACGATCGGCGCGAGCACCGGCCCGATCGTATGGTCGCGACCCAGCCCCCAGTTGCCGTAGTTATAGCCGGAGATGATCCCGCCCATTGCCGCGAGCCGCACGATGCCCCAGTGCGCGAACTCCGGCGCCCAGACACCGCCGCCATAGTAGGAAGGCCGGCGCAACGAGTTGCGAAAGCCGCCCGCCGTCAGCGCCCATTGATTGTTCAACCAGCATTCGACGCCAAGGCCTGGGTTGAATTGCTCGAAGTGAGTGCCGGGATCGGGATCGATGTGATACGAGCCGAGCATCGCGTCGACCCATACGCCGCCGTCGCACCAGCTTCCCGCATGCGCCGCGGAGGCCGCGGCCAGACTCGCGACGAGTGCAACCGCGGTATGTCGGATGGTCTTTCTGATCTGCCGAAAATACATGTCTTCTCCGTCACCGGTCGAGCGCCGGCGTCATCTATGTTCTGGATAGTCGTGCTTGCCGCCCGTCGCGCACTGTACCTCAACCCGCACGGGCGATGTGGAGGACACGCTCGGACGCGCGGGCACAAGTCGTGCCCCGCAACCTGGAAGCAGAACAATAACGGAGAACCGATGGCAGAGCCGTGAAGACGAGGCGGCTTTTTCGAAGAAGCGCTTAAAGACCGAGGTCGGACAAACTCGCATGGTCGTCCGGACGACGCCCGAGCGGCCAGTGATACAACCGGTCGGCTTCGCGGATCGGCATGTCGTTGATGCTCGCGTGACGGCGCGCCATCAAGCCATGCTCGTCAAACTCCCAATTCTCATTGCCGTAGGAGCGGAACCAGTTGTTCGAATCGTCATGCCATTCGTAGGCAAAGCGGACGGCGATACGGTTATCGGTAAATGCCCAGAGTTCCTTGATCAGACGGTAGTCGAGTTCCTTCGCCCATTTGCGACGCAACAAGCCGACAATCTCCGCGCGGCCGTTCGTAAACTCGGCGCGGTTGCGCCAGATGCTATCGGCGGTGTACGCGAGCGACACGCGTTCCGGGTCGCGGGTGTTCCAGCCGTCTTCAGCGGCACGCACTTTCTGGATCGCGGTTTCGCGTGTGAACGGTGGCAGCGGCGGACGGGTTTCGGTTGGATCGGCCATGATGTTTCCTCACTTCAGTCAGGTTGCGGTGCGCCGGGATGGCGGTCGTTTGTTCGGTTTGCTCTTGCTCGAAGACGCGTCGGCCTCGCTGGCGGACTCCGCTTCCAATACGGTGTGCGCCACGGCCTGTGCGTCGAGTGCCACATCGGACTCGCCGCTCACCAGTGCCACGGCAATCGCGCCATCGAGCAGCACCAGCCACTGACGCGACAGGCGCGCGGCACGGCGGCCCTCCATGCCCGACTCCGCCGCGAACTCGTCGCACTGCGTTCGCACGAAAGCGAGCAGGCGTTCCTTATGTTCACGCGCGACGATCCGGATCGGATCGTCCGCCGAGGCAATTTCGCCGGCCGCGTTCAGGAACGCGCAGCCATGAAAATCCGCCGACTCAAACCATTCGCGCAACACGTCGAACATGCCGAGCAGACGTTTTCGAGCCGTCTTGCCGCGTTGCTGCGTGCCGGCGATAAACCCGTTCATCCAGCGTTCATCACGCCGTTCGAGTGCGGCCGCCACCAACGCATCCTTCGATTCGAAGTGTGTGTAGAAACTTTTGCGTGCGGTGCCGGACTGCTTGACGATCGCGTCCACACCGGTGGCATGGATGCCGCCGGCGTAGATCAACGCCTCGGCCGCTTCGAGCAGCCGCTCGCGCGCGCTGCCGGGCATCGGCGATTCTGATTCTGATTCTGTTTGAGTGTCGTTAGCCATGTGCGAAGAGTAGAACGATCATTCTCCTTCGTCAAGTGTTGATGTGTTTTGCGGATGAAGGACGCGACCTGCTATCTTGCTCATGATCGGTCAACCGGAACGAACGACATGAGCTCATCAACTGCCCGCGCCGGCCTTGCGCGCGCCTTAATGCGAGGCTTGCTCAGCGCAACGCTGCTAGGCGCGGCGGCCTGCACGCCGATTCAGGTACTCACGCATTCGGTCAGCCAGAACGAGGCCCGCGTGCCGGTCGGTCGTTACGAGGTCGACCCGAACCACACCAGCGTGACTTTCGACATCGATCATTTCAAGTACACGCGCTTTCAGATCCGCTTCGATCGCAAGAAGGGGCAACTCGACTGGAACGAAGGTGGTCTGGATAAGAGCACGGCGTCGATCACGATCGACGCCGCGAGCATCGATACGAACGTGCCACTGCTGGACAAGATGGTGAAAAGCGCCAGCCTGCTCGACGTTGAGCGTTATCCGGAGATTCGCTTCGTGAGCACGCGTTTTGAGCGCACGGGTGAATCGCGCGGCACATTGACGGGCGATCTGACAATTCACGGCGTGACGCAACCGGTCACGCTCGACGTCACGTTCAACGGCTTCGCCCCCGATCCGCTGACGAAACAGGACACGCTGGGTTTTTCAGCGGAGGGGCATTTCAGCCGCGCGAAATTCGGTTTGGCGACGTGGTATCCGGCCGTCGGCGACGACATTCATGTGCGCATTCAGGCGGAGTTCGTGAAAACGCCCGCAGGCGGGTGAGCGCGCTGCGGGCGTTTTAGTGTTGTGTTGCTGTTGCGTTAGTTCAAGCAGCCGTCCAATCGAGAATCACCTTGCCGCTCTCGCCTGAAAGCATCGTGGCAAACGCTTCCTGATAGTCGTCCACTTTGAAATGGTGCGTCAGGATCGGCGACAGATCCAACCCGCTCTGCAACATCGCGACCATCTTGTACCAGGTCTCGAACATCTCGCGGCCATAAATGCCCTTGATTTCGAGGCCTTTGAAGATCACCTGCGTCCAGTCGATCGCGGTCTGCGCCGGCGGAATGCCGAGCAACGCAATCTTGCCGCCGTGGTTCATCGCTTCGAGCATGCTGGTGAACGCGCTCGGCACGCCGGACATTTCGAGGCCGACGTCGAAACCTTCGGCCATGTGCAGATCCGCCATCACATCGCGCAGCGATTCGCGCGAGACATTCACCGCGCGCGTTGCGCCCATCTTGCGCGCGAGTTCGAGCCGGTAATCGTTGACGTCGGTAATCACCACATTACGCGCGCCGACGTGTTTCGCGATCGCCACCGCCATGATACCGATCGGTCCCGCGCCGGTGATCAGCACGTCTTCACCGACCAGATTGAACGATAGCGCCGTATGCGTGGCGTTGCCGAACGGATCGAAAATCGCGGCGAGGTCGTCGGAAATCTCCGGCGGAATCTTGAATGCGTTGAAGGCCGGAATCACCAGAAACTCGGCGAACGCGCCTTCGCGATTCACGCCGACGCCCACCGTATTGCGGCACAGATGCCGGCGACCGGCGCGGCAGTTGCGACAAAAACCGCACGTGATATGCCCTTCGCCCGACACGCGATCGCCGATCGCAAAGCCGCGCACTTCCTGGCCCATCTCGACGATTTCGCCGACGTATTCGTGACCGACATGCATCGGCACCGGAATCGTTTTTTGCGCCCAGTCGTCCCACTTCCAGATATGAATGTCGGTGCCGCAAATCGCGGTGCGCGTGATGCGGATCATCACGTCGTTGTGGCCGACTTCAGGTTTCGCGACGTCCGTGAGCGTGAGGCCCGGTGCGCGTTCGAGTTTTGCCAATGCTTTCATGTACGCCTCCCGATCAGATCACGCCAAGTTCACGGCCAACGCGCGCGAACGCATCTACGGCGCGATCGATCTGCTCCGTGGTGTGCGCGGCGCTCATCTGCGTGCGAATGCGAGCGCGCCCCTTCGGCACCACCGGGAACGAAAAGCCGATCACGTAGACGCCTTCCTTCAACAACGCATCCGCCATCTTCGACGCGAGTTGCGCGTCGCCGAGCATGACCGGAATGATGGGATGTTCGCCGGGCACGAGCGCGAAACCAAGCGCGCTCATCTTGCCGCGGAAGTGCGCGCCGTTTTCGCGCACGCGTGCGCGCAGTTGCGCGCCTTCGTCGCTCGCGAGCAGTTCGAGCACTTTCAGCGACGCGGCGGCAATGCTTGGCGTCAACGTGTTTGAGAACAGATAGGGACGCGAACGCTGGCGCAACAACTCGATGATTTCCTTGCGCGCCGCGACGTAGCCACCCGATGCACCACCCAGCGCTTTACCCAACGTCCCCGTGATGATGTCGACGCGCGACAGCACCCCGCAATGTTCCGGCGTGCCGCGACCGTGTTCGCCGACGAAACCCACCGCGTGCGAATCGTCGACCATGACCAATGCGCCGTAACGATCGGCGAGGTCGCAGATGCCGGCGAGGTCGGCGATGATGCCGTCCATCGAGAACACGCCGTCGGTCGCGATCAGTTTGAAGCGCGCGCCGGCGGCGTCGGCTTCTTTCAGCCGCGCTTCGAGATCGGCGAGGTCGTTGTTCTTGTAGCGAAAGCGCTTCGCTTTCGAAAGCCGCACGCCGTCGATAATGCTCGCGTGATTCAATTCGTCGCTAATGATCGCGTCGTTGTCGTCGAGCAGCGTTTCGAACAGGCCGCCATTTGCGTCGAAACAACTGGAGTAGAGAATACAGTCGTCGGTTTGCAGGAACGCGGCAAGCGCCGACTCGAGTTCCTTGTGCACGCTTTGCGTGCCGCAAATGAAACGCACCGACGCCATGCCGAAACCATCGTGATCCAGGCCTTGCTTGGCGGCTTCGATCAGACGCGCGTCGTCCGCCAGTCCCAGATAGTTGTTCGCGCAGAAATTCAACACGTCCGCGCCGTTGGCGAGACGAATGTCGGCTGACTGCGGGCTGGCGATCACGCGTTCGTTCTTGTAAAAGCCGTCGGCGCGGATCTGCTCCAGAGTGCCGCGCAGATGGGCGAGATATTGGTCACGCATGAACCAGACTCCTGAAATGGGTGAGAGCGCCCGTGTCAGCGTGTTCGGCATGTGCGACCACGAGGCGGCCTGTTATAGTCGGCTGTCAGTTTTAGCGGATATTTTCGTTTTTCCGAACTAAAATCCGATATATCGAACAACTCTAAACGATGGGTCAGGAAATGGCAAGTTCGGGTATTCGACGCGCCGCGGCCGCTGCAGCGCCTGCTGCGAGCGCTGCGGGCGCGGGTCCGGTGGCCGCGATTGCGGCGCCGCCGCGTGTCGGCGAACACATTCAGCGTCTGCGCGCCGAACGGCGCATGACGCTCGACGATCTGTCGCGCGCGGCCGGCGTGTCGAAGTCCATGCTATCTGAGATCGAGCGCGACAAGGCGAATCCGACTATCGCGGTCGCCTGGCGGCTGACCAATGCGCTCGGTGTCAGTCTCGATTCGCTATTCGCGCCGCAAAAGGCGCCGGAGGCGATCGCCGTCTCCGGTCCCCACGACATTCCCACGCTGAGCGGGCACGAAGCCAAGTATCAGCTGCGGGTGTGGGGGCCGATCGAGTTGGCCGGCAAGTTCGAGTGGTACGAGTTGACGCTGCAAGCGGGCGGGGCGTTGGTGTCGAACGCGCACGAACCCGGCACGCGCGAACACCTGACCGTGCTGCATGGATCGATTGAAATAGAGGCCGCCGGTACGACGAAACGGCTCAAGACCGCGGACACCGCGCGTTATGTCGCCGACGAACCGCACGCCATCCGCAATGCCGGCAAGGGTGAGGCGAAAGCCTTGTTGGTGGTGATTCACGGCTGACGCGCCCGCTCACCGTTAGTCGCGCGTGACGGATCAGGCTGTTCGTCGGATGAGGTTGCGCCAAACACTGTATGTTTGTACAGTATTGGCTATCGACTGGAGCCGACAATGAACGACCTGACAACCGACCATGCCGACCACGCTCTGGCCGCGCTGCGCTATCAAACCGCGGCGCGCGATCTCGAACGCATTGTGCGCAATATCGCCGCGCGCTACATCGTGCAAGAGGTGCCGCTCACGTGGCGGCTGCTGCATGCCGTCGAGGCAGAGGCGCTGGCCGACCTCGGGTTCGCCAGCCGACACGACGCAATCATGCTCGGGCTGTTTCAGCGCCCGTCCGATCTGCCTTATCCCGAGACTGACGAAGGCGTGGACTTCGGTACGTCCACCGCATTGCCCGCGGTGTTCGCGTTCGCCGTCTGCGCCTATGAGGAAGCAGCACGCCGCGTTGCGCAACCGGTTGCGCAAGATGCTCCGCTGAAGCGCGCGCGAGCTTGGGGCGACTGACTCAGGGCTGATTTTTCGGCAGTTGCCACCTACAATATGTGCAACTAACGGAAGGATAGCTCATGTCACCTCCTCATCTGTCCGACCCGGTGCCACGGCCCGCGCCCTCGTCCGATTTATTCGACCAGCAGCGCGAAGACTGGCGCCGCGATCCGCAAATCGCATTCGACGCATGGCTCGCCAATCAACATTTCCGGCGCTCGTCCGCTGAAGTCTACCAGGCGCAATGGGGACTCTTTCTCGAATGGCTGGCCGCACGCCAGAAGAGTCTCGTTACGGTCGATACGCACACCATCGCTGAATTTGTTGGTGGCCTTGAGATTCGAAAACCCCAACGTATCCGGTATTTACGCTTGATCGAACGGGTACTGGATCATGTACGCGAAATCGAATCCGCGTCGACCAACCCCGCTCGCTTCATCGCTCAGGATGGCGAAGCGGCCTGGCGAAACGCGCGCGACAATGAACCCACCGGGTTTCTCAACCACGCTGAACGTACCGCGCTGATTGCGCATCTGTTTTCGCCGTTGCCGGATTTGTCCGCGGCGCAGCGCTGGCGAGAACGGCGCGATCGCGCATTGATCGCCGTGTTTCTCGGCGGTGGATTGAAGACCGGCGAAGCAGGTGCACTTTCGGTTAGTTGCGTGAATGTCGGTTCGCCCTGGGTCACGATCGAGTCCGCGAATCCCATGTTGATGCGGCGCACGCGGCTTGCGCCCTTCGCCACAGCCATCCTCGACGCGTGGCTCGCCGAGCGACGTCTGTCGGAATTGGCCGGCAACCTGGTTTTTCCCGCGTCGCCTTCCGGACGGCCGATGCACAAGGCCACCATGCTGCGCGCGGTCGACGCGTTGATCGACGCAGCGGGCATCGCGGCGTCGCGTGCTTCACGGGCCAGTCCGCAAACCTTGCGGAACACTTTTGCTGCGGATCTGTTTGAGAGCGGCGTGGAGGCGGAACTGGTCGGCCAATGGCTCGGCTTCGTGCAAGCCGTGTCGGCGAACCGGTTGTATCGGGCATGGCAAACGTGGGCGGATCAGCAAGATTCAGTTGCAGTCGATGAACCGGATCCGGTGGCGCACCCCTTGCCTGAACCTAGGCGTGACGGGCGTTTAACAAGGAGAAGGGGAGGAAACGAGCCCTGAAAATCCTCACCTCTCGGGTCCCGAATTTCCTCACCTTTCACCGTTTATCCGTTATTGCAGGACGTCGGGCTCTCACGCCGAGGCGGTGATCGGGTCATCCGACAAAAATCGGCTAACCGCCTCCAGCCTTGATTCGCCGAGGCCGGACGAGTGATCGCATTCCGGACATTGCAGTTCGAAGCGGTGATCGACCTGCGACAGCTCCGGCTCACCGTCCTCACATTTTGGGCATCGTAACGGCAGTGCGACGTGACCGTCCGCTGCAGTTCCGATCGTCCGCAACTCTTCGCTGCTAAGCCGCCCGGCCTCGACCAACGAACAAAGCAGACCGGCGATTGCCGGATCGATCCCTTGCTGACCGCGCAGCACGGCGACTTCTTTTGTCAACGCATCGACGTCATCGGATTGCTCGCGCAGTTGCGCGTCGAGCCGATCGCCGCGCGCCTTGGCTGCGGCGATTTGCTGAATAAACTCGAATTCCTTGCGACTGGCGTCGCGTACGCCGGACTGATAGGTCGCTGCCATGGTGCGAAGGGAGTCCAGCTCAACCAGCATGGGCTTCACGCGTCGCTCGGCTTCGGCGATAGCGTCTTTGATCTGTTGCGCATAGTGCTCGGTGCTTTGCCGTAATTCGACGTGCAAGGCGTCGATCCGGTCGCGAAGCGTCGCGTTGGTCGCAAATTCATTGTCGAGTCGCTGACGAAGCGTCCCGTTTTCCTGTTCGAGCCGTCGAGCCGTTGCCTGCAGGCCTTCCTGGTGAGCATTGCCGTGCGTAGTCGCACTGGATAGCTGGGTTTCGAGTTCGCGAACCTTTTCCCATGCTGCTTCGGCTCGTAATTCGCTGCGCTTGATCGCGTCTTCGGAGGCATCCAACCGAATCTCGGCGTCTCGAGCACGCTGCTCGGCATCCGCGATCTGGGTGCGAATTTCGGCGCGTTCGTCATCTAGCGCAGTTCTGGCGTGAACGACCGCTTCCTCAAAAAGAGCGCCTAGCAGTTCACCGGCGCGATCTTCCAACGCTTTCGGGATGGCGCCGGCGCCAACTTTGACACGCGACACGTTTCGGATGCGTTCCCAGAAGTGGTCGATGTCTTTCGGGATATCGCTGGCGCTGCCGGTTTGCGTCAGGTCGCGAACAGCGGCCATGGACGGACGGATTCCCAGATCAAAAAACAATCGCTTGCAGGCGTGAAGCGAAAGCTCTTGCCGGCGAGCGCCGGTGATTCGCATGGAGTCGAGCTCGTCGCGAATGGTTTGCCGTACCTGATCCAGATTCATGTATACCTCGACGCCGCTCGAATTGCATGAATCATAACAATTTACGTAACGTTTGCTACGAATTTGTGGCTGTTGAGCTGACTGTGCCGAATTGGTGTGGTTTACCGCCTGAGGTACGTCACTGAAACATCATGCAAGCAGTTTTTCCGTGAAACAAAACGAAGAATAGCCAACAAGTCTTTGTAAAGAAAGAAGTTTTGCGGGTTTCTCAGCGATCGCGCACTGTTTCACGACTGTGTGATGACGGCGAGGCGGTTGGGAGACTTTGTCCGAAGGACGCACGGGGGAAGATTCTAGAGAGTAATAAAAGTAAACACCTTTGAACCCATGTTAAAAACGTTAACGCCACAGCAAACCTATACCTGGTAAGGGTTTCAGAGCACGAAGGTGAAGCTTTGCGGGAGAGGTGGTGAGATCTTGCGGGAGGGTTGAGTGATGGAGTTCGGGGGCCTTGGTGAGCAGGTCCGGGATAGAACGTGAGCGGGTTCGGGAGACACCCCAAAAGCTGGGTTTGGTCAAAGGTGAGGTTTTGCGGGACCTGCTCGTCTCGGATCGCCCGGCAGCGCTCGATCGTGCCCTCGAAGGCCGGACAGCCTAAAGGTGAGCGCTTTCAGGACCACCTTGCCGGCCGATTTTTGGCGGTATTCAGGGGGCGTAAACCCCTTTGGTGAGTTAAGACGGGAGGAAACGCGAACCGAAGGTGAGATTTTACGGGGCCGAGGTGCCATTTTTGCCAAATTTTTGTGCATTGCGAGGCTTAAGGTGAGGGTTTGCAGGAGCCCGGCGGTTGTTGTGGCTGTTTTCCGGCGGCAAGCTCGACTAGATGATCGGAGCCGAGTGCTGCAAAGGTGAGGAAATTCGGGAGGTTCGAATCGGGACGATTGGCAAGACTTCAAATTCCCCGGTTTTTGCCAAAGGTGAGGTTTTTCGGGAGTGTTTTGAGCCGTTCTGGATCGCTGAGGTGAGGAAATACAGGATCAAAACGGCCGGAATGGCTCGGAAATGCCCTACACGCGTAGAGAAATTGCGCTGGGTATTTCGTGTGCTGAATTTTAAAGGTGAGGATTTTCGGGACCTTTGTGGCGGGGATTCGAAGTGCGCGGTTTCGCTGCAAAAGGCGGTTGAGGTGAGGTTTTACGGGAGTTCACGAGGAAGAACCTTGTCGAGGCGATTTCCTAACGTATTGAATTTATGGATTATTTCTAGAATATTTTGCAAAGGTGAGGTTTTTCGGGAGGCTTTTTTTGAGGCGCATTTGGCTGCCGTGAAGGCTCAAAGGTGAGGGTTTTCAGGAGAGTTTTCTCGCGATTCTTACGCTCGGCCACGCTGGAGGCCGCGCCGTTCCGAGTGTTGCGACGTGGTTAAGGTGAGACTTTTCGGGGGCAGCTTTTGGTTCGGCGCTGGCGCAAGAGTGAGAGATGGCGCTGGCGGCCGCTTTTGACGACCGCTGCGCAGCGGTGTTTTCGGTCGACGTCGCGTGATAAAAAACGTCCGCTTTGCTGCGGTGGCGTATTGGCCCACGGGCTAATTGCACGCCGATGATCACCGGTGGCGCCGTCGCTGACTCAATTTGAGCGTGCTGTGCGGTTACCGGTGAGCGGTTGCCCGCGCGTGGACTGTGGCGGGTGCTGAGGGCTCTGGAGCGCGTGATTGCGGGTTCGCAGCCGGTTTCGACTCACGGATAACCTTGCTGTCGGTGCATTCGGGGTGTCCTTCGCATTGATCGCGGTGTCGGATCCCCCCATTGATGTGGTTTTGGGGTATGCGGTCACCCCTCCCCTGCCGAAGCGGCTGGTCTCTCCGGGGGACTGTGCTTTCGCCAAGTGGATCGCCATCGGTGCGCCTGGTTCGGTCCGCCGTGCGAGCAGTCAAAATTCCGGAAATTTTTTAAGGTGAGGAGATTCGGGATCGAGTCACCACTGTTCTCGCCGGTGAGGGAAAAGGTCTGAATTTGCCAGGACCGCGACCTGCAAGGAGAGCCCCAACCTGGCGCCAGACGGCTGAGGTGAGGATTTTCGGGAGACGCTCGAGGTGAGTCGTGCGCCGTAAACTCACTTCACCCCGAACGGTGAGACGCACGCTATAGACGCGTATCACCGCAGTCGGTATGCTCTCGCCAAATCCCTCCTCGACCTGACGCATGGCCACGAAGCGCGCGAAGAAGACCGATGTAGTCAGCCCGAGCTCGGCCGAATTGCGCAAAGCCGTCGAGGCGATCGCGATTCAGCCCAAAAGCGGCAAAATCACCCTCCTGACCCGTAAGCTGTTCAACGTGCTGCTCGCCGTCGCTCAGCAAGCGGACGAGTCGGGCGACACGTATCGGGCCTTGCTGTCCGACATCGTCGCCAATTCGGCATTCGATTCCAACGACACGGCACTCGTCAAAGAGCATCTGCGGCGCATGGTGTCGGTGCAGGTTGAGTGGAGCACTGGCACCTCCAGCCAGAAGCCGGGGCGCAAGTGGGGTATCTCCACGCTGATCGCCGACGCGGAAATTCTCGAAGATCCCACCACACGCCGCGTTTGGGTTGAGTTTTCGTTCGCGCCGAAGATCAAGAAAAAGCTGCTGGATCCAGTTCAGTACGCCCGGCTGAGCCTGCAGTTCCAGAGCCAGTTGCGCAGTAGCGCGGGCTTGGCGCTCTATGAAATTTGCGTGCGCTATCTGACCAACCCGAGTCATCTGACCATGCGCGAGACTTGGGAATGGTGGCGCCCTATCCTCTCCGGTACGCCGGATACGGAAGCGGGTGATGAGGCGAAGCGCGAGTACAAGTATTTCAAGCGCGATTACCTGCGCCCGGCGATCGCCGAGGTCAACGCCGTCACGAACATCTTCGTCGAATTGATCGAACACCGGGAAGGACGACGCGTTGCCGAAATCCAGTTCCGCGTGACTGAACGCAAGCAGCCCATGCTTGCGCTCGACGAACATCCGAACGTGTTCGACAGCACCTTGGTCGACCGGATGGTGAAGATCGGCATTCCGCTGAAAGAAGCGCAGACGTTGTATGCCGACAGCGAGGAAAACCGGATTCGCGCCGCGTTGCAAATGACGGAGCAACGCATGCGCAGCACGTCGTTGCCGGCCGTGCGCAGTGCGCCGGCGCTGTTCAAAGACGCGTTGAAGAAGGGTTATGCGCCGCCGGTCGAAGCGCTGCCTTCCGGTTCCGGTGGCAAGGCGGCAGTGGCACCGGCCGACGATCTCAAGGCCCGTCTGCTCGGCGAATATTCGGCGCATCGTCGCAAGGAAGCGTACGAGTTGTACAACGAGCAAGGTGAGTCGGAACGGGATATCGCGCGGCAGTCGTTTGAAGAAGACGAATTGCCGGGCCTGGGCACTCACATGCGCGACGACTGGCGTCGTCGCGGGCTGGATTCGAAGATTGTCGAGACGGCATTCTTCGATTGGCTGGCTCGCAAGACCTGGGGTGAGCCGACCGATGGTGACCTGCTTGCCTTCACGCTGAGCCAATCGCGCGCGGCGTAATCATTTAGCGGGACGGCGGCTGGATCTGATTGCCGCCCGTCGACCAGAATTGGCGCCTTAGCGCTGACTCTGGTCGTCTTCCCCGCAGTGACTTCCCGATCCGTTACTTCAACATCTTCTCAATCTGCCGAAGGATGTCGTCACGTTTTTCACGCGTGAGCCCTTTCAGGCGCAGTTCGATTCGATCATCCCCGTACGATTTGAGATCGCCGACCGAGACACCTTCGAGTTTGATCTCGAGGCGCTGCGCGTAGCGCTGCCGGCCAGCCGGCTTGGTGCTTTCCTGCGCGCTTGCCCGACCTTTGACGATATCCGCAACTTGCCGCGTGCTCAGATCGTCGGAGAGGATTTTGTTGATCAGGCGCAGCGTCGCATCGGCGCCGCGGGCCGTATGGTATCGGCCGACCTGATACGCCATGTTCGAGCCGAAGCGGTCCGGGCGCGCGACCATCTCATGCATGACGACCTCCGGCAACTTGGCGACCGACAGGGCGACCGCGACGGTCGATTCGTCCAGACCAAGATGTTCGGCAAGCTCCTTCTGGCTTTGAAAATGCCGGTCGTCGAGAAAGCGTTTCCAGACAACGGCGTTGTCGAACACCGTTTGTGAATCGCGTTGGACGTTGAGGTCGTAGCCGAGCTTGTAGCTCTGAATACCGATCGGCAGATCGATGACGATCGCCTTCACCGATTCCTTGTTCGCTTCTTTCAGCGCACGTACGCGCCGGCCACCGTCACTGACGAAGTAGGTACCGGGATTGTCGTAATCGGGAATGACGTGGATCGCTTGCTGCTGTCCCTGCTTCGCCAGATTCACGGCGAGCTCGGCAATCGACGACTTCAGATAGAAGTGCCGCGGATTGAACGGGCTCGGTTTGATCGTCTTGAGCGCGAGGTCGATCACCTGGCCCGGCCGATAACCATGCTCGAGCCGCCACGTGCGGTAGGCCGCCGATTCATCGGCGGAGTCGACCGTGTCGACTTCCACGACGCTTTGCGGCATGACGGATGACATCGGACGGCTCGGTACTTCACTGCCCTTCGGGCCGTTCTTGACCAGACCGTCGATGGCATTCAGACGATCGAGCGCGGTTCGCTTCTCGCTGCTGGTCGTATCAGGACGTGCTTGAAAGCCTTTGGCGAATTGGGAGGGTTTCATTCAGGGTCCTTTATGCGCATAAATTTCACGGGAGCAGGGCGGCGATCTCGTTGGCGCACGCCCGTACCTCGATGGCGGCGAGCTTGGCGCCGCGATCGTTCATCTGAAGGACTGTCTGTCCCAACGCCATGGCCTGCTTGTAGGCTTCGCGCGTCGGGATCTGGGTCTTCAACAGCGGGAATCCGAGTTCTTCCAGCGCGCGCTTCAGTTCGCGCGTGAGCATCCGTTTCTCTTCGGTCTTATTGAGCAGAAAGACGGCGCGCAGGTCTTCGTTCATGACTTGAGCCTGCTGAACGAGTTTCACCAAGCCGATGCTCGACCAGTAGTCCGCCGGCGATGACGAGGTGGGAATCACCGCGACACTCGCTGCCAACAGCACGACGCCGGACACTTTCTCTGTGATGGAGGGCGGGCAGTCGACCACGATGATGTCGTAGTCAGAGACGAATTTCTTGATCTCGCGATGGATCTGGCTACCGGCTTCGGACAGGTTGACGACCGGGAATGGGATGCCGGTGTCGCCGTCCGATGATGCGCTGGCCCAGTGGATGAGGGTGTTTTGACCATCTGCGTCTACGACGAGGACGCGTTTGCCTTTCTCATGAAACGCAGCGCCGAGGTGCATCGCGATTGTGCTCTTCCCGACCCCACCCTTCTGCTGAGTTACCGCGATGATTTCTGCTGCCAATCTTCACCTCCTCTTTTTAGACGCAAATGGATTCTACCTGGATGAATTCGTAATTCAATCGTTTTTGGTAAAACAATAGACGCGTTAGCCATTCGGGATAGGTTTATGCGCATAAAGGACGTGTGGCCGACGAGAGCGCAATCGCGAGGCTGTGATCGGTGGTCCCGGGTGTGGTTAGCGATGCGGTGAAGAGGTACGACTGGATGCAAGTCTGCGCTGTCGATGCATGTGACGGAGTCGGAGTCGGAGTCGGAGTCGGAGTCGGAGTCGGAGTCGGAGTCGGAGTCGGAGTCGGAGTCGGAGTCGGAGTCGGAGTCGGAGTCGGAGTCGGAGTCGGAGTCGGAGTCGGAGTCGGAGTCGGAGTCGGAGTCGGAGTCGGAGTCGGAGTCGGAGTCGGAGTCGGAGTCGGAGTCGGAGTCGGAGTCGGAGTCGGAGTCGGAGTCGGAGTCGGAGTCGCTGGCGTTGGCGTTGGCGCCGACCCTCGCCTGGAGCTTTCAGCTCCGCCGCTTAGATGAACGAGGGCGCTAGCGCGATCGAATATCAGGGGGCGCGGCATTGTCATGCGCGACAGTGGCATCAGCGGGGAAGGCAAAGCTGGCAGACGCCCGGTCACGCGCTTTATGCGCATAAAGTCCCCCGCGACTTGGCGCAGTTCTCAACGGGCGTGGGAGCATTCGGCATCGCGAGACGCCACCGTGTGGTGACGGCGGGGATGTGTGTGGGACCTATCCGAGCGTGCGACACGTGACACAAGTTCGTGTCGGTTCGAAGCCACGGCCGACCATCTTCGGGTGGCTTTATGCGCATAAACCGAAAACGGTGCCGTTGGAGCGAATCGACGATATGTGCCCGACCTTCCTCCTCCCCTCTCGTTGCGAGCACCCGCGCATGAGGAAATACTGCAGCCCGCGCCTACTTTTGCAGACGGGCTGGCTAAGCACAAGCCGACCGAATTGGCAGCGTCGATCAGAATTTCGCTGCGTGGCCGGACGCCTGCTTCGCGTCACGTCGATCATCAAACGCAGCTTGTCTTTATATCCCTCGCTGGGACACGGAGCATCGTGCGGAAAAAACCGGCTAATAAATTTTGGAAGAAACACGAGAAAAACTAGCTCGCGTCGTCGAGCCCAGAATCCGCCTAACCGCCAAACGCGACCCATCCCTTGTCTGGTGTGAACCGCCTGCGCCGACGCCGAAAAAGAAACTACCGACGCAAACCGCCGCCCCACCCACCGACGCGCGAACACCCATCAACCCGCTAAAATCCACCACAAAAAAGCGCCATGCCAGCAGAACACCAACCGCAACAAACTACCCAACCATGATCATCATCTACCACAATCCCCGTTGCTCAAAATCGCGTACTGCGTGCGAGTTGCTCACCAGTACCTACAACGTCGCAAACGAACCGACGGAAATTGTCGAGTATCTGAAGCAACCGCTCACCGTCGCTCAACTCAAGCAGTTGAACGCCCAGCTAGGCTGCCCGGTTCGCGAGATGATTCGAGACACGGAAGCCGAATATAAAGAACTCCAACTCTCCGACGTCGCGCTAAATGACAACGAGTTATACGAAGCAATGGCCAAGCATCCCATCCTGCTGCAACGGCCGATTGTCGTGCGAGATGGCCGCGCGGTGATCGGCCGTCCGCCAGAAAACATCGCGTCGCTCTTCGCCTGATCGACTACGAAAGCGCATCACCGGAAAACGCATCACCTAACCTGCGCAGCTGCCACGCCAGCAAAACACGTCGTTCAAGCGGCGTGTCCTGGCCACAACTTCAGTCGTCGTCACCAACGCCGCATCCATCGTCACGATCTTCGCGAAGATCGCCGATACGAAATTCTTTGACGTGAGGCGCATCGGCGGCGAAAACGGATTGGGACGCAGCGTCCAACAAAGCGTCCACATCGCCAAGCAACGCACGCCAAACGACCCACCGCTGCCTCACACAAAAACCGCTCACAAAAATAACGATCACAAACCAAACCCATCGACGCCGGCAATAACTTGTCCGCTACCCCGTCCAATCCGACAAATTCAAATAAAAAAATCACGGCGGCGCGCAAAGCCCACACCCCTCTCACCAATCTGTCGCCCTCACAACGACGAGCCGTCGCGCCCCGCTACAATCCGTCATCCGCGGGCGGCCGTGGATGCGTCAATCGATTAAAAGGGACACCGTGCATCTGACGACAACACTCGCGCCGTGGTCATCCCACGACACCCAACTGATTCTGTCGTGCGTGCTCGGGCTCGCACTCATTATCATTTTCATCAGCGTGCTGAAGCTTGCGCCGTTCCTGTCGATTCTGGTCGGCACGTTCGCCGCCGGTTTTGCCGCGGGACTGCCGCTCGAGGCCGTCGCCAGTGCTTTCAGCAAAGGCGCGGGTGCGTTGCTCGGCGACGTCGGCATCATCATCGCGCTGGGGGCCATGCTCGGTGCGCTGATGGCCGAATCGGGCGCGGCCGACCGGCTCGTCTCGACCATCCTCAAACATTCGACGCCGCGCACGCTGCCATGGATGATGGCGCTCGTCGCGCTGATCATCGGCTTGCCGCTCTTCTTCGAAGTCGGCCTCGTGATGATGGTGCCGATCATCTTCGTGATGGCGCGCCGCTCGCAACAACCCATCTTGCGTATCGCGATTCCTGCGCTGGCCGGCATGACCACGCTGCACGCATTGCTGCCGCCGCACCCGGGTCCGTTGATCGCGGTCAGCGCGCTGCATGCCGATCTCGGTCTGACGCTCGGCCTCGGCCTGATCGTCGCGATTCCGGCAGTGATTCTCGCGGGTCCGCTTTACGGTATCTGGCTGTCGAAGCGGATGCATGTCGCCGAGCCCGAAGAAATGGGCAAGCTGTTCACCGCGCAACAAGACACCACCGAGCCGCCGGGTTTCGCGATCTCGCTGATCACGATTCTGTTGCCCGTCGTATTGATGTTGGGACGCACGGTCGCGAAGCTGCTGCTTCACCCCGAAACCTTCCTGTTCGACGCGCTGAATTTCCTGGGCGAGCCGTTGATCGCGCTCGGCCTCACCGTGCTGTTCGCGGTGGTCGCATTGGGCTGGTCGCGTGGCATGGCGCGCGATCGCGTCGGCGGCATTCTGCGCAAAAGCTTGCCGCCGATCGCCGCGCTGCTGCTGACCATCGGCGCGGGCGGCGGACTCAAGCAGGCGCTCGTCGTCGCCGGCATCAGCACGACGATCGGCAAGATCGCGGTCGGCGCGCACATGCCGCTGATTCTGCTGGCGTGGCTCATCGCGGTGGCGCTGCGCCAGGCGACGGGTTCGGCAACCGTCGCCACCACGACGACTGCGGGGATCGTCGCACCGGTCGTCGCGGGTCTCAGCGCGACGCACAATTCGCTGATGGCGCTCGCGATCGGCGCAGGCTCAGTGTTCTTCTGCCACGTGAACGACGCCGGCTTCTGGATGGTGCGCGAGTATTTTGGCTTGCAATTGAAGCAGACGGTGCTCGTCTGGTCGGTCCTGCAAACGATCGTCTCCGTGGTTGGCCTTGCACTCACGCTCGTGCTGTGGGGCGTCCTGACGTGACGCTGCACTAGGCGCCGCCGGATTGGCAGGAATTGCGACTGCGCTGTCAATTTCTGCGTGAGAAGGCCGCTTACACTGCGTGGTCAGGCGAGGTGCGGCGCACCTCGCTCCCCTCTCGACGCGGAGCCACCATGCTTGAATTGAGACCTTCCTGCGAAGGCTGCGGCAAGTCACTGCCGCCGAACGCGCCCGACGCGATGATCTGCACTTACGAATGCACGTTCTGCGAGGTTTGCGCGCTCAGCACGCTGCGTAACGTGTGTCCGAATTGCGGCGGCAATTTCCAGCATCGGCCGATACGCACGCGTGCGCAGCTCCAGAAACATCCTGCGCGTATCGAACCGTTTCCCATCTCGATCGACGAGGCGGCGCACGCAGGTTATTTCGAGCGTTATCGGAACACACCGCCGACCGAGCGGTGAATGGTGAATGCGATGCCAATGCATGCCGGCATCGCGTTCGCCCGCCGCGCCGCCACTGCCCTACACCGCGCGTCAGTCGTCCCCGCTCGTCGCGCCCGGCGTTGCGATCCCGCTCATCGACCGCGCGGCCACGCGCAGCAAACGGATCTGCTTGCGGTAGTTGCGGCAGCCGCTGCAGGTCGGCAGATGCAGCCGGATGGCGACCCATTCCCCCGTTGTCAAACGGCGATCCAGCGCATCCGACAACAAGCGCGTGATGTTTTTACATTTCCCCATTCGCATCCTCGCTGGATAGGCCTTTTTCGCTCAGGCAAGTGCGCAGGCGCAAGCGCGCGCGGTAAATCAGCACGCTGCAATGATTGGCGGTCATGTTCAGTTCGGTGCAAATCGCGTCGGTCTCGAGATCGAGAAATTCGCGCATCATGAACACGCGCCCGATCTGTTCCGGCAGGTGGTCCAGACACATTTCGAACAGCGTCCAGAACTGCTGCTGACGCAGCGCGGTTTCCGGCGTCGGCCATGGACGCGGTTTGGTTTCGCGCGACCAGTGGCCGTTGTCCTTGAACAGTTCGCGATCGAGCAACGCTTCGCCGTCGAGTTCGGATTCCAGCGCGGACAGGTTGATCGTCCGTTGCCGGGCGCGCAGCGTGTCGATGAGCTTGTGCCGCAGGATGCCGAACACCCACGTCTTGTGCTCCGACTGCGCCGCGAAGCGATCCGCTTGCGTCCACGCCGCGGCGAGGGCTTCCTGGACGGCATCTTCGGCGGCGGCCGCGTCGCGCAGTTGCAAACGGGCGAAGCGCACCAGGTCGCGCCGCAATTGCGTCAGATAAACGGGATCGTCGAGCGCCGGCCCGTTTACTTGCGCCATGGCATGCTCCGTCGCCCTGCTCGCGTTCGCCGCGCGCTTTCTCTTGCGTCGTTGTGGTTCATAGAGGGGGGTGTTTTGCGCAATAGGGGGATTCGAGCGCCATTGTGCTCTAAGCCCCAGCGCAATCGAATCGGTATTGAACATATGCCCCGCCGACGCACGATAAACAGATGACGTTAGTCGAGCCACGGCAGGGGGTTATGACAGAAAAAACATTATTGCGAAAATTGAAATCAATCTCATGGGCGAGCGTTGCCGCTGGCCGTCCCACAGCCCAGCGCCAAAAGCGCATCATCGCAATTGACCCACCACGCATGCCAATTCTGATTGTTTCATTTTGCGAAAAGATGTCTTTGCGACTTTGATATTTTTAGGCGGACACTGAATCGCTATCCTCCAGTCCATCGATCGCCCTGATCGCGAACTAAACGCTGAAGAGGAGTAGCACCATGAAACGCATTCTGTCCGCCCTGATCGCTTCCGTCGCCCTGTTTGCGGCCGCTTCCGGCGCTGCGCACGCAGCTGCACCGGCGCAATGCAACGGCCCGGCATCGTATTGCAACGTGTTTTTCGGCAACTAAGCCGAGCAGCGAACGGGCTCGCCGCTGGACGCTTCATTTGTCCAGCGCCGGTCTGTCAGCAGGGAAGCTTTTCGAAGCAAAAGGGTGCCGTTATCGGCGCCCTTTTTTCGTTTGAGCGGGAGGTGATCGGAGGACATCAGCGCGTCAAACTGAGCGGTACACAATACGCTGGACTCCAAAGCAACACTCGCGCCTGGCAGGGAAATGCGTCCAATGCTCGCTCTACTGACGTGTTACAGTGGGTCAACAGCTTGCAGTTCTCCTGCGCGCTCGCGCAGTCCCCGACGCAAACGCTTCGCATCACCGCGCCCTGCTCCGAACAGGGTCCCGTTCCTCCTACTCTGCTTTGCGATGTCGTCAGCCGACCGGTTTGAAAGCGGCCGTTGCTCACGCGCATCGTCGATCATTACCGTGTTTTCGTGAGACGTCTTCTGCCGGCCGCGCGACTCGCCGCAACGTAGCGTTCACGAAAGCCCTCACTGGAGACGACCATCATGAGCAACACGATTCGACACTATCGAGGACTCGAGATCTATCCGTTGGTTTATCCGCACCAGCCGAGAGATCGCGACGGCGCCCGTCACTACGACGCGGGCTTCGACGCCGCAGTGCGCATTTGCCGGCGCGGCAGCGATCACATCGTCACCGGCAGCCGTCTATTTGTGGTGCCGAGCGCATCGCCGTTCGACGCCGCCGGCGTCGCGCGCATTGCGTCGACCAGCTACGCCGAACAGGTGATCGACGGCATGGTAGCCGGTCAGTCGATCGCCGGGCTTTGACGCGCGCAACGATGGCAAGTCACGTTTCCAAACGCTCGCAGGGCGAGCAGGCTCCGGCTCTCGTCGGCCGTGATAATTATCAGGTGTCGGCGTCGTCGCGGCGTACGTCGAGCGGCACCGTGCCGACGCTGAAAGTCATCCGTCTGAGCGACGATCGGGTGATCTACCCGTTCCAGGGGCACGCCGACATGCCCTTTTTCGACGAAGCCGACGACGCGCAATCGTATGCCGAGCGATACGGCTGGCAATTGGTGGATGGGGATATCGCCGTACCTGAGTAAGCCGTTCGACGAGCGGACGGGAAGTCGGCACGCAAGATTTGCGGATATCGGTCATTTGTACTCGCGCCGCCTTGCCTTCCTGACGTCTGCCCGTGGGATTGCTGCGATTTGCCTCAAATCTTCCTAGGCCGAAAGCATGCTTGATTGACAAGGCAAAAGTACCAGTTATCCACAAGGTTATTCAGTGAATCTGTGGATAACTTTTCCCGGCGATAAAGTTATCCACCGGTTGCCGCGCCTCCCGGTCGCCCACGCGACCGGCGACAAGTCGCCAGCGGTCATCGCCGCACCCGCCGCGGCTTTTGCCTATGATGAACGTGCATGAACGTGCGTTACCCGCTTGCGCGTCCCGCGCATCTCATTCGAGGAAACGAACCATGGCATATCACATCGCAGTCGTCGTCGGCAGCTTGCGTCGCGAGTCGTTCAACCGCCATCTGGCGCAAGCCGTGATTTCGCTTGCGCCTTCCGACTTCACGTTCGAATTCATCGACATCGGCTCGCTGCCACTCTACAGCCAGGACTACGACGCCGACTATCCCGAAGCCGGCAAGCAGTTGAAGCAGCGTATCGAGGCGGCCGACGGCCTGCTGTTCGTCACCCCCGAATACAACCGCTCGATTCCTGGCGTGCTGAAGAATGCGCTCGACTGGGGGTCGCGCCCGTGGGGCACGAATTCGTGGGGCAACAAACCCGGTGCGGTGATCGGCACGTCGGTCGGGGCGACCGGCGCGGCGTTGGCGCAGCAGCATTTGCGTAACGTGCTGGCTTATCTCGATGTCGCCACGCTGGCGCAACCCGAAGTGTTTATCAAACACGACCTGTCGGTGATCAACGAAAAAGGCGAGATTGTGAGCGACGGCACGCGCAAGTTTCTGCAGACGTTCGTCGACCGTTACGTCGCGTGGGTTAAGCGCCAGACGGCCTGACGGCTCATCAAATTTTCGCTGCCTCACGACGATAGGCCTCGCTAGAGAAAGGTGAGGCCTATATCGCCGGGACTGCACCGCAAGACCGAGCGGGCACACGGCGGCCTCGCCCTGGATTCAAGGCGTGCCGCCGCACCACGCTACACGTGATGATGCCCCGTCACCCGCTCCCAGCCATGACGCACGGCGAGCTTGAACCGCTCCCACGCGCTATCCGGCGCGGTCGTTTCCCACTGACGCCGTACTTCCGGTTCGACGTCGTCCCAAGGCATGTCGCGAAAGCGCGCGTCCTGACCGATTTCCGCGCCATAGCGGTACGCCGGCACATAGTCCTCGTAACGCGAATTTTCCGCCGCGTATTGCTCGTCATAGTGCGAGCGGAAATCTTCTTCGTATTCGAGGTATTCGTTCGGAATCTGGGCGCCTAAACCCGAGGTGGGATGCGTTGCTTCGGGAACGACTTCAGACGGCTGCATGATCGCGCCAGATCCGCCGATCGAGCCAGCGGCGATCGCACTACGCCCCGCATCGCCGACCAGCGGATCTGTCACCGGTTCGTTGACCGGATCCAGCACCGGACGTTCGTTGAGCGGCGGCGGCACGAACGGCTCGGCGTCGATATTGCCCGGCGGCATGGCGTAGAGCGGATCAGCCATCGTCGGGCTGGCACTCGGGGGCGCTACACCGGCTGCCGGTGCGTCAGCCCCCATCACTCCCGACGCTGCCACGCTCGACGAACGCGGCGTTCCGGACCTCACCGTCCCAATGCCGAGTTCGTCGAGCACCGAATGCTCGCGACCCGGCGCAGCGTCCTCATTCCACTCCGGCACCCGTTCGCCGATATCGACCGCGCCGAGCCGCGTCAACGTTTCGCGCGCCAAATCCGCGTGAGCTTCACTTACCGCGTTGACGCACACCAGCACCGCGCCGCGCCGCACGGCCTCGGCATAGCGCGCCGTGTCCGGCGCGCGTGCGCCGGTGGCGAACAGGCTTGACAGAAAGCGCTCGATATTCGCGATCACGCCGGTGCTGGCGACCTCATCGGTTGCCGAGCCGACGGACGGTTCAGGATTGGCCTGCAGCTCGATCGTTTCGCGTGCAAAGCCGGTTTGAACGAGCGTGTCGCGGGCGCCTTCCGCTTGAGAATAAGTGTCGAATAAACCAATCACGGTATGTTGCATGGCTGTCTCCCGACGTATTGAATGGACTGACGGGCGTCGCGATACGCGGGCCCTCCATCCGATGCATGCCGCAACGATCGTGCCGGAGTCGGCGCAGAGGTGCCCAAGCCCCTAGGTCCGTGTAGGCCAGCCTGCGCTGAAGAATTGGTGACACCTGCCCACCTGGCACCGCAGGGCAGCGACGCGGCGCTTTTACAACGCCGGTAAATGGCGTGGACCTTGACCCACGCCTCAAACACGCGCAAACACGCCTCAAAGCCACCACCCGCTTCAATCCGCCGACTGCGGCGCGGGATCCGTCCCCGTCTGCGTCAAATCGTGCTGGATCGCTCGCAGCGGTTGCTCCAGCAGGCCGATATCGAAGGGTTTGGAAAGCACCCGCACGTCCACGTGTCGCGCACGGTCGAGTTCTTCCGCGTAGCCGGTTACCAGAATGACCGGCAATTGCGTGTCGAACGCCAGCACCGCCTCGGCCAGATCGATACCGTTCATCTTCCCCGGCATGTGGATGTCCGACAGCACCAGATCGAACGGCAGCGGTTCACCCGTGCGGGCTCGTCGCGCGTGGGCGTCGTCGAACAGGCGCAGCGCGGTATCGGCATTGAATACGCAGGTGATCTGGTGGCCCATCATCTGCAGCAGCGCTTCGGTGCCGGCCGCCACTTCCTCGTTGTCTTCGACCAGCAGAATGCGCAGCCCCTGCGGCGCGCCGCTCTCGTCGACGCTCGTCTCAGGCGGAGCGTCGGCGGCAGGTTCGTCGGTCGCGCGCGGCAGATACAGGCGCACCGATGTACCTGCGCCGACCGCGCTGTCGATCGCGGCCAGCCCGCCGGAGCGTTCGCAGAACGCAAAAACCTGCGGCAGCCCGAGGCCCGTGCCCATGCCTTGCGACTTGGTCGTGTAGAGCGGTTCGAAGGCCCGCGCGAGCACGTCGGGCGCCATGCCGATGCCGGTATCTTCTAGCGACAGTTGCACGAACTCGCCGCTCAGCGGAAAGCCGTCGTCGCGACGAAAATGGATATTCGCGGCTCGCACGGTGAAACGGCCGCCGTTCGGCATCGCATCGCGCGCGTTGATGGCGACGTTGATCAGCGCGAGTTCGAGCTCGGCGACGTCGACGTGCATCGGCCAAACCTCTACGCCAATATCGATCACCAGCGACACCTTCGCGCCGAGCGAAGCGCGCAACAGTTCGCGGCAGGCCGGCAGCCAGCGCTCGAGCGACAGCGTCTCATTGCGCAACGGCTGTTTGCGCGCCACCCCGAGCAATTGCCGCGTCAGCGACTGGCCGCTCTTGAGCGCGCGTTCCATCGCCGACAATTCGCGATCGAGGCCGGGTGTGCCGCGCCGTCGCGCGATCTGCACGTTGGACGAGAGGATCATCAGCAGATTGTTGAAATCATGCGCGACGCTGCCGACCAGCGTGCCGAGCGCCTCCATCTTGCGCGACTGGCGATACGCGGATTCGATCGAGCGGCGCATCGACGCTTCGGCCTGCCAGCGCTCCCACGCTTCCTCTTCGGCGCCGAGCCGGCGTAGCGACAGCCAGATCACGCACCACAACGCGATGGACGGCGTGAATATCGACAGAATCAACACGCTCAGATGCCGATACCACGCGGCCCAGATCGCCGAGGTGCGATAGCCGCACGACACATACACCGGATACGAGCCGACCCGCCGGAACGCGACGATCATGGCGTCGCCGTCGAGGTCGGAACGCATGGTCACCACGCCCGCCCGCCGACCCTGCGCCAACGCTTCGGCGAACGGCGAATGCGGCGCCACCGCGGCCGGCTCGCGCGGGTTCCGCGGGTTGCGTGGATAGCGCGCGAGGATCGCACCGTCCGTGCGCACCAGGCTCATCGTGATCGGCGTAATGTCGTTGCCGCCGAGCAGCTCGCGGTAGAACGCGTCGAAATAGCTGGGCCGCAACGCGACGGATACGACGCCGGCAAACGCGCCGTCCGCATCGCGCCGCGCGACGCCCGTGTTGAACACCTGCTCGCCGGCGACATGCCCCGTCATCACTTTCGACACGTGGTCGAGATCCTTGCCGCCGCGAATGCCGACGAAATCGTCGCGCTCGCCGATCGAAATAGCCGGTGACGGATAGAACCGGCTGGTGGCCAGCAGACTGCCGTCGCGCCCAAAGATCGACACCGCGGCCACTTGCGGATAACCGCCGCCCATCGTGCGCAGCTTGTCGTGAATGGAAGCTTCGCGGGCGCGAATGCCGTCGTCGTCGAGACCTTCGGTCAGATCGACGACGCGCGCGTCGAGCGTCTCGTTCATGTCGAACACTTTCAGCGCGTGTTCGTCGGCCACCCGCACGGTGCGCAGTGTCAGGTCGGTGGCGTCGGCGACGCGCGAGCGCCAGTCGCTCAACGCCATGATCGCGACATAGACGCACGGCAGCACGATCGCGGCGACCAGCAGCGCAATCAGCGTCATGCGCCGTACGTGGAAATTCTGTTCCGGCACGGCGGGGAACATCGCCTCGTTCTGCCGGCTGGCAGCAAGGCGGTTCGCGGATGGCGGGTCGAACCGGTCGGGTGTCATGGTCGTTAAGGCCAGCTTCGTGCGAAACGAAAAGGGTCCGTTGAAGGCGTCATACGAGAAGCATAGACACACAGCCACGGTAGAAGTTACCTTGGCGAGTCGCTATGTGGGGTGCGGCACGTTATTCGTCTGCTTTTTGAAACAGCGACGAATCGGCAACCGCAAACGTACACAAAAGTATAAATAGCAAAGATAGCTTCCCATATCTATCAAAATATTTTTAAAAATAGTACTTATGGGAAAAATCTCTTTAATGAACGTGGAATTGGCGAGTTGCCTTTCCGTTGATTTGCTTCGAAAATCGATGCCACGATAAAAAATGCGTCCGCCATGTTCGGAGGCATCTGCCGCGAGGGCTGCCAGACCGTGCGTACCACGCACGCCGAAGGCGTTCGCGGAAACACGCGCGCGGCAAGGGACCAGCCCGATCCACGAGGCCGCGCAGATTCATCTACGGGGTAGGCTTCGAACATGCCGGTCATAGCCGTCGTTCACCGTGCGAGCACGCATTCATGCCCGCCCACGGGTTCCGCCAAACGCACCGCGCCGCGCGTGCTCCCCGCTCGCTCGCCATCTGCTTTCCCCTACGCTTCAGCGCACTTAGCCGCTGGTCGACAGACCGTCTGCTAAAGAATTCGCCTGTAAACGCCGTTAACGCGCAAGAGCTAATTTCGCTTTCCGACCCGCCCATGCCTTTGCCTATTGTGATCGCCGACGATTCGCTGCTTGCCCGCAAGGTGCTCACCAAGGCATTGCCGCCGGACTGGGATGTCGATGTGTCCTACGCCACGAACGGGCGCGAAGCGCTCGGTCTGTATCGCGAAGGCAAAGCGTCGGTGATGTTCCTCGATCTGACGATGCCGGACATGACCGGCTACCAGGTGCTCGAAGCTTTGCAGCATGAGGATCTCAACACCTTCGTGATCGTCGTCTCCGCCGATGTCCAGCCGATGGCCCAGTCGCGCGTGCGCGCGCTCGGCGCCGCCGCATTCATCGCCAAGCCCGTGACGCCCGAGGCGGTACTTCCTATCCTCAAGGAGTACGGGTTGTATGTCTGAACCAGTCCTCACCGAAGATCAGCGCGACGCGCTGCAAGAGGTCGCCAATCTGGCGATGGGCCAAGCCGCGACGCGTCTGGCGCGGCTGCTCGATGCGTTCATCGAATTGTCGGTGCCGCGCGTGAGGGTGGTGGCGGTGAGCGAGGCGGCGCAGGCGCTGCGCGAGATGACCGGCATCGAGGACAAGGTCAGCGCGGTGCGTCAGGGCTTTCGCTCCGATATCAAGGGCGAGGCGCTGGTGATTTGCCGCAGCGATAGCGTCGATCAACTGTGTTCGCTGGTCAGCGATCCGTACTCGCGCTCGGCCTACGAGGCGGTCAGCCAGCGCGAGCTGGTGTTCGACGTTGCCAATGTGCTCACGGGCGCGTGCGTGTCGTGCATTCTCGACCAGCTCGGCCGCACGCCGGTGTTCTCGGCGCCCGGCCTGCTCGGCGAAGCGATGACCCTCGACGAAGTGTTCCAGCCGGGCGTGCTGCAATGGGGCGTCGCCTTGCTGGTCGAAGTCAATTTCGCGCTGGAAGACCAGAGCTTCCGCGCCCATCTGGTGATGCTGATGGCGGAAGAGTCGATCCGTCACATGAACGGAGCGCTCGACGAGCTGTTGTCCAGTCTATGAATGTGCCTGTGGAGTCGTTGAGCGATCTGGTTGTCGAACGTGTCGGTTTCGGCATCTTCGTGCTCGATCGCGATATGAACGTCCTCATGTGGAACCGCTTCATGCAGGACCACAGCGGTATAGCGGCCGAGCAGGCAGTCGGCCAGTCGCTGTACACGCATTTCCCCGAACTGCCGCGCGTGTGGCTGTCGCGCAAGATCGAAAGCGTGTTTCAGCTCGGCAGTTTCGCGTTCAGTTCGTGGGAGCAGCGCCCGTATCTGTTCAAGTTCGATCACGACCGGCCGATCACCGGCGGCGTCGATTTCATGCAGCAGGACTGCACGTTCATGCCGCTGATGCGCGATCGCGAAGTGGTGGCCGTGTGCGTGACCATCTCGGACGTCACGCACGTCAGCATCGTGCAGCGCGAACGCGAAGAGGCGGTCGCCAAGCTGCAGGAATACGCGGACCGCGACGGTCTGACGGGAATCGCCAACCGCCGTTTTTTCGAAGCGCGTCTGCGCGACGAATTCACGCGCTGGCAGCGCTACGGCGGCGACATGTCCGTGCTGCTGTTCGATCTCGATCACTTCAAGAAAATCAACGACCAGTTCGGCCACGGCGTCGGCGATACGGTGCTGCGCGTGATGGCGCAGCGCGTGGCCGGCGTGGTGCGCGCGCAGGATACCTTCGGGCGCTTCGGCGGCGAAGAGTTCGCGTTGCTGCTGCCTTGCACACCGCTCGAAGACGCCATGCGCGTCGCGGAAAAGATCCGCTGCACGATCGCCGACACGCCGGTCGAAGTGCAGGGCGTGGGCGTCCCGGTGACGGCGAGCGTCGGCGGTGCGGCGGCGCGCACCGGCGTGCCGGCGTATGACGTGCTCATCAACGAAGCCGATGCCGCGCTGTATAGCGCGAAACGGCAGGGACGCAACCGTTCGATCGCGTTTAACTGAGCGGCGCGGCGGGTTTTTTTTACCGGCTCGGCGTATTGCGTGAGCGCGCGTGCAGCACATTGCGCGGCATAAACTGCCGTCGTACCGGCTGACCTTCCGGCCCCTTATTCACCCGCGAAACTGCGGCATCTCACAAACGTTGATATACTTTTCGCCGTTTCCGGCCTCCCTGCCGGATGTTTCGCGCGTGTCCGCGCGCGCGGGCCGCTCGCCTCGCGGGTGAGTATCAAACTTCTTGAACGCCTTTCAGCGGGCGCCTCCAGCGGAGATCGTCTTGGCTGTTTCCAATCTTGTCGTGGACGAACCAGAAATCGACGCCGCTGCCGCCACGTCCGGCAGCTCGTTTTATCTCGCCATGCGCATCCTGCCGGCTGCACAGCGCGATGCGATGTATCAGGTCTACGCTTTTTGCCGCGCTGTCGACGATATCGCCGACAGCGACATGCCGCGCGTTGAACGCGCCGCCGCGCTCGAGCGCTGGCGGGCCGACATCGACGCGTGCTATGCCGGCGCGCCGCGCGCTTCGTTGCGCGCGCTGACGCGGCACATTCATACGTTTCATCTGCAGCGCGAAGATTTTCACGCGATGATCGACGGCATGGCCATGGACGCCGCCGCCGACATCTGCGCGCCCGACGAAGCCACGCTCGACCTCTACTGCGACCGCGTCGCCAGTGCGGCGGGCCGGCTATCGGTGAGGATATTCGGGATGCAGGACGAACCCGGCCGTTTGCTCGCGCACCATCTGGGCCGCGCACTGCAACTGACCAATATCCTGCGCGATATCGACGAAGACGCCGGCATCAACCGCTGCTACCTGCCGCACGAATTGCTGGCGCGCGAAGGCATCGCGGTGACGAGCCCGACCCAGATCGCCGACGATCCGTCGCTGCCGCGCGTCTGCGCCACGCTCGCCGAGCGCGCCAAGGAACACTTCGCCGCGTCTGACGCGATCATGGACCGCGAATCGCGGGTTCACGTGAAGGCGCCGCGCATCATGTCGGGCGTCTATCGCCTGCTACTCGACCGCACGCTCGACCGCGGCTTCGACATTCCGCGCACGAAGGTCAGCAAGCCGAAGCTGCGCATGCTGTGGATCGTCGCGCGTTACGCGCTCTTCTGAGTTGATGCCGAAGCTCGTCCACGTGGTCGGCGCGGGCCTTGCCGGCCTGGCCGCCGCGGTGCAACTGCAGCGGCGCGGCGCGCAAGTCGTGCTGCACGACGCGGCGGGCTACGCAGGTGGACGTTGCCGTTCGTATTACGACGCCAAACTAGGCGCAACGCTGGACAGCGGCAACCACATCGTGTTGTCGGGTCATACCGCGACGCTGAACTACACGCGGGCGATCGGCGCCGCCGACGAACTGGACGGCCCGGCGCAGCCCGACTATCCATTCGTCGATCTGGCCACGCGGGCGCGCTGGACCGTGCGCATGTCGCCGGGCCGCTTGCCCTGGTGGATCTTCGACCCGAATGCGCGCGTGCCGAACACCGGGCCGGGCGATTATCTGTCGCTCGTGCCGTTGCTGTTCGCCAAGCCCGGACGCAGCGTCGCGCAGACCATGCGCGCCAATGGCCCGCTGTGGGACCGTTTGCTGCGGCCGCTGCTTCACGTGTTGCTGCAGGTCGAGCCGCGTGAGGCATCGGCGGAATTGACGGCGGCCATGGTGCGGGAAACCGTGCTCGCCGGTGGCCTCGCGTGGCGTCCGCTGATGGCGCGCAATGGCCTCGGCAGCGCTTTCGTCGACCCGGCGCTGCGACTGCTGCAACATGGCGGCGCGACCATCCGGCTGGAGTCGAGCCTGAAGGAAATCGGTTTCGCCGCGGACAACCCCCGCGTGCAGACGCTGAACTTCGCGCACGAGCAGATTGCCGTCGACGCCAATCACGCGGTGATTCTCGCCGTACCGCCGGAGATCGCGCAGACGCTGGTGCCCGGCATGCGCGCGCCGACGCGCTTCGCGGCGGCTGCGAGCGTGCATTTCGCGGTCGAGCCGCCGTTCGGTTTGCCGCCGCTCACCGGGCTACTCAACGGGACAGCCGAGTGGCTGTTCGCGTCCGACGGACGCCTCGCCGTGACCGTCGGCAACGCTGAAGCCCTGCTCGACACGCCGCACGAAGCGCTCGCGGCGACCGTGTGGGCCGAAGTTGCCCAGGCGGCCAGTCTGCCCGCCACGCCGATGCCGGCCTGGCAGGTCGTGATGAACAAACGCGCGACCTTTGCCGCGCTGCCGGATCAGGAAACCCTGCGTCCCGGCACGCGCACTCGCTGGAACAACTTGATGCTCGCGGGCGACTGGACGGCCACCGGCCTGCCCGCGACGATTGAAGGCGCGATCCGCTCTGGCCAGAAGGCCGCGGATACGTTGCTGAATGAACCGATGGAACGCCGATGAACGACTTATCTCAAGCTCAGCCGCTGGACGCCGTCCTGCCCGAATTCGCCGCCGCCGCCGCGCCTGCAACGCCCGACGCGCCGGTGACGGCGACGACGGCCGCGCAAGCGCCCGACGCATCGCTCGACGCCGCGATCACGCGCGCGACCGACGCGATCCTCGTCGCGCAGAAACCGGACGGCCACTGGGTCTACGAACTCGAAGCCGACGCGACGATTCCCGCCGAATACGTGCTGCTGGTCCACTACCTCGGCGAAACGCCGAATCTGGAACTGGAGCAGAAAATCGGCCGCTATTTGCGCCGCATCCAGATGGCGGAGGGCGGCTGGCCGTTGTTCACCGACGGCGCGCTCGACATCAGCGCCAGCGTGAAGGCCTACTTCGCCCTGAAGATGATCGGCGATCCGGTCGATGCCGAGCACATGGTCCGCGCTCGCGACGCGATTCTGGCCCATGGCGGCGCGGAAACGGTGAACGTCTTCACGCGGATTCTGCTCGCGCTGTTCGGCGTCGTGTCGTGGCGCGCGGTGCCGATGATGCCGGTCGAAATCACGCTGTTGCCGGAGTGGTTCCCGTTCCATCTGTCGAAGGTGTCGTACTGGGCGCGGACCGTGATCGTGCCGCTGTTGGTGCTCAACGCGAAGCGACCCGTGGCGCGCAATCCGCGACGCGTGCGGATCGACGAGTTGTTCCGCGGCGCGCCGGTCAACGTCGGCCCGCGCGATCGGGCGCCGCATCAGCACCTCGGCTGGTTCCGCTTTTTCAGCGGGGTGGACGTGCTGCTGCGCGCCGTCGACGGTCTGTTTCCGAAAGCGACGCGCGACCGTGCGGTGCGCGCGGCTGTGGCGTTCGTCGACGAACGGTTGAACGGCGAAGACGGCCTCGGCGCGATTTTCCCGGCCATGGCCAATTCGGTGATGATGTACGACGTGCTCGGCTATCCGGCCGATCATCCGAATCGCGCGATTGCGCGTCAGTCGATCGAGAAGCTGCTCGTCATCAAGGATGACGAAGCATATTGCCAACCGTGTCTGTCGCCGGTGTGGGACACCTCGCTGGTTGCGCATGCGCTGCTCGAAACCGGCGAGGCGCATGCCGAACAGGCCGCCGAACGCGGGCTTGCGTGGCTGCGCCCGCTGCAGATTCTCGACGTGCGCGGCGACTGGATCTCGCGTCGGCCGAACGTGCGGCCTGGCGGTTGGGCGTTCCAGTACAACAACGCGCACTATCCGGACGTCGACGATACGGCGGTGGTCGTGATGGCGATGCAGCGCTCGGCCTCGCTCACGCAATCCGACGTGGATCGCGAAGCCATTGCGCGCGCGCGCGAATGGGTGGTCGGCATGCAGAGCAGCGACGGCGGTTGGGGCGCGTTCGAGCCGGAAAACACCCAGTACTACCTGAACAACATTCCGTTCTCCGATCACGGCGCCTTGCTCGATCCGCCGACCGCCGACGTGTCGGGCCGCTGTCTGTCGATGCTCGCGCAGCTCGGCGAACTGCCGAAGGACAGCGAACCGGCGCAGCGCGCGTTCGCGTACATGCTGAAGGAACAGGAATCGGACGGTAGCTGGTACGGCCGTTGGGGCCTGAACTACATCTACGGCACGTGGACCGCGCTGTGTTCGCTGAACGCAGCTGGTTTTCCGCACGACGACCCGCGCATGAAGCGCGCCGCGCAGTGGCTCCTGTCGATCCAGAACGAGGACGGCGGCTGGGGCGAGGGCGGCGAGAGCTACAAGCTCGACTATCGCGGTTACGAACGGGCGCCGAGCACGGCTTCCCAAACCGCGTGGGCGCTGATGGGCCTGATGGCCGTTGGCGAGGTCAATCACGAAGCCGTGGCGCGCGGCGTCGCGTATTTGCAGCGCGAACAGCGCGAGCACGGCTTGTGGGACGAAACGCGTTTCAGCGCGACCGGCTTCCCGCGCGTGTTTTATCTGCGTTACCACGGTTATCGCAAGTTCTTCCCGCTGTGGGCGCTGGCGCGCTTCCGCCATCTGAAGCGCAACGGGCTCACGCGCGTTGCCGTCGGAATGTAACGGATGTCGCTTTCGACAACGCCGTCCGGCGCGGCCGGCCGTGCCGGCTTGCCGGTGATCGTGGTGACGGGCATGGCGTTCGAGGCGCGCATCGCGCGCGGCGAGGGCGTCGAAGTGGTGTACGCGGCGTGCGCCGATCTGCTGGAGCGCGCGTTGAGCGCGGCGGTGGCGCGCGGTTGTGCGGGCATTGTGAGTTTCGGCACGGCGGGCGGGTTGGCGCCGGATCTGGAGCCGGGTTCGATAATCGTCGCGGATGCCGTGGAAGGGCCGTTAGGGCGTCTCCAGACCGATCGGGCGTGGGCGGACAGGCTGGCGGCCGCGCTGACGGCTGGGTCGCTCAAGGCGCGTCTGCGGCGCGGTCTCGTGGCTGCGGTGAGCGCCCCGCTGGTGAGCGCCGACGACAAGAGCGTGCTGCATCGCTCGACCGGTGCGTTGGCGGTGGATATGGAGTCGCACATTGCCGGTGCGACGGCTGCCGCGCATGGCGTGCCGTTCGCGGTGTGCCGCGCGATCGTCGATCCGGCCTGGCGGACGCTGCCGTCCGCGGCGACCGCCGGTCTGCGCGACGACGGCAGCACGGCGCTCGGACCGATTCTGCGGGAATTGCTGCGTCAGCCTTCGCAGCTCGGCGCGCTGATTCAGGTGGCGGTGGATGCGCGGGCGGCGCGAGGTTCGCTGGTTCAGGCGCGACGCGCGATGACCGAGGCGGGCGCTTTGCGGATGGTCGCGGCGGTCTGAGTCGGCGGTTTCGCCCGCTGGGCCTGCCGCCGATTGATTTTCCCTAAGAATTCAGTAGATATTGAACAACTAGGGAAAACCCTTATATTTGGTACAATGTCAGTGTTAACCCTAGGTTGGGGCGGCGAGCCTCGCCAGGTGCCTCGAACACGGAGTACCAAATGAATTTCCATACCAGAAAGTGGGTCAAGCCCGAAGATCTCAACCCCAACGGCACGCTGTTCGGCGGTAGCCTGCTGCGCTGGATCGACGAAGAAGCCGCGATCTACGCGATCTGCCAACTGGACAACCAGCGGGTGGTGACCAAGTTCATGTCCGAAATCAATTTCGTCAGTTCGGCGCGGCAGGGCGACATCATTGAACTCGGCATGACCGCCACGCACTTTGGCCGCACGTCGCTGACGCTGCGCTGTGAAGTGCGCAACAAGATCACGCGCAAGAGCATCCTGACCGTCGAAAAGATGGTGTTCGTCAATCTGGACGAGAACGGCGAACCGGCGCCTCATGGACGCACGCAGATTCGTTACGCGGAAGAGGCGTTTGCGAGATATCGCGAGGATTCGCGGCCGGGGGCGGTAGTTGAAGAAGAGATGGCTGCGCGGGGTGAGGTGGATAGCCTGCACTGAGGCTAGAGGCGCGACCGGCGATGCTGTGCTGGCCGCACGGCATTGCATTCAGAAGGCGTCGCGCCCGTTTTGCCATTTCAGCCTAGCCCCGCTTTACGCGGGGTTTTTCTTTGTCCGCCTTGTACGGCGTTCAGCGCGGCACGCCAGCGTTTAGTGCTTCCTTTGCGCCGTTCTTAGGACGTAGACATAGGCGGCGACGATCAGTACGGTGATTCCATCAATGATTCCGAGTGTGGGTAGGGGATTTGACCACTTATCCATATTGGTCGTCATGGAGTAATGCGGAGGACCACCGCCATATGCTTCTTGCAGATTAAGTACGTTGAACGCGATTACCAGCGCCAGCAGGAGTAGCAGGAGCGCGCCCAAAACAACGACAGCAGTTCGGTTACGTGTCATGTCGGTATTTGACGGTCTGTCCATGCCGACTGTTGATCGTCAGCACGATGCAATAAAAAGGCGTCTTCCCTAGGAGCTAGGGCGACGCCTTCGTCACTGCGATAAGCCGAGCAGGCTTTCTATTGAACGGCAGGCGCCGCCGCCGGCTGCTTACCCACTTCCGATGCGGGTTGCGGCGTCGGCGCTGCCGCGCCCGAAGCCGCCGCCGGCGCAGCCGGCATAACACCCGCCGCGCCGCTAGCCGGCGCATTGCCCGGGTCCGCGTAGTTCGGCACGCCCGCAGGCGCACCCGTAGCCGCCCCTGACGCCGCATTCGGCGCCTCGGCGGCATCGCCCGGGTCCGCATAATTCGGCAAGCCGCCCGCCGTGCCCTTCGCGGGAGCTGCGGCACCGGAATCGCCCTGATCGTCATAGTTCGGCAACGGCGCCGCATTGTCGCCAGTACCGCGCAGACGCGCCTTGCGCTGCTGCGTGTACGCATCCCGCACGAACGAGTACTTGTCCAGCGCCGCCTGCTGCAACAGATCTGTCGCGCCCAGCAGGTCGGAACGCACACTCACGAACTGCAGGACGTACAGCGGATTGCGCAGCGCCGGCTCCATGTAGTTCAACGGGTTGAACTTCACGTCGACCACCAGCCCCATGCTGTCCCGCACCGTGCTCGGACCAAACAGCGGCAGAACCAGATACGGACCCGACGGCACGCCCCAGTGTCCCAGCGTCAGCCCGAAATCCTGATGATGCTTCGGCAGCCCCGCCGGCGTCGCCCAATCCAGCAGGCCGCCCAAACCGAAGGTCGAGTTGAACGCGAAACGCACGAGGTCTTCGGTTGCGTCCGTGATCTTCAATTGCAGCAGCGCGTTCGCGGCGTTGCTCAGGTCGCCCAGATTCGAGAAGAAGTTGCTGACGGCCGTGCGCAACGGCTGCGGCGTCACTTTCTGATAACCCTGCGCGACGGGCCGCGCGATGTACGTGTCCAACCCGTCGTTGAATTTGAACACCACCCGGTTCACCGGCTCGAACGGGTCGCCGGGCTTGCGGTCGGGACCGGTCGCGCAGCCAGAGATCAGACCGGTGGCGGCCAGCGCCAGCACGGTGTTACGCAGCTTCATGCTTATATTCCTTTGTGCTTCGAGCGACGTGGACGCGGCTTGCCCATCAACACGGGTTGGAACACCACCGCGCCGATCAGCGTACAGAACAACGACAGCGCCAGCAGGCGTCCCATGCTGGACGTCCCCGGATGATGCGACAGCCAGAGGCTGCCGAACGCTGTCGCCGTAGTCGCCGCGCTGAACAGCACGGCGTGCGTCAGGCTCGACTGCAACAGGCCGGTCTGGCCGTTGCGCCATGCCATCACGAAGTAAATCTTGAATGCTACGCCGACGCCGAGCATCAGCGGCAGCGCAATGATATTCGCGAAGTTCAGCGGCATGCCGAACACCACGCACAACTCCAGGGTCACGAGCGCCGAGACCAGCAGCGGCACCAGCGTGCGCAGCATGTCGCCGACGCGCCGCAGCGCGATCCACAGCAGGATCGCGATCGACAGCAACGCCCAGCCGGCGGCCTGCAGGAACGCCTTGATGATCGTGTCGGCGGAATTCAGGATCGAAATCGGACCGCCGATCGCGTCCGGCTCCGCCTTCTTCACCGCATGGACGAAGCTGGCGAGCACGGTGTCGTCGTTCGGATCGGCGCCGGGCTTGATCTTCGGCGCGATGTCGACGAGCGCGCGGCCGTCTTTCGACACCCAGCCGCTGGAGATTTCCTTCGGCAGATTCTCTCGGGTGATTTGAGTTGGCTGCAACAGATCCGCCAGCTGCTTCAGCGCGATGCGCAACGGCTCGGACAGCGCGGTTTCGGCGCGGTCGCGCGTGGCGGCGTCGGCGGCGGCGAGCTTTTGTAGTGTTGCGGACAGATGCTGGGCTTCGGCCGCGCCGGGGCCCGGATGATCTTCGGCGGCGAGCGAGAGCTGATTCGACGCGCGCTTGAGCGTGGCCACGCGCACGGCGTCCGTGGCGGCCGGCGCGGGTTGCTGCTGCAGCGCGGGCAGCAGTTGCTGCGCGGCGCTGGCGACCAGCATCATTTTTTGCTGCTGCTCGGTGGGGACGAACGTATCGAGCGTCGTGACGCGCCCCACTTCCGGCAACGTGCGCAGATGCGCGGCTTTTTTATCCGCGTCGGCGAGCGACGCCGCCAGCACATGCACGTTGTTGACCGAGGCTTCCGGCGAATCCTTCAGCGACAGCAGCGTTGCCATCGACTCCGTATGCGGATCCTTCAGATGCAGCGGGTTGAAGTCGAAGCGCAGATGCGTGAGCAGCGGCGACGCGCCGATCACGACGATCAGCGTGCCGATCAGCACCGGCTTGCGGTGATGGTCGAGAAAATCGTCGACGGGTGCGAGCTGCTTGAAACCCGGCGATGCGGCTTCGCCCGGCGGATTGAAGAGCTTCAACAGAGCCGGCAGCAGCGTCATGTTGGTGAAGTACGCGACGAACATGCCGACGCCGGCGATCTCACCCAACTCCGAAACGCCGCGATAAGCGGTCGGCAGGAACGAGAAGAAGCTCAACGCGACCGCTACGGCCGCAAGCGTCAGCGGCACGCCGATGCTGTGTGCCGTGTGCATGAGCGCGGCGGAAAGACGGTTGTCGCGATTGCGCTCTTCGCGATATTTGACGCCGAACTGCACGCCGAAATCGACCCCGAGCCCGACGAACAACACCATGAACGCGACCGAAATCATGTTCAGCGCGCCCACCAGCATCAGACCGAGCGCCGCGGTGATCGCAAGCCCGACGAACAGCGTGATGAACACGGCGGCGATCATGCGGCCCGAACGCAGCGCGAGCCACAGAATGATCAACACGACGATAAAGGTGCCGATGCCGTTCAGCGCCGCGCCGTCCTTGACCGACGCGAACTCTTCATCCGCGAGCGGCTGTTCGCCGGTCAGGCGGACGGTGGCGCCGTAGCGCGCTTCGAGGCGCAGCGCCACGGCGGTCGCGCGGATCGATTTCGACGCGCTCGCGCCCGGCTCCAGCGCGTCGTAGTTCACGACCGGCTGCACGACGACGAACGCGCGCGCCGGGTTGGTGGCGACGCCCTTGTCGACCAGCGCGCGCCACGAGAACGCGGCCGGCTGTCCGGCCAGCACGCGATCGAGCGTGGTCGCGCTGGTCGACAGCAGATGGCTCATGTCGGCGAGCTTCACCTGACCCAACTGCAGCGGCAGCAACAGGCTCGTGGTGAGCGTGCCGGCGAGGCCGGTCAGGCTCGGATCGTGCGCGAGCGCATTGACCAGCGGACGCGACTGCACGAGTTGCGACGTGGTGGACAGGACTTCGTCGGTGGACGGAAACAGCAGGCCGTTGTGATCGAAGAACGGACCGCCGGCCGGCTGCGATACCTGCACGAACTCCTTCGGATCGGCTTTCAGCGCGGCGGTCAGCGCGTCGGCGGCGGCGTCGGCGAATTCCGGCGCGCGCGCCTCGACGACCACCAGCACGGTATCGCCGCGATCCGGGAAAGCCTGATCCATCGCGTGTTCGAGCGACGTCCATTGCTTGTCCGTGTCGATCAGACGGCTGATGTCCGTGTTGATCTTGAAGTTATGGGCCACGTAGATGCCGCTCAGAACGGCGAGCGCGAGCGACACGGCGACGATCCGTAGCGGATATCGCACCGAGTAGGCGACGAGACGGACAATAGATGACTTCAGCATGTAGGCGAAACTGGCCTTATCACGGGACGTTGTTTTTGACGAAAGTGCACAAGTATACAGAGCCCGAGGGATCCGGGCCGTATTCGGTAGCAAGTACAGCGCCCGGTGCGGCGCATCGGGGTGGGAACGCAATATCGGTATACTGGTCTATCCTGCTTTCGCCGCGGCTGACAAGGCTGTCGGCACTTACTTCTTTCAGGTTTTGACGAGCGTATGAAACGTTATCTGTCTGCTTTTCTGGCTGCGGCCCTGGTTTCCACGGCAGCTTTTGCGCAAAGCGCGCCTGATGCGGTGGTAAAAGGTGCCGTCGAGGGCACGGTCGCTGCCATGAAGGCCGACCCGCAAGCGCGTGGCGGCGATATGAACAAAATCACGCAACTCGTGGAAACGCGCTTCCTGCCGGCCACGGATTTCCAGCGCACCACGCGGATCGCCGTGGGCAAAGCCTGGTCGACCGCTACGCCTGATCAGCAGAAACAGCTCTATGACCAGTTCACGCTGCTGCTGGTTCGCACTTATGCGGCATCGCTGTCGCAATTGCGCGATCAGGACGTGAAGTTCAAGTTCTTGCCGGTCGATGCATCGGCGGGCGCTAAAGACATCGTGGTGCAGTCGCACGTGATCAGCAACGGCGGCGACGACGCGATCGACTACCGCCTGACCAAGGGCCCGTCCGGCTGGAAGGTCTACGACATCAACATGATGGGCGCCTGGCTGATCCAGGTTTATCAGACGCAGTTTGCGGATCAGATTTCGAAGGGTGGCGTCGACGGCCTGATCAAGTTCCTGACCGCGCACAACGCGCGTAGTGCAGGCTAAGGACTGAGGGTAAGGCCGCCTACGTTTAAACGTAGCGCCCTTAGCGGCGCGGCTAAAGAAAAAGCGCGGTGGCCCGAAAGCCACCGCGCTTTTTTATTTCTCCGGCATCACAATCGGTCAGAAGCAGTGCGAAGCCGCCCCATGTACCGCCTAGTGTGCTGCCGCTGCCGCTGTCGCTGCCCGCGCGTTCTTGCCGCGGACATTGTGCGGCCAAGATTGCAGCGGAATAGACAACACGCTCTCTTTAAACTTCGCGTGCGGCGAGCGGTTGCAGCAGTTTCGCCGGCAACTTGAATTCGACTTTCTCTTCACGGCCTGACATCGTCGTGACGTCGACGGGTCCCAACGCGCTCAGCGCATCGATCACGTTTCTGACCATTTCTTCCGGTGCCGAAGCGCCGGCCGTGATGCCGACCGTCTGCACATTCGCAAACCACTCCGGCTTCACTTCCGAACCGTCGGCGACGAGGTAGCTCGCCACACCGCTTTCGCTGCCGATCTCGCGCAGCCGGTTCGAGTTCGAGCTATTGGTGGCGCCCACCACCAGCAGCACTTCGACCTGCTTGCTCAATTCGCGCACCGCCGCCTGGCGGTTTTGCGTTGCATAACAGATGTCGCGCGTGTCCGGTCCGACGATGTCGGTGAAGCGGCGCAGCAACGCGTCGATGATGCCGCGCGTGTCGTCGACCGACAGCGTGGTCTGCGTGACGTAAGCGAGCGGCGTGTCGAGCGGCAGGTCCAGATGCGCGACCTCGGCTTCGCTCTGCACCAGGATCACTTTGCCGGGGATCTGACCGATCGTGCCTTCCACTTCCGGATGCCCGGCGTGGCCGATCAGGATCAGCGTGCGGCCCGAGCCGACATACTGGCGACCCTGCACGTGCACTTTGGTGACCAGCGGACAGGTTGCGTCGAGCACGTCGAGACCGCGCGCTTCCGCGTCACGTTCGACGGTTTGAGCGACACCGTGCGCGCTGAAAATGGCAACGGCGCCTTGCGGCACTTCATCGAGTTCCTCGACGAAGCGCGCGCCCTTCTGGCGCAGATTGTCTACCACATGACGATTGTGGACAATCTCGTGACGGACGTACACGGGGGCCCCGTGTTGCTGTAACGCGCGATCGACAATCTCGATTGCACGAACAACACCCGCACAAAAGCCGCGGGGTTGAGCAAGGATGACTCGCATAAGTTGGCGAACTCCGACTGACGCGGGTTTCGAAGAAGTCGGTAAGTTTGACTTTATCGCCGCGACCATCTAATTAGTTGACGTCTTGAGCCCCGGCGACCGCCGGTACAGCAAAACCAAACGCGCATTCTAACGCTATCAGGCCGGCTTTGCTTTGGCGGCCCCGCCGGGTGTTGGGCGGGCGCTGCATTACTGGCCTGGGTTCGGCGCCACCGCGGGGGCATGCGGCAATGATTACACGCTGCGCCGGATTGGCGGAACCCTTAAACTACGGGGTCCTGCGGCGTGCTCGGGCGCCCGCATTACAGAATGGTTTCGAGGCTCGCTGGATGGAAGTCGATCACTCCGAAAATTTTCCGGTCGCGAGCGTGTTGCTGCCTAAGGCGCTGCGCGCGCCCATCGGCATTATCTATCAAGTTGTCCGCACGGCGGCCGACATCGCCGACGAAGGCGACTGGAGCGCGGCCGAGCGGCACGCCCGGCTCGCCGACTTCCGCGCCGGTCTCGACGCGGTCGCGGAGCGGCGCGCGGCGCCGGTGCATCCGCTGCTGTTCGGCAAGCTGGCCGGCGTGGCGGCGCAATATAAACTGCCGCTCGCGCCGTTCTACGATCTGTTGCGGGCGTGCGCGCAAGACATCGACACCCGCCGTTATGCGGATCGGGCCGCGCTTCTCGACTATTGCCGCCACTCGGCGAATCCGGTCGGGCACCTGATGCTGCATCTGGTGGGCGCGGCCACGCCGGAGAATCTCGCTGACGCCGACGCGATCTGCACCGCGTCGCAACTCATCAGCTTCTGGCTCGAAGTCACCGACGACTGGAAAAAGGATCGGCTGTATCTGCCGCTCGCGGATCTGAAGCGCTTCGGCGTGACCGAGGCGCAGATCGCCAACGGCCTCGCCGACGACGCCTGGCGCGCACTGATGGCGCACGAAGTGTCGTTTGTCCGGAGCACGCTGGTGCGCGGCGCGCCGCTCGCGTTGCGGATTCCGGGGCGGCTCGGGTTCGAGCTGTGCGGCGCCGTGCACGGCGGTCTGCGCTTTCTCGAGCGAATCGAGCGCGCGGGTTACGACGTGTTTCGCGAGCGGTTGGAACTCAATGCGTTTGACTGGTGCGTCGTCGCGGCGCGCACCGTGGTGATGTGGCTATCGCGACGCGTCGGTGTGGCGGCGCGTTCAATCGAGGGTAATGCTTAATGGCGGTGGTTCTGTTTCTTCTTTCGTGTCTCTCCCTGTTGATCTGGTGCGTGCTGCTGTTCGCGCGCGGCGGTTTCTGGCGCGCGCGGCCTGCGGCGCCGCTGGCGCTCACGCCGCGCGAAACCTGGCCGGCGGTGGCCGCCGTGGTGCCGGCGCGCAATGAGGTCGAGGTGATCGCCGAGGCGGTCACGAGTCTGCTTCAGCAGGACTATCCCGGCGACTTCCACGTGATCGTGGTCGACGACCACAGCAACGACGGTACCGCCGACGCCGCACGCGCCGCTGCATTGCAGTTGCAATGCCCCGACCGTTTGACGGTGCTGAGCGCGAAGCCGCTGCCGCCGGGTTGGTCCGGCAAGGTGTGGGCGCAGTCGCAAGGTATCGAGGCGGTGCGCACGCTTGGCCTGCCGGCGGACTTTCTGCTGCTGACCGACGCGGACATCGGCCATCCCGCGGATGCGGTCGCGCAACTCGTCGCTCGGGCGGACGCGGAACAGCGCGATCTGGTCTCGCTGATGGTGCGTCTGCGGTGCGATTCGTTCTGGGAGAAGGCGCTGATCCCGGCGTTCGTTTTCTTCTTCGCCAAGCTGTACCCGTTCGCGTGGGTGAATAACCCGCGCAATCGCACGGCGGCTGCGGCCGGTGGCTGCATGCTGGTGCGACGCAGCGCGCTTGAGGAAGCGGGCGGTATCGAGTCGATCCGCGCCGAACTGATCGACGATTGCAGCCTCGCTGCGCGCATCAAGCATCGCGGCACGGGGCGTCATCCGATCCGGCTGGATGTGGCGGCGCGTAGCGTCTCGCTGCGTCCGTACGATAGCTGGCGCGAGATCTGGAACATGATCGCGCGTACGGCCTTTACACAGTTGCATTACTCGCCGCTGCTGCTCGCCGGCACGCTGCTGGGCATGACGATCATCTATCTGATGCCGCCGGTCGCAGCGCTGGTGCTGGGGCCGATGGGCTGGCCCGCGTGGCTCGCGTGGGCGGCCATGTGCTGCGCGTATGCGCCGATGCTCAGTTATTACCGCCGTTCGCCGCTGTGGGCGCCGTTTCTGCCGCTGATCGCGCTGTTCTATGTCGGCGCGACGTTTGCGTCGGCGGTGCGTTACTGGCGCGGCAAGGGCGGGCAGTGGAAGGCGCGCGTTCAGGCGCCGGTGCAGGAACGCTGATGCGGTTTGTCCCGGTTGAGTGAGCAAAAAAATGGCGCCTTGGAAGGCGCCATTTTTTATTTGCTCTGCGTAAGCATCATGTAGAGCTGAATCACCATGTCGGGTGAGAAGGTGAACGGCACCCAGCCGTGCCCCGTATGGCGCATGACCAGCAAACGGTCACCGTTCGACTGCTTCTGTACCGCCATGACCGGGTTCTTGGTCGACACGAAGCGCCAGCCCGGCGGAATACCCGGCGGCGGCTCCGGCGTCATCGACGCGCGCGCGTTCGACAATTCCTCGATCAGTTTGCCGATCTGGTCCGGACGCAGCGCGACGGTCTGACCGCCGATCGTCATCGTGATTTCGTTCTGGCCGGGGCGATTGATTTCGAGCGTGGGTGGAACCGGCTCGGCCGGTTCTTCGACCACCGCCGACGGCGCTTGCTCAACCACGGCGGTTTCAGCCGCGACATTATTCGCGTGCGATTCGGGCGCGACGTGATCCGCCGACGCTTGCGGCGCAACGGTCTCTGCGGGTGTCTCGGGAGTATTGTCGGCCGGCGGGGCCACGACAGCCTGAATGAGCTGATCGACGCCCATTTCCAGCGCGCCGAGCTGTTCGTGAAGATTCATGCGAGGTTTCTCTGGTAAGACCTACGATTTTACCTGCTGCGCGTAGGCTTTTACCTGCCGCAAACACAGTGACGTTGTAACAAAATGCTGGCGGCCGCGCCGGTTTGCCGGGCGCGGACCGCTTATTCGAGCCGGTTTCAGCGCTTCGAGCCGGGCGTCAGATAGCCCGCTTGCCTGAACCAGTCGAGCGCGTCGCTCAAACCTTCGCGGTAGGGCCGCGCGCGATAACCGAGCTCGCGCTCCGCTTTCGCCGACGTGAAGTACATCTTGTTCTTCGACATCTTCAGACCGTCGACGGTGACGAACGGTTCACGCTTCGTGATCTTCGCAACCGCTTCGGCGCCCATTGCGAGCGGATACAACGGCCAGCGCGGCAGGCTTAGCGTCGGCGCCTTGCGACCGGTCAGCGCCGCAATATCCGCGAGCATCTGCTGCAACGGCAGATTTTCGCCGCCGAGAATGTAGCGCTCGCCGATCTTGCCGCGCTCCAGTGCCAGAAAATGGCCGGCGGCGACGTCATCCACATGCACGAGGTTCAGGCCCGTGTCGACGAACGCGGGAATCTTGCCGAGCGCCGCTTCGACGATGATGCGGCCGGTCGGAGTCGGTTTGACGTCGCGCGGACCGATTGGCGTCGACGGATTGACGATCACCGCCGGCAGGCCGTCTTCGGCGATCATGCGTTCCACCGCGCGTTCGGCCAGCACCTTGCTGCGCTTGTACACGCCGATCGCCTGATCAGCTTTGAGCGGCGAGGTTTCGTCGGCGGACTGGCCGGAACTGGTCACCTTCAGCGTCGCCACGCTGCTCGTGTAGACGATGCGTTCGACGCCTTCCTTCAGCGCCGCGCGCATGGTCGCCTCGGTGCCTTCGAGATTCGAGCGCTCGATTTCGCTCGGGTCCGGCGCCCACAGTCGATAATCCGCCGCCACGTGCAGCAGATAGCGCACGCCTCGCAACGCGATGCGCATCGACGCTTCGTCGCGCATATCGCCGACGACGATTTCCGCATCCAATGCCTCGACGTTTTGACGCGGACTGGTGGCGCGCACCAGCACGCGCACCTTGAAACCCTTCTGTTGCGCAATGCGTGCCACCGACGAGCCGACGAAGCCGGAAGCGCCGGTCACGAGCACGAGATCGCGATTCTGTTCGCTCATTCTGTTTCCATTCCCTGCATGACAGTCGACGGATTGTACGTGCCGCGCGCGCCGTGTGTCGCGCCGGGTGCGCCGGGCAGGCGGGTTGATGACGGACATTGCCGAGCAAGCTCGCCGCGACGCGGCTAGAATGCCGGCTTGAAAGTTGAGTTGCATGGGAGAACACGGCATGGCCCCGGATCTGGATCAGCGGATCGAAACGTATTACGTGCGCGTACGCGGCACCGTGCAGGGCGTCGGCTTTCGCCACGCGACCGTGCGGCAGGCTCACGCGCTCGGTATCAAAGGATGGGTGGCGAATCTCGACGACGGATCGGTCGAAGCCATGTTGCAGGGCTCGGCCAATCAGGTCGACCGGATGCTGTCGTGGTTGCGGCATGGACCGCCGGCGGCGCGCGTCACCGAGGTGGCCGGCGAAGAACGCGCGACCGAAAAGCGTTACGAGCGTTTCGAGCAGCACTGAGCGAGTCGACACGGCGCTAAATGAAAAAAGGCGGGCCGCCATCACACGGATGGCGGCCCGCCTTAATCATTTGCGCTGGTGAATCGGCTTTGCTTGAGCGTTCAGCCGGCGTCTGCGTCCACGTCCGCGTTTAGCGCGCTACCAGCAAACTTTCCGCAAAACCCCATTCGTCTTCGACCCACTGATGACTGCATACGAAGCCGGCGTCGTCGGCGATTGCGGGCATTTCTTCCGCGCGATATTTGTGGCTGCTCTCGGTCCAGATCGTTTCGCCCGCCTTCAGCGACACCGTCAACTGCGCGGCGCCGACGTGCGCGGTGATATCGCGCTTCGCGCGTAGATGCATTTCGATGCTGCGCGCGTCCGGATTGAAACGCGCGACGTGCTCGAACGCCTCGAGCGGAAAATCGCCGTCGAGTTCACGGTTGATGCGCGCCAGCAGATTCAGATTGAACGACGCCGTGACACCGACCGCGTCGTCATACGCGGCGATCAGCACCGGCGTCGGCTTGATCAGATCGGTGCCGAGCAGCAACGCGTCGCCGGGGGCGAGCATGTTGCGGATGTCGCGCAGAAAACGCGTGGCCGCGAGCCGGCCGAAATTGCCGATCGTGCTGCCGAGAAACAGCACGAGCAACCGGTCGTCCGCCGCGCGGTCCTTGCTGACTTCGGCCAGACCGGCGAGATAGTCGCGTTCGTAACCGACAATCGAAATCCGCTCGATGTCGCCGAGTTCGCGCCGGCACAACTGCAACGCGCTGCGCGAAATTTCAATCGGGCAGTAAGAAGTAGGGCGTTTTTTACACAGCGCTTCAAGAATGCGCCGCGTTTTACGTCCACTGCCGCTGCCGAGTTCGGCGACGGTCACGTCATGCGGCAAATGCGCGACGATGTCCGCCGCATGCTTCGCGAGCAGCCGCTCTTCGGCGCGCGTCACGCCGTATTCGGGCAGCACGGTGATGACTTCGAACAACGCGGAGCCGACTTCGTCGTACAGATACTTCGACGGCAGTTCCTTTTGCGGCGTGTGCGTGAGTCCGGCGCGGACTTCGGCGGCGAAAGTGGAGCGGAAGTCGGGTGAGGCATCGTGCGAGAGGGCTGGCTGGGTCATGGTGGCTCCAGTAGTCACATTCGGTGAGCGGAGTTGCCGGCAGTGCGGTGACAGGCATGTTGAAACGCTGTCGAGGCATGCCGCGGAAGAGTCGGGCGGGCTCGTCCGTTGGACGTGTTGTGCCGGCCCGGCTCGGGGATGCTGCACAAGCTGTATCGCCCATGAGAAATTTCAGCGGGGCGTTGCGAACGACAAGGCGTACAGCGTCGCAAGACTTCGTAGCAAGATTCGCGCTTGAGCCGGCTTGGGTGGCTGCGAGAGACGCTGCCGTTTGAAAGGCCCGCGCCTGGCTGGTCGCGCGTGAAGTTAAGTTCTAGTGCATCGATACGTGATGCGCACGGAATAATTTGCAGCTTGATGACGGGAAAACGCAAAGCCGTGTATGACCAACCCGTCTAGAATGCCGGCTTGCGCTGCCTGATGAACCGACTGAAAAACTGGAACGCAGTGAGCTCCTGGAAACAGCTCGCCATACTGCACCGCCTGCTTAAGAGACACGCCGCTAATGACGACCCGCCACGCCGCGCTGCCGGATGCTGCGCTGCAAACAACATCGCTTGCAACGGGATTTGCAACTGCATCGCCCATTACCGCGATCGCGCCGCGGACCGTGCAATGAATCAGTATGACCCAAAGCGCGGCATCGCGTTGTCTGTCGGCGCGTCCGCGCTGTTTGCATTACTGTCCGCTTACGCAACGCTGCTCGCGCCGCTCAGTGGCCTCGATATCTTCGCGTGGCGGATCATCTGGACCGTGCCCGGCGCGCTTCTGCTGGTCGCGTTGCGTAAGCGCCTGCCGATTCTCCGGCAGCTTCTTTACCGCATGGTGACCGAGCCGACACTCGGTGTGGCGATGATCGTCAGCGCCGTTCTGCTGGGCGCGCAACTATGGGTATTTCTGTGGGCGCCGCTGCATGGCCGCATGCTTGAAGTCTCGCTCGGCTATTTTCTGTTGCCGCTGGTGATGGTGCTGGTCGGCCGCTTCTACTATCACGAACATCTCGACGGCTTGCAGTGGCTCGCGGTGATCTGCGCCGCGGCAGGCGTCGCCCATGAACTGTGGGCGACCGGTGCCTTCTCGTGGCCGACCTTGCTCGTTGCGCTCGGCTATCCGCCGTATTTCATATTGCGCCGCAAAATCAATCAGGATTCGCTCGCCATGTTCACCGTCGAAATGGCGTTGCTACTGCCGGCAGCGATTGTCTTCGCGATCAGCGGCGGGTCGCTGGCGGCGATTGGCGGCCGTCTGGACATGTGGTTTTTATTGCTGCCAGGCCTCGGCGCATTGAGCACGCTCGCGCTCGCTTCGTATCTGAAGGCGAGTCGCTTGTTGCCGATCGCGCTGTTCGGCATTCTCGGTTATGTCGAGCCGGTCTTGCTCGTGCTGGTTTCGATCATGCTGCTCGGCGAAACGCTGAACGCCGCGCAACTGGCCACGTATATCCCGATCTGGATCGCGGTCGCGTTGACCGCGTTGCATAGTGTGCGACTGGTTCGATTGGCGCCGAATTGAAGCGCTTACGACGTGTCGCGCTATGCCATGCCATGCGGCTCAGTGATGCGCCGCCGCCCGCTCCGCATTGATACGCGTCGGCCCGACTTGCGCTTCGATCGCCTCGCGCAGCGCGGGACGCCAGCCGAAGCCGAACAACGCTTCCGCGAGAACGAACAGCGGGCCGATCATCAGTCCGATGACGTCGTCGACGAAAGCCGGCTTGCGATGTTCATAAGCCACATGGCCAATGAACTGAAACACCCAGCCGATCACAAACAAACCAACGCCGGTCGCAATCCAGATCAACGTGGATTGCGCGGCGATCCACTGCCCGAACGCGACACACACGACCGACACGACCGCCATCATCACGCCGAGCGGCACGTCGAGCACGAGGTAATAAACAGTCGCCGCGCCGAATAACAGCCACGCTGGCGACACCATAAACGGCAACGCGCCGACCGCGAAAGCGGGACGGCTCATCAGAACCGCAAGCGCCACCACGATCATCGGAATGCCGATGAAATGCGTGGCGATATTGCGCCGGTCGCGATGGTAAGCCGCGTATTGCGTCAGTTGTTGCGTCAGCGTTCTCATGGATGCCCCTCGTCCGTCAAAGTCAGCATAATCGCGGGCAACGGAATTTGAAACCATCGGGTAGCCGACAATCGGGCACGGATGCCGTCCTATGACTGCGAGTTTTTCATCGAACGAGAATGAATTGAGCGCGCTGCTGGCGCGCAGCGCGTGGTTCCGCTCGGCGCCGGCCGACATGCAGGCGCAGTTGATCGAAGCGGGGCGCGTGGAGCGCCTCGTTGCCGGGCAGCGGCTTTTCACACGGGGCGACCCCGACGACGGCCTCTATTGCGTGCTCGACGGTCTGGTGAGAATTGGCGCGGCCAGTTCGGCCGGCAAGGAGGCCTTGCTTGCCGTGATCGAACCGGTGAACTGGTTCGGCGAGATCGCGCTGTTCGACAATCGGCCGCGAACCCATAACGCGTATGCCGAACGCGATTCGGTGCTGTTTCATGTGACGCGCGCCGTGCTTGCCGCAATGCTCGAACGGTCGCCCGCGTATTGGCATGTGTTCGGTTTGCTGCTGACGCAAAAGCTGCGCCTCGCGTTCGACGCAATCGAAGAAGCCGCGTTACTGCCTGCCGCGCAGCGCGTGGCGCGCCGGTTACTGCTCATGGCGGGGGGTTATGGTGAACCTGGCGCACTGCGGCGCGTGCTGAAGGTGCCGCAGGAAGATCTGGCGATGATGCTGGCGTTGTCGCGGCAGACCATCAACCAGGTGCTGAAGCAGTTCGAAACGCAAGGGGCGTTGAAGCTCGGCTACGCCGAGATCGAAATTATCGATGCAAAAAAACTCGGCGCACTAGCGGAACTCGATCCTGCCGCGGAGTGAAACACGCACTGCCCCGCCGGATCGCACGGCATCTTTATAAGCATTTTACGGCGCGCCCCTGTTTCTTTGGCGATTCGCTATACCAAGCCCGGTAAGGTCGAGACACTCCGGGTCAGGAAGCGAAAACATGCATGGAAATAGCGTTCTGGATGGTGTGCAGAGACAACGACAAGCCGGGCGAACTTGCCCGGCATCTCGCCTGACGACGATGCTCGCGGCGATCGCGATTTCGTTCGGCGTTGCCGCGCAGGCGGCCGATGCGCAGTCGGCGGTGGCCATACCGACTACGGTTGCGGTCGCAGGTAATTCGATCAGCGCTTCAATGAGCGACTCGACGCCCGGGTCCACGCTCCCATCGCTCAGCGACATCACCGCGATGCTACGCGCGCAATTCCGCGTCGCGCCGATGGAATCGATGAAGATCGCACGTGCCGTGTTGACCGAAGCGGACCGCCATGCGATCTCGCCGGTATTGCTGCTCGCGGTGATGTCGGTCGAGTCGAGCTTCGATCGCCACGCGGTGAGTGTGGCCGGCGCGCGCGGCTTGATGCAGGTGCTGCCCGCGGCACATCCGCAATTGATCGCCGGGACGACCGATCTGTCCGATCCGGCGATCAACGTGCGTATCGGTACGACGATTTTGCGCGACTACCTCGACGCGAGCGGCGGCGATCTCGAAGCTGCGTTGCTTCGCTATAGCGGCGGCGGTCGTGGCTACGCGCGGCGCGTTGTGTTGCGCATGCAAAGTTTCGACGCGAGTCTGCGCCGCGAATGAAGAAGCCATTCGCGGCGCGTTTTTAGTTCGCGATGGGTACGGCGACGTGGAAGGCGAACCGCTCAGTTCGTCGCGCCGGCAAACTCGGCGCGCAGATCCTGCAAGCGGTCGCGCGCCGTGCTCAAGCGCTCGACGAGTTGCGCCGACGCACGCGAAATCGGCATGCGGGTCTCGTCGCTGAGCGAATGATCGAAGGCGAGCATGGCCTTGATGGCCGACGGATTCGGCGCCGCGAACAGCAGACGCAACACCGGCAGCAAACTGGCGAATAGCGTACGCGCGTCCATCGCGCGATCGGCATGGATCAGTTCCTGCACCGCGATCAGCAGATCCGCGCAAACATGTGCGCTGGCGAGAATGCCGCCTGCGCCGCCGTGATGCAGGCAGTCGTCGAAGGCTTCGTCGGTGCCGCACAGTACGTTGACGGGCAGTGCGCTCAGCTTCTCGAAGTGTTCCCTCACGCACTCCTTGATCGCGACGATATTCGCGTGTTCGACGAGCCGCGCGACCGTCTCCGGCGCGATTGTCACGCCGGTTCGGTGCGGCACGTTGTACAGCACGATCGGGCGTTCGGTGGCGAGCGCCACCTGGTCGAAATGCCACTGCACGCCAGCCTGATCCGGACACACATACGACGGCGCGGACACCAGATAGCCGGCGCAATCCCAGCGCTCGTAGCGCTGAATATCGTGCAGGACATCACGCGTGTTCGAGCCGCCGACGCCGATCAGCATCGGCAATCGCTGGCCGACCACTTCCGTGAGCGCTTGCAGCACGGTGAGACGTTCGGCTTCCTGTAACAAAGCGGCTTCGCCTGTCGTGGACAGCGCAACGAAACCGCTGATTTCCGTGCGCAGATAGTAATCGGCGAGACGCTGCAGCGCGTCGATATCGACTTCGCCGTTACGCAGTGGCGTAACGATGGGCAACCAGATACCGGAGAACATGATCAACGCACCTTTGCGGTCGTACTGCCGCGTTTCACGGGGCTGATCAACGCGGCGGGGAGGGTCGAGATCAGGGTGTGCAGGGTGAAGTCGAGATCGTCGCGCGCAATGTTGAGTTGCACACGCACTTCGTCACGATCGGCTTCGGTACTGACCACATACACGCCGAGCGGCGAGTGAAGCAGTGCGCGCAACTGGGTGCCGGGAAGGTCGTGCGGGAGATGCGGCAGAGCGACTTGCAGGCGCACGCGCGCCGAGGGGAAGGGAAAAACGTTGTTACGTGACGGGGCCGGCGGTGCGTTGAGCGGTTGCGGAGCGAAGCTATCGATGGTTTGTGTGAGTGCCATTTAATCCGGCGTTCGTCGACGCCAGGGTTGATCAAGACAGTTCGAGATTAGACTTCCGCGGGTAAACGCAGTGCAAAAATTCGCGTGCCGATTGAAAAAATCATGCGGACTTTTTGACGGTGGACGCATGCTCTCTCACGAGACGCGCAAAAAAAAGGCGAGTCCGTAAACTCGCCCTCCCTGAACGGCACAGTGCGGCTTCGACTAACTACCCATGCATGGCCGATGCGTGCCGAAACCGATCACGTGTTATTGCGTCTTGGTCGTGTCGGTCTTTGCGCCGTCGACTTTCGCCGGGGCATTGCTGGCCTCTTTCGCGTTCTCCGTCTTGCTCTTCGCGGCGCTTGTTTCGACTGCGGCCTTCTTGGTGACCTTATGCGGCTTGGCCGTGTGGTGAGCGGCAACCTTCTTCACATGCGACTTGCTCGCGGCCTTGGTCGGCGCTTTCGTCGTCGCGGCGCCTTCGTCCGTTGCACCGGTTTGCACGGCGGTGCTGGCCTTTAGGTTCGCTTGACCGGCGGCCTGCGTTTGCGCAGGTTGTGTCGGTTGCGCGGCGGACGGTGCGGCCGTTTGAGCAAATGCGGTCGACACGACGAGAGCGGAAGCGAGAGCGGCGAAAAGCGTCTTCATGGTGTTACTCCTGGTTAAACCGGTGGTTTCTTGTATCGCGGCTGAATGTGTTCAGCGCTGCCGGTTTAACGTTGGCCGGAAGACAGGAGTTGACGACGCTCTGGTGACAAAACGTAACGGCTGAAACATGTCGGGGTACTGAATCAGGGGGGCATTGCGTGCGGCAACATGGTGCTAGCTCGGCGAAGGTGAGGACGAAAATCGGCGAGTATTTTGTCTTTCGTATTGTCGGACGGCGTGAGGACGAACTGAGTGGAGAGAGCGAAGTTCAGGAGTTGAAAAGGTGGGGGAAAGCCGTGCCATTCGGATCGTCATCGGGGCATGAACGTTAGCTGCGAACTCCGCCTCGAAAATTGAGGTGCTATCGGTATTTAATCGGTAAATACATGCCGTTTAAAGCCATTTTTTGGCTTTAAACGGCAAATTCACGCCGGTTAATTTTCGATAAAAATTTGACCGTGCGTCGGCTAATCGGTAGAATATTGCCGATAAACCGTCATTCAGCCACCTAACCGGCGCAAAAATGAACTTTGAGCTTGCAAGTTCTCAAGAGGTTGCTCGCGAACTGGGCCAGCGGCTTCGCGAGCATCGCCTTGCCCAAAACCTTCAGCAGGAAGAGCTCGCGAGCCGCGCGGGCATATCGGAACGGGCCCTTCGCAATATCGAGCTGAATGGCCAGGCAACGCTCGACAACTTCCTTCGCGCGGTCATGGCTCTGGGTCTGGCGGGCGAGTTGGGCAACGTGTTCAATACGAAGCCGAGATCGATTCAGGCCATGGAGGCTGCCAACGTCAGGCGTCAGCGTGCTTCCCGGGGATCGTCATGAAGAAACTCAGCGTCATTTACGCGGGCTGGGGCGAGCGTTTCGAACTCGGTCAGCTCGCTGACGACGGCACCGATCTTCTGTTCGAATACTCAGCGGCTGCACTACAGCGAGGCCTCAGCCTGTCTCCGTTCAAGATGCCGCTTGCACCCACCACCTACGGAAACTTTCCGGCGTATCAGCTGGGGTTGCCGGGACTCGTGAGCGACGCGTTGCCGGATGGCTGGGGCATGCTCCTGATGGACCGGCTGTTCCGCAAGCAGGGCTGGGACACACGCCGCCTGTCTCCGCTCGACCGCCTTGCGTTCATCGGCGAAAAAGCGATGGGTGCGCTCGCCTTTGAGCCGAACGCCGGTGAAGCGCTCGATCCTCAGGATGTCGAACTCATCACGCTTGCTCAAGACGTCCGGCAGGTCATGGTTGACGGAAGCGAGCCACTCCTGCGCGAGCTGGCTTTGATGGGTGGCTCGCCGCACGGCGCCCGCCCGAAAGTTCTGGTCAACTTCGACCCGAACTCCAACCGGATGTCTAATACCGAGCAGGGTGCCGGGACACCGTGGCTGGTGAAATTCCCGGCGCAGCACGACGACAAGGAGGTCTGCGCCGTCGAGGCAATGTACGGTGTGATCGCTGCGGCGTGTGATCTTCGAATGCCCGTTACTCGCTACTTTGACCTTGGGCCCTCGCTATCGGCGTTCGGCATAGAGCGGTTCGACCGCACCGAAGGCAAGCGAGTGCCGATGCACACGGCAGCAGGCGTGGCCCACGCCGATTTCCGTGTGCCGCAGATGGACTACGTCACGCTTTTGCGGTTGACGCAGTTCATGACGCGCGACGCGCGCGAAGTTCAGCAAGCGTTTGAGCGGTGCGTGTTCAACGTCGTATTCAACAATCGCGATGACCATGCCAAAAACTTTTCTTTCGTGCTGGCATCGGACGACCGTTGGCGCTTCTCGCCCGCGTACGATCTGACGTTCAACGGTGGCCCCGGCGGTGAGCATCAGATGGACATCTGCGGCGAGGCAAGGGCCCCTGGCCGCGAGCATCTGATGAAGCTTGCAAGCATGACCGGTGTCGAACCGCGCATGGCGTCGCTTGCCATCGAACGTATTGCTACGCTTGCGTCAACGTTCCGGGAATTTGCCGACGGCTTGCCTATCACGAGTGAAACGCTGGACGTGATGGAGCGTGCCGTCAAAGAGAATCAGTCGCGGATGGTCTGATTCCTCACCGACACGTCACTGAAACGGATTCCGCACCACGCCCGGTTTCAGATCCGGTTCGTCTTTCACCTTCGCAGGCAGATTCGCTTGCGCCTGCAACGCGGCGACGACGGCATCCACCGCTGCCTTAAGCGCAAGCGCTGCTTTCAGCCCGGCTTGATCCTGCGTCAATTCCAGCGTGCCGTTCAGCACGACGCGCGTCGTGCCGTTGCTCAGCGTGAACGCGTCGCCCTCAATGTTGAGCACGTCGTCATCGTTCGAATAGGGTTTAAACACCTTTTAGTCCTCCCGGTCGCTGATCTTTGAGGTTCTCCGGAATGCCCGGAAAACGGATGCCCGATGCGGCTTCGAGTTCGTGAATCGTCTTGATGTCGTAACGGTTGGTCGAGACATTGTCCACCATCACTGCGAAGGCCAGTTTGCGCGACGGCACGTAGACGACCTTGAACAACTGCGTCGGCACGAACACGCGCGTCGGTCCGATGGTCTGCAACTGCTGACCGTTGAAGAGCGGACCCGTAACCACATACGTATCGCCGTACGACACCGCGATCTTGCGCACGGAGGTTTCGATACGCGCCCACAGCCGCTGATTGTTCTCGCGATTCTGCGGCACGACATTGGCGAGCGAGAACGACTGCGCCATCGCCTCCTGATTCCAGCGATTACCCGCCGGACTCATATGACCGCGATCGAAACCGCTGCGCTTATAGTCCGCGAGCGTCGCGCCTTCGCCGTCCGGCAAGCGCGCGTCTTCGAAGAACTTGTTGGTGCGCACCATGTCTTTGGCGGCTTCGATATGGTCGGGCGTCAGATGCTCAGCGGACCACAACGGACCGTGCGTGAGACCGGAATGCAGCACCGCGAAATCGCTATAGCAAAGCATGCGCGTTTTCGGCGCCATCTTCTGATTGGTCAGAACCGGCCATTGCGCGTTTGGAGTGAACTCGGTGCAGGAGGGCGCTGCGCTTGCGTGTGCGGCAACAGCGAATAACAGACAGGCAAACCACTTCTTCATGTGTCGGTCGGTCGAGGGATGGGGCCGCAAGTATAGCGTCGCGAGCGCAATTCGAGCGATGCGAAACACTGCGAAAAACCGGAAGAAGAAAGCGGAGTGCTACGGTGTGCCGCGTTGAAGAAGAGACGTGAATGTGGTGTGCGCGGCGTGGTCGCAATCGCGTCGCACCAAAAAAAACGGGCCGCTTTGCAGCGACCCTAATGCGTGGAGTTCCAACTCTACGGATGGAAACTTAAGACGGGCTTAAAGGCATAAACGACGAAATTCAACGAGAGAAGTTCGGCAAGGAAGACGCGAACGCACGTGCGAATTTCTCTTCAGCAAGACTGCGCTCGCACTGACACAAAGCCATTCCGACCGACACAAAAGAAAGCGCCAGAACTCAATTACCGAACACGCTATTCTCGGCACGGACCGTCTGACGATCCACCGCCTGCAACCGCCAGAATCCGCTTGTCGGCGCGCGCGTCGGCAGAGCCGTCCAGGCCGCAGCGCCTTGCGCCGCGCTCACGCGCTGCTTGCGATCCACATGCAAGCCACGCAACGTGCACAGCGGCGCATCCGTGCTGGGCGCACAGAGGGTCGTCACGCCGTCCTCGTCGTGCAGCTCGCCCCATGGTGGAAGATCGATCCCTTGGTGCGCCTCTCTCGACCACCGATGTTCTTCGGTGTCGAGCCATAGCACGGCGTAGTCGTGGCTGACGGTGGGATCCGAACCGTTGATGAGAATGGTTAGGCGCATGGCAGTTCCGTACAGATTGCGAAGTTTGGCTATACCAGTCTAGGCGGCGACGTGCGTTATTCAAGTCTAGAAGTATCAGGTTCCGACACGAAAAAAACGAACGCGCCACGCACGCGGCGGTACGATAGCCGCGTCGTGATGACGTCCGCGGAGGCGCGCCATGCTGCATCGATTGCTGCGGTACACGGTGGTGACGGGATGCCTGACTACGGCAGCGATGTCCGGCGTCGCGGCGGACAACGCGCCGTTCGCCGCACCGGCGCCGATTGTCTATGTGGCCGACTTCGACCTCGATGTCGCGAACGTAACGCCGGACAGTGGCCCAGGGCAGCGCGTGCGCCGTCTGCGCGGTTTGCTGCCGAGCGGGCCGGGCCCGTTGGGGCAGGATAAAAATCCGCAGGACCACGCGAAACACATCGTCGACGAGATGGCGGACGCGCTGACCGACGATTTGAAAAAGGGCGGCGTGGATGCGCGTCGCAGCGCATCCGGCCAACCGTTGCCGCCAGCGGGCTGGCAAGTGCGCGGCGTGTTTCTGAACGTCGACGACGGTAATCGCCTGCGCCGTGCGATGGTCGGCTTCGGCGCCGGCCAGAACACTATTCAGGTGGCGGTGTCGTGCGATAGCCTGGGGGCGGCCGATCTGCCGCCGCTATATCAGGCCGTTGAAGAGGCCGACAGCAAGAACAAGCCGGGCGCGGTCATCAAGCTGAATCCCTACGTGATTGCCGCAAAGTTCGTGATGTCGAGAGGCGACGAGAAAAAGACGATCGAGAAAACTGCTCAGGAGATCTCGGACGCGGTGCTCGCCAAACTGCACGGCGCGGCGCAGTAAGGCGACATAAAGCGGCTAGGCGCAGCGCCAGCGGCGGCACTTAGCCGCAAGCGCAACGCACGGTTCACGCAGAGCGCGGGCAACGCACAGCGCGCGAAAAAACCAAAAACCGCGTCGCCCCCTCGCTCAAGCCAGATCCAACGTCCCCGTCAAATCGCCCAACGGCGCGAGCCCATTACTCGCGAACGCGCGGTCGCGCGCCATCACGCCGTCCAGCGGCGCCAGCCCATGCACGCGCGTGATCAGCCGAAGAATCGAATTGGTGTCGTACACCGTGTGATCGACGTAGCCCTTCTTCGCGAGCGGCGACACCACCAGCGCCGGAATTCGCGAGCCCGGACCCCAGCGATCGCCCTTCGGCGGCGACACCGGATCCCACCAGCCGCCGTTTTCGTCGACGGTGACGATCACGACCGTGTTCGCCCACTGCGGTCCGCGCTGGATATGGTCGATCACCGCAGCGATGTGGCGGTCGCCCGATTCGACGTCGGCGTAACCCGCGTGCATGTTCAGATCGCCTTGCGGCTTGTAGAACGTGACCGCGGGCAAACGGCCCGCGTCGATATCCGCGATCAGACGATTGCTCGTGGCGTCGTTGCCGAGTCCGGCATCGCGCAGATGTTGGCGGCGCGCGGCCGTGCCCGGCGCGTAATTGGCGAAGTAGTTGAACGGCTGATGGTGATACTGAAAGTCAGGCACCGCGCCCGTATCCTGGTGGTCCAGCGCGTATTGCCACGCGCCGCTGTACCACGCCCAGTCGACCCCTTTGTCCGTCAGCCGGTCGCCGATCGTCGCGTAGTTTTGCGGCGGCAGCACACGCGGATTCGACAGATCCGCGAACGCGGGATTGCCGCCTTCGGCCGGCCGCACATTGCTTGGCTGATACGGCGGCGCCATCGTGTTGACGGCGTAGCCGTCGGCGGTGAATGCGCCGTCGTTGACGAATTTCGGCGGACCGTCGAGCGCGGACGCGGGCGAGTCTGCCGCGAGCTTCAGCCGCGTGCCGGTCGGATCGTCGCCTTCCACCACCGAAGCCAGCTTTTTCGCCGGACTATTGTGAATGTCCGGATAGAACGGCGGCTGCGCCGAAATCAGAAAGATGTGGTTCATCCACGAACCGCCGAAAGCCGCCATGAAGAAGTTGTCGCACAGCGTGTATTGCTGCGCCAGATTCCACAGACGCAGCGTGTCGGCGGAATTGCGGTAGTGCCCCATCACGAGGCCGCCGGAATCGCCCCACGCGGCAAACTGATTGTTGCGGCCGGCGTTGATCTGCATCTGGTTCTGATAGAAACGGTGCACCAGGTCGCGTGTGATCACGCCGTTGGGCAGCGGCGCGCCTTGCGCGTCGGTGATATGGAACGGCTGGTTGCGCAGATTGCCGAGGTCCTTCTGCGCGATCATGTAACGCTTGCCGTCCACTTCCTGCGCTTGCGGCACGAGGCCGCCCCAAATGGCCGGCAAACGCGGCAGCGGCGTTTTGCCATCGCGGTCGAATTGCAGATAGCGCTCGGCGCTGACGGCGTCGAGCGGATGCTGCACGCCGGGGAAGTTGCCGTACAGATTCGCGAAGCTGCGGTTTTCCGCATAGATCACCACGATGTGCTTGACCTGATCGTGCAGCGCGGCATCGAGGCGCAAGTCGGCTGCGCTGCGCGGTGCGCCGTCGCCCGACAGGCTTTGCTCGGTCTTGCAGCCCGCTAGCGCGATGCCGAGGCCGACCGCCGCGAGCCCGGTGAGAACGCGGCGGCGTTCGGGATCGTCGGGGGCGTTGTCGGTGTGGTCAGCGTTGTTGGCGTTGGGCGGCAGGGTGGAGTCGTGGTCGGTCATCGGTCGTTTCCAGAGTGGGCGTGACGGGCGCTGGGGCCGCGCACGGTGAGAACGTGCGCGTGCGCCAACGGTGGCAGATCCGGGCGAGCCGCAAGACGCGGCCTAAGGCAATCGGCGCTTGACGCGCCAACTATTGTGCGTTGCATCGACGGCGAGCAGCAGCCATTGTCGACTATCAACAGGGTGACGCTTTTGGGTCGCATAGCGGTCCACGGCCAATTCGAGTTCGTCGAGCGCGCGGCGGTGACAGGTTGCCTTCGCGCCGGAGCCATCCGCGAATTCGACGACGGCGGCCGCCTCGCGGGCCGACTCGGGTAAATGCGGAATGCGTACCGCGCAGCCCGGATAAAGATGCGAGTCGGCAACCTGAATCTGGATGGAATCGGACATGAGCGTGGCCTCCGGACGCTTGAGCGGAGCGAAAGCGCGGCAGTGAGGCGGCGCGCAGTGGACCGCATCAAAGGATAGCACCGCGCGAATGGGCTGCGGCGTCGATAAATGACCGCCGGGTGCTTCGCGCTATGATGCTGATCTGACTACGATGAACCGCAGAAACGGCAGCCAAGATGGCAAAACAAGAGCAAACAGGAGTGGGACGCAAGCAGGCAAAGCCACGTGGCGAGGCGGCCGCGATTTCGCCGGACGATGCGTTGTCGTCGGTCCAGATGGAAGGCGCCGAGTCCCACGATTCCACCGACGAAGAGAGCGCCGGCGGATCGACTTATCTCGTGCCGGGCCTCGAACGCGGGCTGCGGATTCTCGCTGAGTTCAGCGCGCGCGAACCGGTACTCGGTGCGCCCGAATTGTCGAAACGCATCGGCATTCCGCGCACCACCACGTTCCGCTTGTTACAGACGCTCGAAGCGCTCGGTTTTCTCGAACGCGTGAATGGCGATCGTTATTTCCGGCTGAGCGTCGCGGTGTTGCGGCTCGGCTTCGAGTATCTGAGTTCGCTCGAACTGACCGACGTCGGCACGCCGATTCTCGAACGTTTGCGCGACGCCACCGGCCTGAGCACGCATCTGCTGATTCGCGATCAGCGCGACGTGGTGTTCGTCGCCAAGGCGCAAACCCACGAGCCGATGTTCAGCTCCGTCAAGGTGCATGTCGGCACGCGTCTGCCGGCGCATGCCACCGTGCATGGCCAGGTGCTGATGGGCGATCTGAGTTTCGAGGAATTGCGCCAGTTGTACCCCGAGCCGCAACTCGAACGCTTCACCGAACGCACGCCGAATACCGTTGAAGAACTGTACGGACGGGTGCGCGAAAGTGCGGCGCTGGGTTATGCGTTGAGCGAAGCGTCGTTCGAGCGGGGTATTTCCGTGGTGAGCGCGCCGGTGCGCGATCAAAGCGGCAAGATCGCCGCCGCATTGACCGTCACGATTCCGCGTTCGGATATCGGCGAGGCCGAGGAGCGCGAGCCGCTCATCATCTCGGTCTGCCAGGCGGCGCTCGAATTGTCCGAGCGTCTGAGCTATCGTCCGCGTCCGGACGATCCGACCGCAGCGCAGGCACGCCGCAGGCCGGTTGCGGCGAGCTGATTCTGCCGCGCACTCAATAATAAAGCGCGCGAGTCAGGCTGTGTTCACAGCCGACTCGCGCGCTTTTGCATTTTCGCTACCGTCCCGCATCAGACGATCAACGCATCAGAACGAGTGATGAATCCCCGTCAGGAAAATCGTCTGATTCCGGCCGCTCGACACACCCGCGGTAAAGAACGCGGCGTCCGTATTCGAACCCGCGCGCTCATACAGTGCATTCACATACAACTGCGTCGACTTGGACAGCGCGTAGATATCGCCGATCTCGAACTGCGTCCAGCGATGTCCCGCCAGCGTCGTGGTCGCGGCGCCGCCGGCGATGCTATTGAACGGCGTGAACTGATAATTCGCGCCCGCATCGTAGCTTTGGTACGTGTTCGAATGACCGGCGTATTCCAGCTTCACGCGCGTGTACAGACCATGCACCAGCAGCTTGCCGAACTGGTAGGACGCGCCCGCGCCCATGTTCTCGACCTTGTCCGCCGTGTAGGTCGCCGCAGCCACACCCTGGAAGTTGGTAATGCCCGTCGTAATGATCGACGGCGTCCGGTCGTGCTCGTTCGCATACGTCGCGCCGGCCTTGAACGGGCCGTTCGCATAGCTAAGCGCAAAGCTCAGCGTCTTGCCGGTCGAGAAGTTGGTCGTGTTGCCGAGACCCATCATCGCGCCGACTGAAAAGCCGTTGAAACTCGCGGAACGGAATTTCACCGAGTTGTCGAACGGCACGACGCCCGTGTCGGCGAGTTCGTCGATATTGCCCGGATGGAACGCGTACCAGCTGGCGGCCAGATAAGCGGTGCTCAGCGGACCCAGCACGTCGAAGCTGAACGGTGTCTGATGGCCGAGCGTCACCGTGCCGATCTTGTCCGAGCTCAATCCCACGAACGCCTGCCGATTGAATAGCACGCCCGCTTTAGCGAAGGCGCCCGTGTTCGTATAGAAGCCGTTTTCCAACTGGAAAACCGTCTTCAGCCCGCCGCCCAGATCTTCGACGCCCTTCAGGCCCCAGCGGTCCGGCTGCATGTTGCCTTGTTCCTCGATCCACTTCGAACTGCCGCCCGCATTACTGATGTACGCGATACCGGCATCCAGGCTGCCGTATAGCGTCACACTGCTCTGCGCCCATGCGCCAGTTGTTGCGCAGATTGCCGTCAAGCCGGCCGCAATGATGTGCTTCACCGTTGGTTCTCCTGATCACACGACGGATTGGCCTGCGCCGATGTCGTCGTCCCTGATCCTTGCTTTGGGGTTGATTGCAGCTTTGGGTTTATGCGCCAAAACTGCACCGCTTTATGTTCCACCTATGGGCGTCTGTATCGCCTATGGAAAGTATAGTGACTCTAGAAGTGGTCAAAATAAATTTTCGGACCCCGTACAAACCCGCATCGGTGCTTTTCTATTTGTCTGCCAATAACGTCTCAACCTAGCGCCAGAAGGCGCTGCGCGCGATTCAAGGATTTCGGCCGGATCACGCAATGCTGTGTTGCGAAAGCCACAGTCGGTGTTTTCCCCAGGCGGTTCAGATTTTTATTTTTTCTCGCTGAAGCCACTCCTATAATTATCCATACACGAACTGATGTTCCTTAGGTGGAACATAAGGCTTCAGGAGAAGGCGAGAAATGACTGAACAATGGCGCTGCGCCGGCCATGCCGGCGATCTGTCCGATGACGCGCCGATCGAGTTCAAGCTCGACGGCACCGAGATCGGCATCTACAAGGTGGGCGATGCGCTGTACGCGCTGGAAAACGTCTGCCCCCATGCGTTCGCGTTGCTGACGCAGGGCTTTATCGACGGCGACACCGTCGAATGCCCGCTGCACGAAGCCGTGTTCCATATTCCGACCGGCAAATGCCTGAAAGAGCCCGGCGGCCGCGACCTGAAGATGTACTCAGTGCGACTCGCCGGCGAAGAAATCCAGATCAAGGTGGAATGACATGCGAGAGCAAATCGTGAACTTCAATCCCTTCCTGAAGCCGTGGCTCGCGCCGCAGCCGAATAACGTCGCCGGCAAAGGCGTGATCGAGAAGCCGGGCGAAACCGGCAACTTCATCTGGCAAACGCGTAAGGCCGAGCCGACCCAGTACGAAAACGACTTCGGCGACGCACTCGAAAAAGTGTTCGACGCCGGCGCGGTGGAGTTGCAGGAAGTGGCCGACGGTTTGAATCGCGTGGGCTTCCGCACCCCGGAAGGCAACACGTGGGACGCCGACCGCCTCGCCGCCGAATTCCGCCTGCTCGCCGAATAAGCGCGCTTTCCCGAACACGTTTCATCGCTTTCGTTTCCGGAGTCTTTTGATGACGTCCCCCAATACAACGACCCAAAGCGCGGCCGATCCGATCCAGTCCTATCTGGACAAAGGTCTGCGTAATTACTGGTATCCCGTCGCACCGAGCTGGCAAGTCGGCGACGCGCCGGTCGGCATTACGCGCCTCGGCGATCAGATCGTGCTGTGGCGCGACAAGGAAGGCCAGGTTCGCGCGCTTGAAGACCGCTGCCCGCATCGCGGCGCGCGTCTGTCGCTCGGCTGGAATCTCGGCGGTAGCGTTGCGTGCTGGTATCACGGCATCGAGATCGACGGCAGCGGCGAGGTCACCAAAGTGCCGGCCGTGTCGAACTGTCCGCTGGAAGGCCAGAAGTGCGTGAAGTCGTATCCGGTCGAAGAACATGCCGGCGCGATCTTTCTGTGGTTCGGCGACGACGCGCATAAGGAGCCGACGCCGCTCGTGCTGCCGGAAGAACTGGTCGGCGAGGAATACGCGAACTTCCTGTGCATGTCGAACTGGAAGTGCAATTACCAGTACGCGATTGACAACGTGATGGACCCGATGCACGGCGCGTATCTGCACGCGACGTCGCACTCCATGGCCGAAGGCGACAAGCAGGCCGACATGCGCGTGCGCAAAACCGAAACCGGCCTGATGTTCGAAAAGGTCGGCCAGCGCGACGTGAACTTCGACTGGGTGGAACTCGGCGAAACCGGCTGCCTGTGGATGCGCCTTGCGATTCCGTACAAGAAGAAGTTCGGCCCGGGCGGCAACTTCGGGATCATCGGCTTCGCCGTTCCCGTCGACGAAAACCACTGCCAGGTGTACTTCTGGCGCACGCGCAAAGTGTCCGGCTGGCAGCGCGACGCGTGGCGCTTCATGTATCGCAATCGTCTGGAAGGTTTGCATTGGGCGGTGCTGGAGCAAGACCGCTACGTGCTGGAAAGCATGGCGCCGAATGCACGCGATCAGGAATTCCTCTATCAGCACGACGTCGGTATGACGCGTGTGCGACGCATGCTGCGTCAGCGCGCGCAGCAGGATTTTGCGGCGCTGGAAGCGCATCGCGCGCAAGCGGCGAATGCTGAATCCGGCTCGACGGCGGCAGCGGCACAAGCCGAAACAGGCCACAGCCATGCATAACGACGCGCTCGCAGCGCTCACCGGCCGGCGCGTCCTCGTGACGGGCGGCGCGCGCGGTCTCGGCGCGGCGTTCGTCCGCGCGCTGGTGCAAGCCGGCGCGAACGTGGTGTTCGGCGATGTGCTGCATGAAGAAGGCAACGCGCTGGCTGCGTCGCTCGTTGAACAAGGGCACGCGGTGAGCTATCTGCCGCTCGATCTCGCCGATCCTGCCAGCATCACGCAATTCGCGCAGCAGGCCGCGGCGCAACTCGGCGGCCTCGACGCGCTGATCAACAACGCGGCGATCACCAACTCCGGCGGCAAGTTCGCCGACGAGTTGTCGGTCGACACGTGGGACGCCGTGATGAACGTCAACGTGCGCGGCACCTGGTTGATGAGCACCGCCGCGCTGCCGTATCTGCGCGACTCGGGCCACGGCAGCATCGTCAACATCGCGTCGGACACGGCGATGTGGGGCGCGCCGAAGCTGCTCGCCTACGTGGCGAGCAAGGGTGCGGTGATCTCGATGACCCGTTCTCTGGCGCGTGAATTCGGCGCGCACAACGTGACCGTCAACGCGATCGCACCGGGCCTGACTGAAGTCGAGGCGACTGCCTACGTACCCGCCGAGCGTCATCAGTATTACCTGCAAGGCCGCGCGCTGACGCGCGCACAAGTGCCCGACGACGTGACCGGGCCCGTGCTGTTCCTGTTGTCCGATGCCGCGCGCTTCGTGACCGGCCAGTTGCTGCCGGTGAACGGCGGCTTCGTGATGAATTGATCTTGTCGAATCGAAAGGAGAAAGAGATGGCGGACGCCGAACTCGAACGCAAATCGTGGGAACAACCCGCGGACGCAAGCTTTGACCAATGGCTGGACAGCCGCGTCGCGCGCCTGGAAACGCGTCGCTACGACTGGGACGCATTGAAGTTCCAGGCCGACTACGACCCGAAGTACCGCCGCGCGCAAATGCGCTACGTCGGCACGGGCGGCACGGGCGTCGCGAAAGACATGAACACGGTGCCCGCGGGCGGTTTCACGTTTTCGACGATGGTGATTCCGGCCGGCAACATCGGCCCGAGCCATATTCATATGGACGTCGAGGAAATCTTCTTCGTGCTGCGCGGCAAGATGAAAGTGGTCTGCGAGAAAGACGGCGAGACGTGGGAAGCCGTGCTCGGCGAGCGCGATCTGATTTCGGTGCCGCCGGGCGTGTACCGCACGGAAGTGAACGTCGGCGAAGAAGACGCGCTGATGTGCGTGATGCTCGGTTCGCCGAAGCCGATCACGCCGACGTATCCGCCGGATTCGCCGCTGGCGAAGCTCAAGCGCTAAGCGCGCTTCGTTGCATCGAGTTGCACCTAAGCGCCCTGAAAACACCCACGAAGGAAATCATGTCCGCTGTTCCAACCGTTACCGCCGATCAGCACGCCACGCACGCCGGGCTCGAAGCTCGCCTTGCGCGTTTCCCGGCACTGCAAATCGGGCTGGCTTCGCAGCGCGCGGTGAGTTATCGCGAAGCGGCGTACGCGGACAGCGACAGCAATTGCAACGGCACCGCGTTGCCGCTGGTGTTGTTGCACGGTATCGGTTCGGGCGCGGCCTCGTGGGTGCAGCAGTTTGAAGTGCTCGGCGCGACGCGCCGCGTGCTGGCGTGGGACGCGCCGGGTTATGGCGCGTCCACGCCGGTCGCGGTCGAATCGCCGAACGCCATGGATTACGCAACGGTCTTGAACGAATGGCTCGACGCGCTCGGTATTGAACGTTGCGTGCTGGTGGGCCATTCGCTAGGAGCGATCGTCGCCGGTGCGTGTGCTGTTGCGTACCCGCAGCGCGTGGCCGGCTTGCTGCTGTTGTCGCCGGCTGGCGGCTACGGCGCGGCTTCCGCCGACGTACGCGACACGAAGCGCGACCAGCGCCTCGCGATGCTGACCGAACTCGGCCCGCAAGGTCTCGCCGAAAAACGCAGCGCCAACATGGTGTCCGCGCTAGCCAACGACGAAGCCCGCGCCTGGGTGCGCTGGAACATGTCGCGCGTGATCCCGCACGGCTACGCGCAGGCCACGCATCTGCTCGCCAACGCCGATCTTGCCGCCGACCTCGCGCGCTACACCGGCCGCATCAATGTCGCCGTCGGCGCGGACGACACCATTACGCCCCCGGCCGCCTGCGAGCGACTCGCGCTGGCGGCGCGCACCCCACTGCAGGTCGTGCCGCACGCGGGGCACGCCGGCTATATCGAAGCGCCCGCCGCGACTACCGCGATCATCGACACGTTCTGCCGCGCGAGCGACGGACAACGGAGCCCTGAATGACGCCCGACCTCATCAACGCCGAGCGCGACGCGGACGACGACCGCAACGACACCGGTAGCGAAGCCAGCTACCGCGTGCCGGGTCTCGAACGCGGTCTGAGGATCCTCACGGAATTCTCGCCACGCGAGCCGGTTCTCGGCGCACCGGAATTATCGAAGCGCCTGAAGATTCCCCGCACGACGGTGTTCCGTCTGCTGCAAACGCTCGAATCGCTCGGCTTTCTCGAACGCGCCGACAAGGACCGCAACTATCGCCTCGGCGTCGCGGTGTTGCGGCTCGGTTTCGAATATCTGAGCTCGCTCGAATTGACCGACCTCGGTCTGCCGATCATCGAGGCATTGCGCGACGACACCGGCTTGACGAGCCATATCGTGATTCGCGACGGACGCGATGTGGTGTTCGTCGCCAAGGCACAAAGCCACGCACCGATTTTCAGCTCGGTGAAGGTCAACGTCGGCACGCGTCTCCCGGCGTACGCGACGACGCACGGTCAGGTGCTGATGGGCGACATGACGCTCGACGACCTGAAGAAGCTGTATCCCGAACCGGAACTCGAACGCTTCACGAAACAGACGCCGATCACGCTGGAAGACCTGTACGAACGGATTCGCGACGACGCCAAGCGCGGCTTTGCGATCAGCGAGTCGTCGTTCGAGCGCGGTATTTCGGTGGTCAGTGCACCAGTGCGGAATGACACGGGTCGGATCGTCGCCGTGATCACGACGACGATTCCGCGCCACGAGATCGACGCCTCGTTGCTGGACAGCGGACTGATCGACAAGGTGCGCCGCGCAGCCGAAGAACTCTCGCAGCGGCTCAACTACCGGCCGAAGAATGGGCCGAATGCAGGCAGCAAATACATGAAGGCACTGGGGCTCTGATGATTCAAATCGACTTGACCGGGCAGGTGGCGGTGGTGACGGGCGGTTCGTCCGGCATCGGCCTCGCGACTGCCGAACTGTTTCTGCGAGCCGGTGTCGCGGTCGCAATCTGCGGCCGCGACACCGAGCGTCTCGCGCAAGCGGAAGCCGCGCTGAACGCGCAGTTTCCCAACGCACCGCTTCTCGCGCGCCGTTGCGACGTGCTCGATACCGACGACGTCAGCGCATTCGCGCAAGCGGTGCAAGCGCGCTTCGGCCGCACCGACATGCTGGTGAACAACGCGGGCCAGGGTCGCGTGTCGACCTTCGCCGACACCACCGACGACGCATGGCGTGAAGAACTCGACCTCAAGTACTTCAGCGTGATCCGCCCGACCCGCGCGTTCCTGCCGATGCTGCGCGACGCGGCCAGCGCTGGTAACAACGCCGCGATCGTCTGCGTGAACTCGTTGCTTGCACAGCAGCCGGAGCCGCACATGGTGGCGACATCATCGGCACGCGCCGGCGTGCAGAACCTGATCAAGTCGCTCGCGGTGGAACTCGCGCCGCAGCGTATCCGCGTCAATTCGATCCTGATCGGCATTGTCGAATCGGGTCAGTGGCGCCGCCGTCACGCGAAAGAAGCGCAGCCGGGCCAGAGCTGGGAAGACTGGACCGCCGAACTGGCGCGCAAGAAAAACATTCCGCTAGGCCGCTTCGGTCGCCCCGAAGAAGCCGCTCAAGCGCTCTTTTATCTGGCTACGACGCTGTCGTCCTACACGACGGGCAGTCATATCGATGTTTCTGGAGGCGTTGCACGACATGTCTAAAAAAACCACCGTTGGCGAACTGATCGCCGCCTTTCTCGAGCAATGCGGCGTTCAAACCGCATTCGGCGTGATCTCGATCCACAACATGCCGATCCTCGACGCGATCCATAACCGCGGCAAGATCCGCTACGTCGGCGCGCGCGGCGAAGCCGGCGCGGTGAATATGGCCGACGGTCTGGCGCGTGTGTCGGGCGGCCTCGGCGTCGCGTTCACCAGCACCGGCACGGCGGCGGGCAACGCAGCGGGCGCGATGGTCGAAGCGCTGACCGCCGGCACCGCATTGCTGCACGTCACCGGTCAGATCGAAACCGAATACCTCGATCAGGACCTCGCGTATATCCACGAAGCGCCGGATCAACTCGCGATGCTGTCGTCGATTTCGAAAGCCGCGTTTCGCGTGCGCTCGGTCGACACCGCGCTGCCGACCATCCGCGAAGCCGTGCGCGTTGCGCAAACCGCGCCGAGCGGCCCGGTGAGCGTCGAGATTCCGATCGACATTCAGGCGGCGGAAGTCGAATGGCCCGCCGACCTGGCTGCACCGCACATCACGACGCTCACGCATTGCAAGCAGCGCGTCGCGCAACTGGCCGAGCAACTGGTCAACGCGAAGCGCCCGTTGCTGTGGCTTGGCGGCGGCACGCGTCACGCGGCCAAGGCGGTCGAACGTCTGGTGGCCCTCGGCTTCGGCGTGGTGACCAGCGTGCAAGGCCGTGGCGTGCTGCCGGAAGATCATCCGGCGACGCTCGGCGCGTTCAATGTGCACGCGGCGGTCGAAAGTTTCTACAAGACTTGCGATGCGCTGCTGGTCGTCGGTTCGCGTCTGCGTGGCAATGAAACGCTGAAGTACAAGCTCGCGCTGCCGCAGCCGCTGTATCGCATCGACGCCGACGCGCTCGCCGACAACCGCGGTTATCGCAACGAGATGTTCATTCACGGTGACGCCTCCGCCGTACTCGAAGAACTGGCGACGCTGCTCGAAGGCCGCCTCAAGGTCGATCCCACCTTCGCCGCCGATCTTTCCGCCGCGCGCGTCAGCGCAGTCGCCGACGTGGGCAAGGGCCTCGGTCCATACAAGCAACTCGTCGACGCGCTGCAAGGCGCGGTGGGTCGCGACTACAACTGGGTGCGCGACGTCACGATCTCGAACAGCACCTGGGGCAACCGGATGCTGCAGATCTTCTCGCCGCGCGCGGGCGTGCATGCGCTTGGCGGCGGCATCGGCCAAGGCATGCAGATGGGCATCGGCGCTGCGCTTGCTGGTAGCGCGGCGAAGACCGTGTGTCTCGTCGGCGATGGCGGCTTGATGGTCAACGTCGGCGAACTCGCCACGGCCGTGCAGGAAAACGCCAACGTGATGATCGTGCTGATGAACGACCAGTGCTACGGCGTGATCCGCAACATTCAGGACGCGCAATACGGTGGCCGGCGCTGCTACGTCGATCTGCATCAACCGGATTTCGCGCAGTTCTGCGAGAGCCTGAAGCTCACGCACTACCGCGTCAAATCGCTCGATCAGGTCGACGCGATCATTCGCGAAGGTATGGCGAAGGCCGGCCCCGTGCTGGTCGAAGTCGACATGCTGTCGGTCGGCTCGTTCGCCACCGCGTTCGCGGGCCCGCCGGTCAAGAAAGAGGAGCCGGAACATGCATGACGCCGGCTACGCGGGGCATCACGCACCCGTCGACGTCGCGATGATCGGCTTCGGCGCGATCGGCCAGGCGGTGTATCGCTCGGTCGCCGCCGATCCGACCGTGCGCGTGTCGCACGTGATCGTGCCGGAACGTCATATGGCGTCGGTGCGTGAAGTAGTGGGGTCGTCCGTGGACGTGGTGGCCTCCGTGGCCGCGTTGAGCAGCCAGCCGCATTTCGCGCTGGAGTGCGCGGGACATAGCGCGCTGGTCGATCACGTGGTGCCGTTGCTGAAGGCCGGCACCGATTGCGCGGTGGCTTCGATCGGTGCGCTGTCCGACATGCTGTTGCTCGACGCGTTGTCCGCCGCCGCCGACGAAGGCGACGCGACGCTGACGCTGCTCTCCGGCGCAATTGGCGGCGTGGATGCGCTGGCCGCCGCGAAACTGGGCGGCCTCGACGAAGTGCTGTACACCGGCCGCAAGCCGCCCACCGGCTGGCTCGGCACGCCGGCGGAACAGGTCTGCGATCTGAATGCGCTGACGGAAGAGACGGTGATCTTCGAAGGCAGCGCGCGCGAAGCGGCGCGGCTGTATCCGAAGAACGCCAACGTGGCCGCGACGATTGCGCTGGCTGGTCTCGGTCTGGACCACACCACGGTGCGCCTGATCGCGGACCCGAACGTGACGCGCAACGTGCACCGCATTCTCGCGCGCGGCGCGTTCGGCGAGATGTCGCTAGAAATGTGCGGCAAGCCGCTGCCGGATAACCCGAAGACGTCCGCGTTGACCGCTTACAGCGCGATTCGCGCGCTGCGCAATCGCGCGGCACGTTGCGTGATTTAAGCCTTAAGCCTCAAGCCCTAAGCCATTAGCAGAAGCAAGCAAACCGGAATGACCGACATGACTCACTTCGATACCAGCCTCGTGCCCAACGGCGATATTTTTATCGGCGGCGAATGGCGGCAAGGGCGTGGCAACCCGTACAAAAGCCTGTATCCGGCGGATCAGTCGGTCAACATGGAAATTTCGACGGCCAATGCCGACGACGCCTGCGACGCCATCGAAGCCGCCGACATCGCATGGCGCAAAGCGGACTGGTCGGGATTGAAGCCGCATCAACGTGCGCTGGTTCTGTATCGCATCGCCGATCTGATCATGGCGCGTCATGAAGCGCTCGCGCAATTGCAGCGTCGCGACAACGGCAAGCCGATAAGCGAAACGCGCGTGCTGGTGGCGAGCGCCGCCAACACGTTCCGCTATTTCGCGGCTTGCCTCGAAACGCTCGACGAAGAAGTCACGCCCTCGCGCGGCGATTATCTGACCATGAGCATCTATGAACCGATCGGCGTGATCGCGGCCATCGTGCCGTGGAATTCGCCGATCGCGTCCGACGCGCAGAAGCTGGCGCCGGCCCTGGCGGGTGGGAATGCCGTCGTGCTGAAACCCGCTGAAGTGACGCCTTTGATCTCGCTGGCGTTGGCGCGCATCTGCGAAGAAGCCGGTGTGCCGAAGGGCGTGATCAGCGTGGTGCCGGGCAAGGGCTCGGTAATCGGCGACGTGCTGGTGCGTCATCCGCTGGTGAAGAAAGTGTCGTTCACGGGCGGCACCGAAGTAGGTCGCGGCATCGCGCGTATCGCGGCCGACAAGCTGATGCCGGTTTCTTTGGAACTCGGCGGCAAATCGCCGACCATCGTGTTCGACGACGCCGATCTCGATCACGCGGTCAACGGCGTGCTGTACGGCATTTTCAGTTCGTCGGGCGAAGCGTGCATTGCCGGGTCGCGGTTGTTCGTGCAGCGCTCGATCTACGACGCGTTCATGAAGCGTCTCGCGGAAGGCGCGCGCAAGCTGCGCGTCGGCGATCCGTCGCGCGCCGAAACGCAAATGGGTCCGCTGATCACGGCGGCGCATCGCGAAACGGTTGAGCGTTACGTCGCGCTGGGTCTCGAAGAAGGCGGCCGCCTGCTGTGCGGCGGGGAGCGTCCGGTCGGCGATGGCCGCGAACAAGGCACCTACTTTCAGCCGACGATTCTCGAAGGCCTCACGAATGACGCGCGCATCTGCCAGGAAGAAATTTTCGGCCCGGTTTTGGTGGCCATGCCGTTCGACGACGAAGCCGCGTTGCTGAAAGATGCGAACCACAGCGTGTTCGGCCTCGCCGCCGGCATCTGGACGCGCGACTACAAGCGCGCTTACCGGATTGCCCGCGCGCTCGAAGCCGGCACCATCTGGATCAACACCTACAAGCTGTTCTCGATCTCGACGCCGTTCAGCGGCTGGAAGGAGAGCGGCATGGGCCGCGAGAAGGGCCGGCTCGGCATCCGCGAATACATGCAACAGAAGAGCCTCTACTGGGGCTTGAACGACGCGCCGCTGGCGTGGGCCAACTAAACCGACACGCAGGAACCGCAAGAGGCACGTTATGACGATTCTCGGCATTGAACAGATTATTTACGGCGTGACGGATCTGGCCGCCTGCCGCCGCTTTTTCGCGGACTGGGGCTTGAAGGAAGTCGCGCACGACGAAACGCATGCGCGCTTCGAAACGCTGAACGGTTGCACGGTGCTCGCGGTGGACGCGAATGACGCGTCGCTGCCGCCCGCGTTCGAAGAAGGCCCGACGTTGCGCGAAGTGACCTGGGGCGTCGCCACGAAAGCGGAACTCGACGCACTGCGCGGCCGCTTTGCCGGTCAACCGGGTCATTTCGAAACCGACGACGCGGTCGGCTGTATCGATCCGAACGGTATGGCGATTCGCGTGGAAGTGACCCGCAAGCGCGCGCTCGACATTCACGGCTCGCCGTCGAACGTGTGGGGGCAAACCTTGCGCGTCGATCAGCCGTCGACGATTTACGAGCGCGCCGAACCGGTCGAAGTCGGTCACGTGGTGTTCTTCACCAACCAGCTCGCCGAACAGGAAAAGTTCTATCAGGAACTGCTCGGCTTCGAGATGTCGGACCGCTATCCGGGCCGCGGCGCGTTCATGCGTTGCGCGCCGCACGGCGGCCACCACGACATTTTTCTGCTGGCGTTGCCGGGCGGCAAGCGCGGTCTGAATCACGTCGCGTTCACCGTGCGCGATATCCACGAAGTGTTCGGCGGCGGCATGCATATCAGCCGCTGCGGTTGGGATACGCAGCTTGGACCGGGACGGCATCCGGTGTCGTCGGCGTACTTCTGGTACTTCCAGAATCCGGCCGGCGGCCTGATCGAGTACTACGCCGACGAAGATCAACTCACGCCCGACTGGCAGCCGCGTGACTTCGAACCGGGTCCGACCGTGTTCGCCGAATGGGCGATCGACGGCGGCATCGACGGTAATACGCGGCGGCAGAAGAACGCGAAGGCGCCGGAAGGCAAGTTCATGACGGAGCGGAAAAATGACTGACGCTGCTGTTGCCAAGGCGCAAGCCGCACACGAAGGACTCGAAGCGCCGCGCACGATCGTCGTGATCGGCGGCGGACAGGCGGCCGGCTGGGTCGTCAAGACGCTGCGCAAGGAAGGCTTCGACGGCCGTCTCGTGATGATCGCCGACGAAGTGCATCTGCCGTACGAACGCCCGCCGTTGTCGAAAGCGGTGCTGGCCGGCGAAGCGGATATCGACACCGTGCGTCTCGTGAAGCCCGACGACTTCGACGCGTTGAACGTGGAAGCGTGGCAGCCGGATTGCGCGAACTTGATCGACCGTGAACAACGTATCGTGCGCACGCAGTCGGGCCGCGAAGTGCAGTACGACCGTCTGGTGATTGCCACGGGCGGCGCGGCGCGCCGTTTGCCGGACGCGCTCGTCAAGACCTCGCACATTGCCTATCTGCGCACGCTCGACGAAGCCGTCGCGCTCGGTGAGCGGCTGCGTGCGAGTCGACGTGTGCTGGTGGTGGGCGGCGGCTGGATCGGCCTCGAAGTCGCGGCCACCGCGCGCAAGCTCGGTGTGGAAGCGTCGGTGGTCGAAGGCGCGCCACGTCTGTGTGCGCGTTCGTTGCCGCCGATGGTCTCCAGTTTCCTGCTCGACCTGCATCGCGCGAATGGCGTGGACGTGCGTCTGAATGCGTCGCTCGTGAAGCTCGAAGATCATCCGAACGACGCCAACCGGATTCGCGCGACGTTCGCGGACGGCTCGACGCTGGACGCCGATTTCGCCGTATGCGGCATCGGTCTGACGCCGCATACGGCGCTGGCCGAAGCGGCGGGCGTGAAGGTGGAAGACGGCATCGTGGTCGATCATTTCGGCGCGACCGACGATCCGCGCATTTTCGCGTGCGGCGACGTGGCCAATCATCCGAGCGCGTGGTTGAAGCGCCGCGTGCGGCTCGAATCGTGGGCCAATGCGCAGAACCAGGCGATCTCCACGGCGAAAGCGTTGCTCGGCCACTTCGAACCGTACGCGGATATTCCGTGGTTCTGGTCCGATCAGTACGACGTCAATCTGCAAATTCTCGGCGACATTCCGGCCGACGCGCAACTCGCCGTACGCGGCGATTTGCCGGGCAAACGCGCCACGCTGTTCCATCTGGAAGACGGCGCGATTCGCGGCGTAATCGCCATCAACACGCCGCGCGAACTGAAACTGTCGCGCAAATGGATGAACCAAGGCCGGACGATCGACCTTGCCACCCTGACCGACGCCTCGACGGCGCTTGCCTAACCACATCTACGGACGGCACCACGGCATGAGAACTATCGATAACACTATGGGGGACCGCAGCAGCGCCGGTGTCTCAGGCCCTGTCACCCGGGGCTCGATCATCGCGCGTCTGGAGCGTTTGCCAGGCAACGCGATGCAGGTGCGCGCGCGTATTTTGATCGGACTCGCGACGTTCTTCGACGGCTTCGACGTGATCGCCATCGCGGCCACGCTGCCGATTCTGATCGCGAAGTGGCATCTGACACCGTGGGAGATCGGCTTTCTGATCGGCTCCGGTTCGGTCGGGCAACTGATCGGCGCGTTCGTGTTTCCGTGGTACGCGGAACGCAAGGGCCGCGTGCGGGCGATTGCGCTGAGCTCGGGGATTATCGGCGTTACCAGTATTGCGTGCGGTTTTGCGCCGACGTTTGCCGCTTTCTTGGTGCTGCGCGTGATTCAGGGTTTGGGGCTCGGCGGCGAACTGCCGGTGGCCGCGACGTACATCAACGAGATCAGCCGTGCGCATGGTCGCGGCCGTTTCGTGCTGTTGTATGAAATCGTTTTTCCAGTCGGGCTGCTCGCGTCGAATGCGTTGGGCGCCTGGATCGTGCCGCGTTTCGGCTGGCAGGTCATGTACTTTATCGGCGGCATGCCGTTGATTCTGTTCTTCGTGTTGCGCAAGCTCGTGCCGGAATCGCCGCGCTGGCTCGCCGAACGTGAACGGATGGCCGACGCCGACGCCGCCGTGCATGCGTTTGAACGCGCCACGAAGGGGCCGTTGCCGCCGGTGACGCAGTCGGCCGAATTCGAAGCGATGGTCAATCGTCATCCGAAGCGCCGTATGAGCGACCTGTTCGGTCCGGCGTATCTGAAGCGCACGCTCGCCGTGGCGATGCTGTGGGTGACCTGCGGCTTCATTCAGTACGGTCTCTCGACCTGGCTGCCGACGATCTATCGCACGGTCTATCACGCGCCGCTGCAACTGGCGCTGAACCTGGCGGTGGCGGCTTCGGTGCTGGGCGTGGTGGGGTCGCTGACCTGCGCGCTGCTGGTGGATAAGGTGGGACGCAAGCCGATTATCAATCTGTCGTTTGTGGCATGCGCGATTTCATTGCTGCTGGCCGGCGTGTTCCACGATTCGTCGGTGTATGTGGTGGCGACGTGCTGCGCGTTCTCGCTCGGGTTCCTGGCTTGCGGGTTTATCACGGCGTATGTGTACACGCCGGAGTTGTACCCGACCAGTATCCGTGCGATGGGCTGCGGCGTTGGCGGCGCGTGGTTGAAGGTGGCGGCGATTTTCGCACCGGCTATCGTGTCGAAGACGATGATCGGCGGTAACTTGCAGGTCGCGTTTTATATTCTCGCGGCTGTGCCGTTTGTTGCGGCGATCGCGGTGCATTTTCTTGGGATCGAGACCAAGGGCAAGGTGCTGGAGCAGTTGGAGGCTTGAGCGTTGCTCGTGTAAGGGGTTTGGTGGGCGGTGATGGGTAGTACCGCGATGGCAGGAAGGCGAAGGGCGCACCGGGTGGTGCGCCCTTTGTTGTTGGGGCAATTCCGAGAGGCTTTCGGATTTTTCTCAGATGCCGATGGGTGTTATCCGCATAAGTCGATTCGACATCAACTATTGACAAATTCTCAATTGCTCATACCTTCGAGAATGCGATATTTATTCGGATGACTGAATTATGGAAATGGCGATGAAACGTAGTTATCTGAAAGTCGGCGACAAGTCTTCAGCCGGGGGGCTGCCACCGAAGGTATTGCTCTCATGTCTCACCACGGAACGCAACTGACTTTCGTTGGCGCAACTGTCGAGTGCCCCGCATGCTGTTCCATGGGGAAAATCGTCCCGCGAGGTCCTCGGTGGGCAGGGAACCTAATGGGCAAACAAGCGGCGTTGGAAGGTGATGTTTGTGCATGTCAGTGTTACCCGCTTCCTGTGATGCTCGCTTCCCAGTCAGACATGACAATGAGTTTTGAAGCGCATGAGTTGGCTCGCATGGGGTTCGGTTCAGACGGCGCATCGATAAACGAAACGCCGGCAAGTGACCATTGGATACGGTTTGCTCTCAATGGAAGAGGAAGCTGTGAGGGTTTAGGGTGTCGTGCCCATTTTGCAGATGGCTCGGTCGCGCATGGGACGTTCGATGCTAACAACATTGTTCATTTTGAGCGGCCGAACGCTACTCCCTGCCAGAAAGTCGAGCTTGCGATCGACTATGAAAAGCCCTCTCGCTCGCTCGTCCACTCTCTGTTGTCTGCGATGTTGGAGTGAGGTATGGCCGACGCTCAAACCACCTTTAACGGTTCGGTGGATGAAACGATGAGGGTTTTGAGGTGACAACACCTTTACTGATACTTCTGCTTGTACTTTTTGTCGGCTCGGGTGGTGTGATGTTGATTAGCCTCTTTCCGAGAGATCGAGGCATCAATTTCTCCGACCTGGACAACGAAGAAATGGCGCCTGCCGACAGGTTGGACGTGCTGAGAAAGCCAGCCGTCTTCTATACGGCTACTGCCCTATTGGTGGGTTCGGCCGGCGCGTATCTATGGTGGAAAGCGACTGCTGGATAAGACCGCCGCGCGGCAACCATGTCGCAATAACCGACTATTCTTGGTTGCCGGCTAACCCACGCCGCCGCCTGACACCCTCGATGATCCAGATACTCATCAACCCCGCGCCCACACAAGCAACGATGTCCGGTTTCACGACAGCCAGCACCATCCAGGACATATTCACATAACCGCGAAAAAACGCCGGCACCGCCGTACGCATTTCCTTCCAGCGCGTCGCCTCCAGCACCCCTCCCGCCGCCGACATCACCGCAAAGAGCGCCCACGCGAACTGTTGCGAGCGCTCTTCACGCTGCAACAGCAGCACGATCAACGCGACGAAGCCCGCAAACCAGATCGGCAGACAAGCCCACGACAAACGCGGCCGGCGCGCGAGCCAATCGCGCCACTCGGCTTGCGCGAACGAGAGGAAGAACGCGAACAGCACGCCATGGGCAAACGGCATCGGCCATGCACGCGGGTCGGTAGCGATCCAGTGGCCCACGAAGCCGAACGCGCTGGCGTTGGCGACAGCCAGAATCGCCAACCGCTTGATAGACGGCCAGCCGTGGATCAGCGCCGCCCAGATTGTGCAGACGCCAAGCGTGATCATCGCAATCGAGGTGGAACGGCCATTGCCGTCTTCGCACAACGCCGCGGCGGTGGCGCCTAGCCACGCAGGAATCCAGCCATAACGCAGCCAACCGACGGAACGCAATGCGCGCAACCGCTGTTGCTGCGGTTCCGAAAGCAGCACGCTTGTCGCGGCGAGGGTGACCAGCGCGAGCATCAGCGTCGACAGAAGAATGGCGAGTTGCGGCGGCGCCCATTGATCGAACAATCGATCGCTCGCGGGATTCAGCGAGGCGGTGGCGAACAGCACGCCGCACCACGCATTCAACGCGAGCGCCGGACCCAGCAGGCGGCCCACGCCGATGCGGAATTTCAGGCAACTGCCCCAGAACTCGACCTTCTCGCGATCCAATCGCAGACGCACCACGCTCGGATGGTAGTGGCCCAGTGCGGTCAACAACTGCTCCATCTCCGTGCGCACGCCGGCACGCAGCAACGCTCTCGCGCCGGTTGCGATGGATGGCGCCGGCGCTTCGAGCAGCGCCATCGCGTTCATGAAGCGCAAACGCAGCGCGTTGTAGTCCTCGTCGGCGAATACGCGGTCCAGCGCGAGATTCGCAATGGGCGCGTTGCGCCGGCGCAGATGCGCGGTGTTGTCCCGCCACCCGAGCACGGCGTTCAGATTCATACGCAGTTCGGCCGGTGTGTCCTCGTTCAGACAGTGACACAGCGCTTGCCATTCGAGTTCTTCGCGCGTCGGAATGTTGACGATGGAGCCGAACAGCGTCTCCAATGAACGGCGCGACGCGAGTTGATCGGGTTGCGCGACGAAGTCTTGCCAGAGCTGCACCGCGCTGTCGAACGCATCGGGTTCGCGGACGGTTTGCACCGCGGGCGTGGGCATCGACATCGTCGACACCGTCGCCGGCATTGCCGAAAACGCCTTGCCGTTCACTATCTGCAATGCCGACTCATACGCATACCGCAGACGCTGAAACGCGTCGGCATCCTCATCCGGCCGCTGTTGTTTCAGCAGCTTCGCGTAAGCACGGCGCACCGCGCGCTCGTCCGCATTCGATTCGATGCCGAGCGCGTCCCACGGCCAGGTGTTGTCAGAACTCGTAGTCATGGCCGATCAGTAAGTCACATGCACGTCGAAGCGATCCAGCAGCGCGCTCAGGTCGCTGCGCGCAAGGGCGATTTCATCGGCGTGCTGCCGTTCGATCAACGCCTGAAAACGCGCGATATGCGCGGCCAGATACTGCCGATGGTCCCCGAGCGTTTCTTCATAGACACGATCGGCACGCGTCAACAGTGTGCGATTTTCGAGTTGATCGCGCGGATGAATCTTCAACGCGCTCAGCGCAACGAGCCGCTCGCGGATTTCTTCCGGCGTCATCACGCCGGGGTTTTCTTCAATCACCATCGTGCGCTTTTCGCCACCGGGAAACGCGGTGGCTTCCACTTCCAGCACACCGTTGACGTCGTACGTGAAGCGCACATCCGCGCCCGCTTCGCCTGCCGGCTGAAGCGGCACGTCGAGCGCGAATTCGCCGAGCGGCACGTTGTCCCGGGTCAGACGCGCTTCGCCTTGAAACACCTTGATGCTGAGCCTCTGCTGACGGTCGCGCACCGTGAAAATCCGCTGCATGCGGCTCACCGGCACGATCGTATTGCGCTCGATGATCGGCAGGAAATGCCCCGGCACGATCTGGTCCTGCGCGAGCTGGATGGCGGTATCGATGCCGAGGCTATACGGCGCGACATCGGTCAGCACCATTTCCTCGAGCCCTGCATCGCGCGTGACGAGACCCGCCTGCACGGCGGCGCCGAGCGCCACGACTTCATCGGGATTCAGGTGCCCGGCGGGCAGGCGGCCGAACATCTTCGAGACCAGCTTGCGGACCATCGGCATGCGCGACGCGCCGCCGACGAGGATGATTTCGTCGAGCGCGTCGACGGCGATCTTCGAATCGCGCAACGCCCGTTCCACCGGCTTGCGCAGCCGTTGCAACAAATGCTCGCAGGCACGTTCGGCGGCGGCTGTGTCGAGTTCGAGCGTGGCGTCGCGGTCGTTGACTGCGAGCTTGAGCGTGACGCTATCGGCGCCGTGCTGCGTGAGCTGCCGTTTCGCGCGCTCGGCCTGCTGATGCAGACGTTGCGCGGCGATCGGCGAGAGCGCGTTGAGTTTCAGGCTATTGCGCTGGCAGAACAGCTCGACCAACGCCTCGGTGAAGTCCTCGCCGCCCAGAAAATTGTCTCCGGTGCTGGCGCGCACTTCCATCACGCCTTCGAAGAAGTCGAGCACCGACACGTCGAACGTGCCGCCGCCCAGATCGAAGATCAGGAACTTGCGTTCGCTATCGCGCTGATGCACGCCATACGCGAGCGACGCCGCGGTCGGTTCGTTGACGAGCCGTCGCACCTTGAGCCCGGCCAGTTCGCCGGCAATGCGCGTGGCTTTGCGTTGCGCGTCGCTGAAATAGGCAGGCACGGCGATCACCGCGTCGTGGACCGTTTCGCCGAGAAAGGCCTCGGCATCCGCCTTCAGCGCTTTGAGCACCAGCGAGGACAGTTCCTCGGGACGCAGCGTTTGCGTGTCGAGCGGCACGCTGCGGTTCGTGCCCATGTAGCGCTTGAAGTTCGCGGCGGTTCGCTCGGGATGCGTATGCAAACGGTCATGAGCGGGGCGGCCGATAAGGATCGAGCCGTCGTCGTCGATCGAAACGCACGAAGGCGTGAGCGTCTCACCCAAGGCATTCGGGATGAGGACAGCCTGATTGTCGCGCCAGACCGCCGCGAGACTATGCGTGGTTCCAAGATCGATGCCGATGATCGAAGGCATGGTCAGTTTCCGATTCCGTTTCGCGCCCCTCCATGAGGAGATCGCCCAAGTTGCCGCGGATCAACCGCGCGGGAGCCGCGAGTAGCTCCGTCCAATGGCGATAACGGCAAGCCGCACGTAAAACTTGAGCGGCACGGTCCGCCGGCGGGGCGGGAATCGAAAACCTGCGGCGTTATAACGCCTTGCGATACACCACGAAGCCTGAGTGATCCGCGACCTGATCGTAGAGTTTCATCGCGGTCTGATTGGTTTCGTGGGTTTGCCAGTAGACGCGCTCCAGACCATCCGCCCTGGCTCGCGCGTACACCCCTTCGATCAGCGCGCGGCCCACGCCCTTGCCGCGCTCGGTGTCGAGCGTATAGAGGTCTTGCAGATAACAGGTGGGCGCGGCCATCGTCGTATGACGGTGATACAGGAAATGCACGATGCCGAGCAGTTGGCCGTTGCGTTCGGCGACCATGGCATGCATCGGCTCGTAGGCATCGAAGAAACGCGCCCAGGTGATGCGCGTGATCTCGCGCGGCAGCGCCGTTTCGCCCGAGCGGCCGTAGAACGCGTTGTAGGCGTCCCATAGCGGCAGCCAGGTGTCGAAGTCGGCGGGCGCGGCGGGGCGAATCTGGATCGGGTCGGACATGGGTTTGACTTCCTCGTGAGTGGATGACGTCTTGCGGGCAGGCCGCGGAGACGACGCTAAGGTTGAGTCGAACAGGCGTAGAGGCTTACAGCGTGGCGGCAGCGCCCGAACCATCAGCATAAGAAATTTGTGGCACCATTGTTAGCTCCACAAGAAGAGCAAAATTTGGAGCCACGATTTGGACTACGGTCTGTTGATGTCGAACGTCGAGCGAACGTTGGGCGGGCGCAAGCTCACGCAACAGGACCTGCTTTACGAAAGCCTGCGCCGCGCGATTCTCGACGGCGCGATTCGCCACGGTAGCCGTCTGCTCGCGAGCCGTGCGCTGGCCGAGCAATTGGGCATTGCGCGTAACTCGGTGTTGTACGCGTACGAACGGCTGACCGAAGAAGGCTTTATTGCCGCGAGCCGGCACGGTTCGATCGTCAGCATGGTGAGTGGCGCGGATAGTGCCGCTTCCAAGGCAGTAGGACGGCTGCAGTCGTCCGGCAGTGGGCTATCGCGGCGCGTCACGGATCTGCCGCGCGAACGCACCAGTCCCGACGACCCCACACCGTTCCGCCCAGGCGTGCCCGCGCTCGACGAATTCCCGCTCGCGCAATGGCGAGCGTCGATGGAGCGCGCATGGCGTGCGGTCCCGTCCGGCGAACTGGGATATGGCCACAACTCGGGCCATCCCGCGCTGCGCCGTTCGATTGCCGAATATGTACGCGTGTCGCGCGGTGTGCGCTGTTCCGCGGAGCAGGTGTTCATCACCGCGGGCACGCAGGCGAGTCTCGATCTCTGCGCCTGCATGTTCGCCGATGCCGGCGATAGCGTGTGGGTCGAGGACCCCGGCTATCACGGCGCGAAAGCCGCGTTTCAGGCTGCGGGTTTGCAACTGGTGCCGATTCCCGTCGACGCCGCCGGCATGGCGCCGACCGCCGATGATTGGCAACAGACGCCGCCGCGCTTGCTGTATCTCACGCCGTCGCATCAGTATCCGCTCGGCAGCGTGCTGAGCCTGGAGCGGCGCTGGTCGATCATCGATAACGCCGTGGCGCGCGGCGCGTGGATCATCGAAGACGACTACGACAGCGAACTGCGTCACAGCGGTCCGCCGCTACCGTCGATTCAAGGGCTCGTCGAGCACGCGCCGGTGATCTACCTCGGCACCTTCAGCAAGACGATGTTTCCGGCGCTGCGCATGGGCTTCATGGTTGTGCCCGCGCATCTCGTGACGCAGGTCGACGACACGCTCAGCGAGATCGCGCGGCAGGGGCGCGTGGCCGAACAGATTGCGTTGGCCGACTTTATCGATAGCGGGAAATATGCGCGGCATTTGCGGCGCATGCGGCGTCTTTATCAGCAACGCCGCAGTGCGTTGGTAGCAGCGATCGAGCGGCATATGGGCGATCTGGTGACGGTGTCGTCCGACGGCGGCGGCATGCATCTGACGGTGCGGCTCGACGCGCCGTTGCACGATCAGGACGTGAGTGCCGCGACGCGCGAGCACGGTTTGCATATCGCCGCGTTGAGCGCGTTCTGTCAGCATCCGGAGCGGGACGCTGAGCATTACAACGGCTTCATGCTCGGCTACGCGGGCGTGAAACCGCAGGAGGCGGATGCGCTGGTGGCGCGGCTCGCTGCGGTGGTGCGTGGGTTGTTGTGACGACACGTTAGGCATTTCGCGTCGTCACAGCGGGTTCCGTCACGCCGAAAGCCGTTCAGGCGGCCTCGGCTCTGAGCCAGCGCGCGAGCATTGCGTCGTCGTCCGTATCGAGCGCCTGGGCGACGCGCCGGCCTATCGCCGCGCCGAATTTATAACCGTGCCCCGAGCACGCGGACACCACCAGCGTGTTGCCGATACGCTTCGAGAAGAAACGGCTGTCGGCAGTGAAGGTGTACATGCAGGTTTTGACTTCGGAAACCGTGTAATCGCCAATGCGGCTGAACGGCGGCGCAAACAGCCGGCGCACACTGTTGCCTTCACCGTGTGTCGCGATGCGGTCGGCGTCGGGGTCGAGTGCGTGGACCTTGTGAATGCCCGCACCAAACTTCAGACCAATGCCGTCGAGCGGCGGCAGGGCATAACCGCCGCTCGATCCGCCGATGTCGACGATTGCCGGTGCATTCGCCCACGCCTCTTCGAGATCCGCGGGCGGCTCCATGTAGGCGACCACGTTGCGGAACGTCATCAAGGTTTCGGCCAGCGCGGGGAACAGTTGCAACGTCCATGCGCCCGCGGTAATCACGAGGCGGTCGGCGCGCACGATGTTGTCGTCGTCGATACGCACGCAAGCGGTGTGCGGGTCGACCGAGAGGACTTTCGTATGAGTACGGATATCGGCGCCGCGCATCTTGAGCCACGCTTTCATGTCGCGCGCAATGCGCTCGCTGAAGAGCGCACCGCCGTCCTGATCGAGATACGCGTAGCGAAACGTGGCGGGGTCGAGAAAGGGATAGCGCTCTGCCGCTTCTTGCGGCGCGAGTTGTTCGTACTCGAATTGCATACGGTCGAGGCCGCCGCGAAATTGCTCGGCGTCGTCGCCGGCGAATTGCGAAATGCCGAGCACGCCGCAATTCGCATAGTGGGACACGCCGAGATCATTCCACAGCAGATCCCAACTATCGAATGCTTCGGCCATGGTGCGCGCATAGCCGTCGGCGTCGCCATAGGCGCGGCGAATCATTCGGGTCCGGTCGCCCGAAGCGGCCAGTGGATTTGGAATCGAGCCTTGCTCGATCAATGTGATGTCGTGTCCCAGTTTCGCGAGCGACCACGCCGTGCTTAACCCGGCAATGCCCGCTCCTACGATTGTCACCCGCATGCCCACTCCCCCGAGTCGATAGTTCCGGCACAGAGTCTAGCAGCGGAAAGAAAATAATCGGTAAGGGTTCGTGCGGATCGGCGCGCGAGCGGACTGATCGACACGACGCAAAACCCGGCAGGCGGTGGTCTCCGCGCGCGCCGTGTCAGTGTTTGCGATGCGGGTTATGGCGAAGCTGGTTGCGCACTTTTTTCGCTGCGAACAGCGGCACGTAATCGAATACGCGCGCTTCGTGACGGTAAGTGGCCAAGGTGTCTTCGTACATCTTCGACACTGTTTCCGTGGGAGTGTCGGTCTCCTCTGCGATGCTTCTCACGACTTCATCGATATTTGGCTCGGGTTGGGACATGAATCTCTCCGGGGAGGCGGGTTGGACAGCGGGCACGGACAACAGGAGTTTCATTAGAGGATGCGATCCGCGCCGATGCCAATTGAATCGGTCTATCGCACACACTGTTTCACAGAGATTTTTGTCTTGCGGTGCAGCAAGTCGCCGCGCAGCGCGGCGACGCCGAAAATCAATGCGAATGACGATGATGTATGTCAGGAAAGTGTGCATGAACATGCGTGAGCGGCGCATGTTCATGCGGATGGGTGTGGGGCTCTTCGCCGTCCCATGCGAAGTCGTGCTCGTGCTGATGATGCGCGTCGTGCCGGTGGCGATGCGTGTGATCGAGCGGTGCATGCGTATGCGGATGCTCATGCCGTTCGCGGATGTGCAGCCACACGCCGAGCGCCATCAACGCGGCGGCGACCCAGAACAGCGGTGGCGGCAACTCGGGCCACAGCAACCATGACAGCGTCACGCCGAACAGCGGTGCGACCGAGAAATAAGCGCCGGTTCGCGCGCTGCCGAGATGGCGCAGCGCGACGACGAACAGCACGAGACTGACGCCGTAGCCGGCAAAACCCGTCAGCATCGCCAACCCGACGGTCGCACCCGTCGGCCATGATGCGCCGAGCGCGAGGGCGAGCGCCACGTTGACCGAACCGGCCACGAGTCCTTTCAGGCAGGCGATGAACATGGCGTCGTGCGTGGACACTTTGCGCGTGAGGTTATTGTCGATTGCCCAGCATGCGCACGCGCCGACCAGCAGCAGCGTGCCGGGCGGCAAACCCACCGTGCCGGGTTGCCAGGACAACGCCACGCCGCCCGCGACGATCGCGGCCATGCCGAGAAACACCTGCACGTCGACGTTTTCGCGGAACACGATCCACGCGATCAGCGCGGTGAACACGCCTTCGAGATTCAGCAGCAGCGAGCCGGTGGCGGCTGGGGTGGTTTGCAGACCGAGCATCAACAGCGCGGGACCCGCGACGCCACCGGCGACAATCGCGCTGGCCAGCCACGGTGCTTCGCGTAAGGGGAATGGGGGAAGAACGGCGGATTGTCCAGCGGCGCTGCCTTTGCCTTTGATGCGACGCGCCAGAATCACGGTGGCCAAACCGAGGCCGCTGCCGAGGTAGAACAGCCCGGCCAGCAGAAATGGCGACAACGCGCCGAGCAGCGCCTTGGCAAGCGGCGTGGTCGCGCCGAACAGCGCGGCGGCGAGCAAGGCGGTGAGAGCGGCGTTAAAGCGGAGGGACATGATGGCCCAATCGGATGGGAACAGCGGGCGTGCCAGACACGAGACACGATAGCGCGAACTGATCGACGGCGTTATGCGTCGCTGAATACGTGTTCGGACAGGAAGTCCACGAACGCTCGCAGCTTCGGCGAGAGTTGGCGGCTCGACGGCCAGAGCACCGAAAATTGCCCGGGGTCCGACAGGTGATCGTCGAGCACGCTTTGCAGTGTTCCCGCGCGGAGTGCGTCGCGGGCCAGAAAATCGGGCATATAGCCAATGCCCAGACCGACTTCGGCGGCTGCCCGCAGCGCTTCCATGTTGTTGCAGGTCAACGCGGTGGGAAAGCGCGCGGCCGTTTCTTCCGGCTGCCCGCGAAACGCCCAGGGCTGCAATTTGCCTGAAGTCGGAAAGCGGAACCGCAGGCATGCATGATCGGCGAGGTCCGCAGGCGCGAGCGGCACGCCGCGCCGTTGCAGATAACCGGGTGACGCGCACAGCACGAAGCGGAACGGGCCGAGGCGCTTCGCCATCAATTGCGAATCGGCCAGGTTGCCGCTGCGGATCGCCGCGTCGAAACCGCCTTCGATCACGTCGACAATGCGGTCGTTGAAATCCAGTTCGAGATCGATCTCCGGATAGCGCTCCGCGAACGCCGGCAGGATCGGCAGCAGAAAGCGATAGCCGATGGTCGGCAGGCTCACGCGCAACCGGCCGCGCGGCACGGCGTTGGCTTCCAGCATCATCGATTCGGCTTCGCTCAGCGCGTCGAGGATTTGCCGGCAACGCTCGTAGAAGCGTTCGCCGTCGTCGGTCAGGCTGACGCGACGCGTGCTTCGTTGCAGCAAGCGCACGCCGAGATGCTGTTCGAGCCGCGCGACGCTTTTGCCGACGGCGGACGGCGACACGCCCAGCCGCTGCGACGCGGCGACGAAACTGGAGGCCTCCGCCGTTTGCACGAAGGCGACGATGCCGCTGAAGTTGTCCATTCGGTCGATTCGAGCATTGAAGTCTGGAATGGGCGAAATGTAGCATTATTTAGTGGCTTTCAGTCCGCTATGGGCGTTCATCTCACCACGCCGATTCAGCCGAACCGATTCACGTACCAATGCGCGCGCATCCATCCGGCCCCGTCGAACGTAATACGTTTATTGACGCTACGTTCGAGGCCCTTGCCATGCGCCGCCTGTTCTCCGCTGCCGCCGTTGCGACCGTGCTGCTGTTGTCTCTCGCCGGCTGTTCCAACGATCCGCCCAATCCGAACCCGCGCGCGAGTGAACCGCTCGCCACCGTGCCGGTCGATTTGCCGCGCTATATGGGCCGCTGGTACATCATCGCGAATATTCCGTACTTTGCCGAACGCGACATGGTGGCGAGCCGTGCGGAATGGCAATTGCGTCCGGACGGCAAGATCGACGACTCGTACTACGCGCGCAAGAAAAGCTTCGACTCGCCGGAAAAGCACTATCAGTTTCTGGACACGCCGGTGCCGGGCAAGGAGGGCGGCGAGTGGAGCGTGCAGATCTTCTGGCCGGTTCACGTCGCGCAACTCACGCTGTACGTGGATCCCGACTATCGCTACACGATCCTCGGTTATCCGGGCAAAAACCTCGGCTGGATTTTTTCGCGCGAGCCCGATATGAGCGACGACACCTACCGGTCGATGCTCGCCCGTCTCGATGCGATGGGCTACGACACGTCGCGTTTCAGGCGCGTGCCGCAGCATCCGGATCAGTTGGGCAAGGCGGGCTTTGCTTCGCCGGGCGATAAAAACTAGGGCGTCGGGCGCGTTCGTGCGTCAGCGCTTCACGTGGGTCGCCTGCGTCGCGCTTGCCGCATCCGATCCTGTTTTCACCGCGTATAACCCGCATCGTTACTGAATGAGCGCCTTATGCCGCCACTTGCCGCCGCCGTGATTGCCTTGATCGGCCTCGTCGCGATCTTCAGCGCCGCCTGGGCGTGGCAGTTGAAGACCGACAACGCTGGCATGATCGATCCGATCTGGGCGTATTCGCTCGGTCTCGTCGCGGTGCTTTACGCCGTGCTCGGCAATGGCGATCCGCTCACGCGTGCGCTCACCGCGCTGGGAGGGCTGGTGTGGGGCGTGCGGCTCGGCACGCATCTGTGGCGGCGCAATTTTGGTCAGCCCGAAGACGCGCGCTATCACCGCTTTCGCGAGGAATGGGGCGATGAGGCCGCGAGCAAGATGTTCTGGTTCTTCCAGTTGCAGGTGGTGGTGTCGATGTTGCTGTCGATCGCGTTTCTGGTGCCGTCGTACCGGACCCAAGCGCCGGCCACCGGCTGGATGTTGCTGGCTGTGGCGCTGTGGATCGCCTCGGTGATCGGTGAGGCCCTGGCCGACCGCCAACTGAAACGCTTCAAGGCCGATCCGGCCAATCGCGACGCCGTGTGCCGTGCCGGGTTATGGCGCTATTCGCGGCATCCGAATTACTTCTTCGAATGCGTGCATTGGCTGGCGTATATCGCGCTGTCGGTGGGGACGCCGTGGGCCTGGTTCACGTTGCTGCCGCCGGTGCTGATGGCGTTTTTGTTGCTCAAGCTGTCCGGCATTCCGTTGCTCGAAGAAAGCATGGCGAAACGGCGTCCGGGTTATGCCGAGTACATGCGTACCACCAGCGCGCTGATTCCGTGGCCGCCGCGGCATTGAAATATCGACCGAAGCGCAAGTGCGCGTCCCGACAAATACATGAATGATGGGAGTTAGCCTCATGAGCCTTTCCACCACCGACCACACCATCCCGCCGTCCGCCCCTGCCGAACCCGGCGACGATTGGCTGATCCGCAGTTGCGAGCGCGGCTGGCTGCCTGACGGCCTGATCCGCTTCGGCATGCGCCAATTGATGCGGCAGCGTCTGCGCGATGAAGCGCTCGACAACGGCGAGGTGCGTGCGCAGCGGCTCAACCGTCTGCTCGACGAATTGCGCGCGAGTCCGATCGCTATCGAAACGCAAGCCGCCAATACGCAGCATTACGAGGTGCCCGCGTCGTTCTTCCACGCGCATCTCGGACCGCATCTGAAGTATTCGTGCTGCCTGTATCCGACCGGCACCGAGACGCTCGCGCAAGCCGAAGCCGCCATGCTCGAACGCTATGCCGAACGCGCGGAACTCGCCGACGGTCAGCGGATTCTCGACCTCGGCTGCGGGTGGGGTTCGTTGTCGTTGTGGCTGGCGGCGCGCTATCCGCACGCGCAAATCGTCGCGCTGTCGAACTCGCACGGACAACGCGCTTTCATCGAAGCGCGCGCCGCGGAAAGGGGTTTGCAGAACCTCACCGTGGTCACGGGCAATGTCGTCGATTTCGAATTCGATCAGGCGCAACTGGGCGAGGGCTTCGACCGCGTGGTGTCGATCGAGATGTTCGAGCATATGAAGAACTACGGCCTGCTGCTCGCGAAAATCGCGCGCTGGCTGCGCGACGATGCCGAAGCGAAACTGTTCGTGCATATCTTCGTGCATCGCACGCTTGCGTATCACTTCCAGGTGCAGGACGGCAGCGACTGGATGTCGAAGTACTTCTTCACCGGCGGCACGATGCCGTCCGAAGCGCTGCTGCTGAACTTCCAGGACCATCTGCGGATGGAGCGGCAATGGTGGGTCAGCGGCACGCACTACGAGCGCACGGCGAATCATTGGCTGGCCGCGCTCGACGCCGCACGTGAGCGCGTCATGCCGATGCTCGTCGACACTTACGGCGCGCGCGACGCGGCCGTGTGGTTGCAGCGCTGGCGCATGTTCTATATGGCCGTCGCGGAGTTGTTCGGTTACGCGAACGGCAATGAGTGGGGCGTCGGGCATTATCGGTTCGTGAAGCCTTGAGCAACGACCGGCGATCTGCCCACGGCAGGTCGCCCCGCTGAATGCGCGTCGCCCGGCGCGCCGCCTACGGGTCTCGCCGCGCCAGGCACGCGCGACGCAGTAAAGGCACAATCTGACATTTGCCGCCGCGGATCATGGCGGCCGACGACTCCGTGCGTGCGACATCGCCCCCTTTTCGACAAGCGGACCGAATCGACCGCGCTGATCACACGGCGCTGACCGCATCGGTCTCGCCCCCGTCACGCCGCATCGAAATAATCTGAAACACACCTTTACGCGCGTGGCGGAATAAAAGGCCACACTTAGGCGTTTTGTTAATTGAGTCGGGCGCCTGATCGCTTCGGCATCGCCGGCATTTCAAACAGCTTTCGCGGCACTGCGCTCGCGAATGGAACACAACGATGAACACCCAAGCCAATTCTCTGTCTGACTCGAACGATGCAACGGCCCGCTACACGCGCACCGCGATGACGCTGCACTGGCTGATCGCGCTGCTGATGATCGGCAACGTGGTGCTCGGTCTGAGCGCCGATTCGCTGCCCGACGACTGGGTGCGTCCGGTCGTCGATACGCACAAGTCGATCGGTATCACGGTGCTGGGTCTCGCGCTCATGCGTATCTTGTGGCGCGTGTCGCACAAGCCGCCGCCGTTGCCGCGCGAGTTTCCGTCGTGGGAAAAAATTGCCGCCCATGTCGCGCATTTCCTGTTGTATCTACTGATGATCGCGTTGCCGCTGTCTGGCTGGTTGCACGATTCCGCGTGGAAAGACGCGGCCACGCATCCCATGCGGCTGTTCAACCTGTTTCCGTGGCCGCGTATCGGCTATGTGATGAACCTCGATCCGACGCTCAAGGAGAGCTTGCACGATCGGTTCGGCGCGTTGCATACGTGGCTCGGCTACGCGCTCTATGCGCTGCTGGCCATGCACATTGGCGGTGCGCTGAAGCATCAGTGGATCGATCGCAAGTCGGTGCTGAAGCGCATGGTGCCGTGAGCCCTATCGCGCTTCGTTGAGTCCTTTAACCGCAGCCTCGAAGAATTCGTCGTCATTTTGAAGAAAACCCTGGAACAGGCGCTTGCCCTTGCGTCGCCACGCATCCTGCCGCGTCGCACGACGCCGCTGAGCTCGCTGATTCATTTCAGCGTGCTCGCCCTGTGGGTGCTGCTGTTCGCGCGCGCCTTCTTTCTGAAAGGCGCATTGGCGTGGTCGACCGGCATCGCCTACGTGCTGTACGACACGTTGCTGCTGGCGTTCGTCACGTGGAAGTCGTTGCCGCTGATGCGCCGCACGGCGCCGCTCGAACCCGACTACGACCAGCGCAACCTGCCGGTCATGGGCGTGATCGTCGCGTCGCATAACGAGGCGAGCGTGCTGCCGGTGACGCTGGCCGCGTTGCTGCGGCAGACGCACGGTCCGGCGCAGATCGTGATTGCCGACGACGGCTCCACCGATCACACGCGCGAGCTGCTGATCGAACGCTTCGGCCTGACCGCCGCCGACGACGGTGTGCTGAGCGCACCGAGCGCGCTGTATCCGAATCTCTTCTGGCTGCGTGTGCCGCACGGCGGCAAGGCGCGCGCGCTAAACGCCGCGATCACGCTGATGACCACGGAAACGGTAATGACCGTCGACGCCGACACGCTGCTCGACGACGACGCCACTTACGCCATGCGCGCCGCGTTCGCGAACGAGCCGAAGCTGGTCGCCGCCGCCGGCATTCTGGTGCCGGTCTGCGGCAAGACGGTGTCGGGCCGCATCTTCCAGTGGTTCCAGACCTACGAGTACATGCGCAACTTCATCGCCCGTTTTGCGTGGATGCGCGCCGATAGTCTGCTGCTGATCTCGGGGGCGTTCGCCTCGTTCAGACGCGACGCGCTGGTCGATGTGGGCGGCTTCGACCCGGCATGTCTGGTCGAAGACTACGAACTGATTCACCGGCTGCGCCGCTATTCGGTCGATCACGGCCTCGGCTGGGACGTGCGGGTGGTCGGCGAAGCGCATGCGCGCACCGACGCGCCGGACAACCTCGGCAGTTTTCTGCGGCAACGCCGCCGCTGGTTCGCGGGCTTCCTGCAAACCCAGTACTGGAACCGCGACATGACCGGCAATCCGCGCTACGGCACGCTGGGCATGCTGATGCTGCCGGTCAAGGCGATCGACACGATGCAGCCGATCTACGGGCTGACCGCGTTCGGCTTGCTGCTCGCGTTTCTATTCGGCGGGCATGGCGCGATCGTCATCTCGATCTTTAGCGTGATCGGCATCAAGACGGCGATCGACCTCGCGTTCTATCTGTGGAGCATTCATCTCTACCGCCGCTGGACGGGCGAGCGCAGCGGCTCCAGTCTGGGCATGGCGATGCTGGCGGCCGTGGCCGAGCCCTTCACGTTCCAGTTGGTGCGGCACGTGGGCGCAGCGCTCGGCTGGCTGCATTTTCTGCGCGGCGGACGCTCGTGGGGCGTGCAACGGCGCTCCGGGCTGGTCGCGCACGACGAAAGCTAGCGGCGGTTTTTTTGGCGTGCCAAGCCGCGCTCGCATCGCTGGACGGCCCGCCGGGCCGGCCCAGGGTGCGTCCGGGGACCCCAGGCGGGGCCCGCTTCGAGTAGACTGACGGGCGATGCCGCGCTGGTAATCAGGCGGCTACCTTCTATCCGCTCGTGCACGGAGGCCCCACCTATGCATGCTGTTCCCCCGTTCGAACAAGACACCGTCGAAGCAACTATCGATGCGCCGCCGGCTCATGACGCATCGTCGAAAAGCGCTCATGCGTCCGCTGACGCGCATACGCCGGACCAGGCCGCGACTAACGCGCCGGTGCGCGATCTGCGCCGCGTCGGTATTCACCCTGACTATTGGTATCCGCTCGCGTGGTCGCATGAAGTGAAGCGCGGCAAGACGCATGGCGTGACGTTCGCGGGCGAGCCGATCGTGCTGGCTCGCACGGAGAGCGGCAAGGCGTTCGCGCTCGAAGACCGCTGTGCGCATCGGCAGGTGCCGTTGCATCAGGGCGTGGTGGAGGGCGAATCGATTCGCTGCGGTTACCACGGTTGGACCTACGACTGCTCGGGCAAGTGCATCGACGTGCCGTATCTCGGCAAGGATCGTCTGCCCAATGGCGTGCGCGCTTATCCGTGCCGCGAAGTGGAAGGCCTGATCTTCGTGTTTCCGGGCGATCCCGCGCTGGCCGACGAACGCGCGTTGCCGCCGCTCGGCTCGGTCTCGGACCCGAAGTACAAGACGCGCCGTTTCGGCCGTCCGGTGAATTGCCATTACTCGTTCATGCACGAGAACCTGATGGACATGAACCATCAGTTCCTGCACCGCCGGCAGATGGGTCAGATGCGGGCACGCTCGCTGGGCCGTCGGCGCGGCGACGGCTGGGTCGAGGTCGATTACACGTTCGCGCGTATGGCCGGCCAGCAGCCGATCGGCGAAGCGATCGTGTTCGGCCAGAGCCGCAAGACCGGCGGCGACAACGACAAAGACGTGATGACGATCCGCACGCAGTATCCGTATCAGACGCTGCAGATCCGCACGTCGGAGAACACGCTGGTCATGGACCTGTGGATCATCTATGTGCCGCTCGATCGCGAGCAGCGCACCAACCGCACGTTCGGCCTGCTGTCGATTCGCAAACCGGGTATTCCCGGCGTGCTGAATCTGGCGTGGCCGCTGCTCGTGTGGTTCACCGAACGCATCTTCAAGGAAGACCGCGAGATCGTCGAAGCCGAACAGCGCGCACACGATTCGCAGGGCTCGGACTGGAATCACGAGGTGTTTCCGGTGATCAACGAACTGCGCGCGTTGCTGCGCGAAAGCGGTGCGCCGGATCAGGTGGTGGGCGCCGGCACGGGCGACACATCGGTGATTCGCTTCTGGGATTCGCGTCACGACCGGCCGGACCGGGCTGCGACCGAATAACAGATATTTGAGTTTTTTCGCGCCGCCTGGAACCGTACAATCATCCGCGACGATGAGCGGCGAGCCGGGCGGCGGCGGGGCACAACACACATGCGCGGGGCGCGGGTTCATCGATCGGGAAAGCTATAAACATAAATAATCGCCTGAGAGGCTCATTCGATGAGTACCGAACTGCATACGGTTATGCCGGTTGTCGTATTCCTGGTGGGCCTCGCCTTTGTGGCGTGGGCGCTTGTGAAGGGCGGTCCCAAACCGCCGCCGCCGCTCGATTCGATCAACGCGCCTTTCAAGTCGATCGATACCTCTGATTTACCCCCTCTAGACCGTTTCACCGCACGTGATAACACCGCGCTCGCCTATCGGCTTTATGCCAGCCGCGTCGCGCAGGTGCGCGGCAGCGTGGTGCTGATTCACGGCTCGTCGGCGAGTGGCGTGAGCCTGCATACGCTGGCCAAGGCGCTCGCCGCGGCCGCTTACGACGTTTATGTGCCCGATGTACGCGGCCATGGCGAATCGGGCAGGAAAGGCACGATTGCGTATATCGGCCAGCTCGAAGACGACCTCAGCGATTTTCTCGACGAAGTGCAGCCGCGTGGGCCGCGTACGCTGGCCGGTTTCTCGGCGGGCGGCGGGTTCGTACTGCGTTATGCGGGCGATGCACGGCAACTGGCCTTCGAGCGCTATGTGCTGCTTGCGCCGTTGCTTCACCATAATGCGCCGAGCACGGTGCCCGGCGGCGGCGGCTGGCTGAATGTGGGGCTGCCGCGGACTATCGTGCTGGTTCTGCTCAACAAGCTGCGTATCACGGTGTTCAATCATCTGCACACCGTGGCCTTCGCGTTGACGCCGGAGGCGGCGGCGAAACTCACGCCGCAGTACTCGTACAACCTGATGCAGAATTTCCGCCCGCACGATCACTACCGCGCCAATATTCGCGCGACGCGGCGACCGCTCGAAGTGCTGGTCGGCGCTAACGACGAAGCGTTCCATGCCGAAGCCTTTGCCGGTGACTTCGCCGACGCGGGGCGGGTGGTGCCGGTCACGATCGTGCCGGGCGTTGGGCATATCGGTCTCACACTCGAACCCGCTGCGGTGGCCGAGATCGTGGCCGTGGTGTCGGAACGCGCCAGCGAGGCGGTGGTTTCGTAGCGGGTGTTGCCGCTGCCATTGCCTTTGCGCCGCGCGGGGAATGAGTCCATCTCCGTTCGGTAGGTAATGAGCGGCCGTCGAGCGGCGATAATGGCATCCGATATTGCATCTGATGCACGCGGGTTTGCGCTAAACGGCATGTGCCGGTCGCGGACCCGTGTACCATTTCGCTTTTTCCGACTTTGAAGACCCAGCCCGTGACTTCGCAACAAACCCCTACCGCATCGCGTAAATCCCTCACTCTGCTGCAATTGCTGGGCCTCATCGGCGGTGCCGGCCTGATTGCCGCCATCGTGCTGAACCAGTTCGTCTGACCCCGCTGCGAAGTTTCAGTTTGACGCTTCCGACCTATGCCGGTGTGCTCCCCGAGAAGTCTTCTTGCGGGACGCGCTGCCGGCTTCCTCGATATTCCGATTTGCCATGTACAAGAAGGGCGTAGCCGTAGAAATCCAGTTTTCCGCCGAGCGGCTCAATGACGGTGCCGGCGATCCGTACTGGATCGATTTGACGCTGGCCGAGGCGCAGCGGCTGCTGGAAAGCCTGCAGGCGCGTCTCGCCGGGACGAGCGGCGGAACTGCCGCGCCGTTGGTGGTGAGCCTCGACGCGTCGGCGGATGCGCAAGTGGCGGACGTGCCGGTGACCGACGCGCCAGTCCTGGTGGATGACTTCAAGCAATGGGTCTGCGTGATCTGCGGCTGGATCTACGACGAAGCCGCCGGTCTGCCGGAAGAGAATATCGCGCCGGGCACGCGCTGGGCGGATGTGCCGGCGGATTGGCGTTGCCCACTGTGCGACGTGGGCAAGGAAGATTTTGCGTTGGTTGAGTTTTGAGTTTGGCCGACCGGTTGATTGATCGGCTGATCGGCTGATCGACCCCAGCAACAGCACGACAAAATCACGGCCCGGCAAAACACGCCGGGCCATCCGGCGCCCTTAACCCGCCCCTTCCGGATAATCCGCGCCGACGGTTGCCGCTTCCCACGCATCAAAATCGCCGCGCATGAAGTCAAGCTTCTTGCGCGCCAATTCGAGCGCCATCTTGCCAAGCAGCAGACGCAACGGCGGCGTATCCGACAGCGCGGCGTCGATGATCGCCTGCGCTGCGCGCACCGGATCGCCCGCCTGTTTGCCGCTGCGCGCTTCGGTCTGCTTGCGGCGCTCGCCGGCCGTGCTCGCATAGTCGTCGATCAGCGTGGCGGACTGTTTGATCGACGGTCCCGCCCAGTTCGTGCGGAACGGTCCCGGCTCGACGATCAGCACGTCGATGCCGAGCGGCTTCACCTCCGCCGCCAGCGACTCCGACAACCCTTCGACCGCGTACTTGGTGGCATGGTAATAGCCGGTCGCCGCGAAACTTGTAATGCCGCCAATCGACGACACATTGACGATCAGCCCGCCGCGCTGCTCGCGCATGATCGGCAGCACCGCTTTCGTCATGTCGACCAGACCGAACACGTTGGTCTCGAACATCGCGCGGACTTCGGCGTCTTCGCCTTCTTCCACCGCGGCCAGATAGCCGTAACCCGCGTTGTTGACGAGCGCGTCGATGCGGCCGAAACGCTGCTTCGCCTGCTTGACCACGTCCTCGACCTGCGCGAGGTTCGTCACGTCGAGCGGCAACACTAGCGCGCGGTCGCCGTGCGCTTCGGCGATATCTTTCACTTTCGACGCGTCGCGCGCGGTCACCACCGCGCGCCAGCCGCGCTCCAGCACCAGCTTCGCGAGTTCACGGCCGAAGCCGGTGGAACAGCCTGTGATCAGCCAGACGGGATTGTCTCGATTCATCATTTGGGAAACTCCGGTTGATGGTCTACGACTTACGTGGGAACACTTCATACGGCACGAATGCGCGATCAATGCGCAGGTCACGTCCGCAATCGGTTTGCTACGGTGCTTAGCGTGAAGCGTGCCCGGTCTGATTGCCGGGTGGATCGGCGTGGGTTCGCGCGATGCGAACGGCCGTGTGCTGAGAAGGGACCTAACGCGCCTCGCTCGCCGCGAAGGACGGTCAAGGCGGTTCGTCTCGTAGGTGTCGCTGATCGGACAACGGCGTTATGGCTGCTTGCGTCCGGTGTGACTTTTCAATTGTAGCCGCAGCGCGGCAGCCTCGCTTTGCAGCGCTTGAACGAACGCGCCGGCGAGCGGATGAGCTGGTCGATGCTCCGGATGAATCACACTCACGCGAAACGGTAGCGACACAGCAAGCGGGCGGATATGCAACTGCCGCCCCACGAAATCGAGCGCAGTCAGCGGATTGACGATCGCCACGCCGAGGCCTTGCCGCACGAAACCGCACACGGAAACGGCGGTGGGTGTCTCGACGGTCTGCCGACGCGCGATACCGGCGCGAGCGAAGGCTTCGTCGATCTGAATCCGGTAAGTATCGTTCGACGACAGGCTGATGAACGGCTGGTTCGCGAAGTCCTTCAACGCGATCACCCGCCTGGCCAGCAGCGGATGCCCGTCGGGCAGCACGCAGACCTCGTCCACTTCGAGCAGGGGCGTCAGGCGGGTGCCGGCCGGCGGCGCGCCGTGCTCGGTGAGGCCGAGGTCATACCGCTGCGCCGTGAGCCATTCTTCGAGAAAGGGCGATTCCTGCGTGGCGATCGACAGACTCGCGTCGGGCTGCGCGTCGTGAAAGCGTTTCGACGCGCCCGGCAGGATGGAATGTGAAAACGCGGGCAACGCGATGAGGGAAAGCTGCCCGCCCTGGAATTCACGCAAGCTCGCCGCCGTGGAGGCCACCCTTTCGAGGCCGACATACGCGCGCTTGATTTCGTCGAAGAGCGTCAACGCGGACAACGTGGGACGCAGCCGCCCATGCACGCGTTCGAACAACGCGAAGCCGATGCTTTGCTCCATGCGCGCGAGTTCGCGGCTTACCGTGGGCTGCGAGGTGAAGAGCATTTCGGCGGCGCGGGTGACGCTGCCTGCTGTCATCAGCGCGCGAAAGACTTCGATATGCCGGTGGGTGGGCGCCATGATGGGTATATCAGAAATGAATGGATCGTTGAAAAATAGGTATTTTACTGAATGCCGATTTCTCCGCATCATGTCATGCATGCCAACGCTTGAACATCGAGAGCCGGGAACCGTGACGCCATTCAATCCGCTACAACTTGTCGAACTTGCCCAGCAGCACGGCACGCCGCTATGGGTCTATGACGCTGATGTGATCCGTCAACGGATCGCCGAGCTGCGCAGTTTCGACGTGATTCGCTACGCGCAGAAAGCGTGTTCGAATCTGCACATTCTGAAACTGATGCGCAACGCTGGCGTGAGGGTCGACGCCGTGTCGCACGGTGAAATCGCACGCAGTCTTGCCGCGGGATTCACGCCGGACAGCGATCCTGAAGGCGTGGTTTTTACGGCGGATCTGATCGATCACACGACGCTCGCCACCGTGGTTGAGCATCGCATTACCGTCAACGCCGGGTCGCTCGACATGCTCGAACGCGTCGGCCGACATGCGCCCGAAGGCCATCGTGTGTGGCTGCGGATCAACCCAGGTTTCGGCCACGGACACAGCAACAAGACCAACACGGGCGGCGAACACAGCAAGCACGGTATCTGGCTCGATGACGTGCCGAAGGCGCTGGAGATCGTGCGTCGTTATCGATTGAAGCTGGTTGGGCTGCACATGCATATCGGCTCGGGCGTCGACTATGGGCATCTGTCGCGGGTCTGCGATGCGATGGTCGACGCGGTCAAAGGCCTTCAAGGCCACGACATCGAAGCGATCTCGGCCGGCGGAGGTTTGTCGGTGCCGTACAAGACCGGCGACGCGCGTATTGACGTCGAGCATTATTTCCGGTTGTGGGACGCGGCGCGTTGGCAGATCGAGGCGCATGTCGGGCATCGCGTGAGGCTTGAAATCGAACCGGGACGTTTCCTTGTCGCCGAAGCGGGCGTGCTGGTTGCCGAGGTGCATGCGTTGAATCGTCGTCCGTCGCGGCAGTTCGCTTTGGTCGACGCTGGATTCAACGATCTGATCCGGCCGTCGCTGTACGGCAGTCATCATGAGATGACGGTGCTGAAACGCGACGGCACGCCGAGCGGTGCAGCGCTGAACGCGTTCGCCGTAGCCGGCCCGCTCTGCGAAGCCGGCGATGTCTTCACGCAAGCGGAGGGTGGCGTCGTGCTGAACCGGACGATGCCGACACCTGAGATAGGCGATTTCGTCGTGTTTCACGATGCGGGTGCGTACGGCGCGGCGATGTCATCGAACTACAACAGCCGGCCGCTTGCGCCCGAAGTGCTGCTGGAAAACGGCCAACCGCGCATGATCCGGCGGCGCCAAACCGTCGACGAGTTGATCGCGCTCGAAACGATCGGTTGATTCTGGCTCGACTGCTGTCGACGCGCCGCGCTACACCGAACGCACGATCAACGCGCCCGCACCGTGCGCGTGTACGACGAGATCATCGTCGAGAGTTCCTGCGCGGCGGGCGTGAGCGGAATCGCCGCGCGCTGCAGCAGGCAGACGTTCTGATCCACCGCCCGCTCGCGCAACGGAATGACGGTGAGCACACTGGCAAACGGCCCGCGCGTGGCCACCGCCGATGCTTCCAGCGACAGGCAATCCGTCGCGCCGACCAGATGCAGCGTCTCGTACAGGCCCTCGATCGTCGCGATGATGTTCGGCGGTGGCAAGCCGTGACTGTCGAGCAGATGGTGCAGACGGCTGACCCGCGGATCGTCCGTGAGATTCGGCGAACGCGTGGCCACCCAGGTGCAATCGACCAGTTCGGCCAAGGACGTCGCGCCTGCTTTCGGATGCCCCCGGCGGCACACCACCACCGGATCGGACGGGTAAAGCGGCGTGACCGACAGGTCGGCGGTATCGGTCTGCTTCGACACCAGCGCGACCGCGAAGTCCAGCGTGCCTTCGCGAATCATCGAGATCATCATTCGCGACGTGCCGGTGCGCAGATGCACCGCGACCCGCTCGAAGCGCGTGCGAAATTGCGTCAACACCGGCGCGAGCGCGTCGACGAGCGGTTCCGTGGTCATGCCGAACGTCACTTCGCCGACGTAATCGCCGCGCAATTGCTGCACTTCCTGCTCGGCGCGCTCGCATTCGCCGATGATCGTGCCGGCCCGCTGTAGCAAACGCTGACCGAGCGCGGTCAGCGCAATGCCGCGATTCGTGCGGGTGAATAGCGTCGCGCCGAGGACCGATTCGAGGTTCTGCAACTGCTGCGTGATGCCGCTCTGCGCAATGCCGAGCGCCCGCGACGCCGCGCGGATGCTGCCATGCTCGGCCACGGCGGTGAACGCGCGCAGCTGGGAGATCGTCAACGCCATGGCGGTTGGGGGTCCAGTGATCGGTAAAAGTGATCATGATAGTCTGAACGGGACTTCTTTGAGGCACAAGAGCGGCATAGGATAGGGCTGTCGTTCTCCGCTCACCTCACACTCCGTCTCCCATGAAAATTCTGCTGATGATCCTGAGCGCCGCGCTGACTTTTAGCAGTGGCGCGTTCGCCGCCGAGCCCCAGACCGTGCGCCTCGGCATCGACCCGACCTACCCGCCGATGGACTCCAAGGCGCCCGACGGCAGCGTCAAAGGCTTCGACGTCGATCTGGGCAACGAAATCTGCAAGCGCATTCACGCGCGCTGCCAGTGGGTGGAGCTCGAATTCTCGGGGATGATTCCGGCACTGCAGGCGCGCAAGATCGACGCCGTCATGTCGTCGATGGCGATTACGGAGAAGCGCGAGCAGCAGATTCTGTTTTCGTCGAAGCTGTTTCAATTCAAATCGCGGCTGATCGCGCGGCAAGGTTCGCCGCTCGCGGGCGGCATGAACGCGTTGTCCGGCAAGCAGATCGGCGTGCAGTCGGGCACGCAGTTCGAGTCGTATGCGCTGAAGAACTGGGCGCCGAACGGCGTGCACGTGGTGGCCTACAAGAGCCAGGACGAAGTATTCGCCGACCTGGAGAACGGGCGGCTTGACGGCGCATTGCTCGGCACCGTGGAAGCGGATTACGGCTTTCTGCGCACGCCGGCGGGCAAGGGCTTTGCGTTTGTCGGCGAGCCGCTTTCCATGGGCGATCACGGTGTGGGCATCGGCCTCCGCAAGGACGAGACGGCGTTGCAGGCATCGATCAACGGAGCGATTGTCTCCATGCTCAAGGACGGCACTTACGCGCAGATCGCGAAGAAGTACTTCGACTTCGATCCGTACGGCAATTGATTCTTTTACTCCTACTCTTTCGCACCAGGCTTTCCGTTCATGAACAGGCAATCGATTCCGCTTCTCTCGCCGGCTATCGGCACGCACCGTGAACTGGTGTCGTTTCATTTTGGCCCGACGGATCGTGGGCAGAAAATTTATATCCAGTCGTCGCTGCATGCCGACGAAACGCCCGCGATGTTGGCGACGGTGTTACTGAAGCGCCGCTTGCTCGAACTGGAACAGCAAGGCGCGCTGGATGCGGAAATCGTGCTCGTGCCGGTGGCGAATCCGGTGGGGCTCGGGCAATACGTGCTCGGACAGTTTCTTGGACGTTTCGATCTGGGCAGCGGGAAGAACTTCAATCGCCATTTCCTGCAGTTCACGAAGTTGAACGCGCGGGCCAAAGAGGTGTTGGGTTCCGACGCCGCGGAAAACGTGCGGCTCGTGCGGAAGCTGATTGCCGAGGAACTGGCCGAGCAGAAACCGTTGACCGAGTTCGAGTCGCTGCAATGGGCTTCGCTGAAGCTTTCGTACGATGCGGACGTGGTGATCGATCTGCATTGCTCGCTGGAAGCGGCGATGCATCTCTACACGAGCGAGGCAGCGTGGCCGGAGTTCGAGCCTTTGTCGCGGTATCTTGGCGCGCAGGCGTCGTTGCTGGCGACGAACTCAGGCGGCGAATCGTTCGACGAGACGCATAGCCTGTTGTGGTGGAAATTGCAGCAGGACATGCCGGCGGATAAACCGGTGCCGAACGGTGCGATTGCGGTGACGGTGGAATGCCGCGGTCAGCGCGATGTGTCCTACGAAGTGGCACAAGAGGACGCGGATGCGATTGTCGATTATCTGGTGTGGCGCAAGGCGATTCGGCGTGAAGTGAAACCGATGCCGGCGTTGCGCTCGCCGGCGACACCGCTCGCGGGCAGTGAGCAGTTTTATGCGCCGGTCAGCGGGATTCTCATTCATCGCGCGAAGATCGGTGAGACGATTCGCGTTGGGCAGGCGCTGTTCGATATCGTCGATCCATTGACGGATGAGACCACCACGATTTCGAGCAATACCGAAGGCGTGTTTTATATGCGTCGCGCGATTCGCTTCGTGACGACGGGTGCGCCGTTGGGCCGCGTGACGGGGACGCGCCCGTTCAGGACTGGGGTGTTGTTGGGCGCTTGAATCTACGTTTTCTCTCTGCGGGCGTGGCGTGTCTCGATGTTTGAGATTGAAACCGGAATCGCCTCGCCCGTAGTTGCCTGTCTGCAGTTCTCTACTCTTTCCTTCCCACCAGATACGTCACGCCATTCGGACCGTAGCGCTCTGAATGCGGTTTGTTCGCCGCCAGGTGGAAGACGTCGCCGACCTGGTACAACCGTTCTTCGTCGCCGCAGACGATGTGCAGCTCGCCTTCCAGGATCAACGCTTTGGCCTCGAAGGGATGCGTGTGGACGGCCATCGTGATGTTGGGTTCCTTCCTGGTCACCACGGCTTCTGGGAAACCGTCTTTCGTCAGGCTTTCAGTGAATGCTTCGCGATCCATGGTGATTTTCTCGCTGTGGGGTGGGGAGATTCACTTTAACGCTCGGCGGGTTTTTCTGCAGGGCGTGTCGTCATCGACGCCGCATTCGCGGTGCGTCTCGATCGCTAACTTTGATCGTTTGGATTTTTCTTCGGCTTTATGTCGAGGTCTGGGCGTGCCGTGTAGGAATAGATGGCATCGCGCGCAGCTCTTTCCGAGTGCTGCCTGTTAATTCCGCACATTCGTAAAGATGCGCTTCAAATTTTCGTTTTTCCGAATTCTCTTATTCTGAGTTTTATCTCCCTGATTCAGCGTCTGGTCGTTACGGATTTCTAACGACGCATGACAAAGAAGGGGGACGTATGAAAAATGAGAACCCGTTTTGCGGAATGACGGGAAACCTGGCGCGCGTTTTCGCCATGTTCGCGTTGCTGTTGGTCGCATTCGGCGCGAATGCGACAGACTGTCTCACGCTCTACGCGCAGTCCGGTGCGACGCCGGGATCGAAGACGTGCCGTCTCGATGTGGTGGGTAATACGCCCGGCGGGATGGGCAACTATGCGTGTATCAACGACCTTGCACTGATTGACCAATGGTGCGCGGCGCCGAAGGCAAACGAGCCGGAGGCCAGTTGTCCGATCGCTGATCCGGTGTATCCGGGTAATGGCGCCGTCACGCTAACAGAGGCCGATTTCGTCAGCGGTGACGATCTGCCCATGCAGTTCACGCGGACTTATCGGTCGAAGTCGTTGAGCGCTTCGTCTGCGGCGATGGGGCCGGTGTGGTTTCACAGCTGGCAACGCGGTCTGGGATTGACCAACGCGAATAGCGGCAGTTCGTCGACGGTGCTTGCTTATCGTGAGAACGGCGAACCGGTCACGTTCAAATGGGCGAGTGGCAGTTGGCGTTCGGCCGGCTTCACGGGGCTCGCGCTTGCACAGAATGGATCGGGCTGGACGCTAACCGACCTTCGCTCCGAGACCGTCGAATCGTATTCGTTCAGCAACTGGCGGACGGCAAGGTCGCGGGTCAGTGGAGAGTCACGCGCGATGCGACCGGGAACGTGTTTGCGATCGTGATCCAGCAGAGGATTCCGGACGCGACCGAGATGATCATGCGGGACGCCGCACACCGCGTTCTGAATGGCTACAACCCGACGGGTGATTTCTATCTGCATTACGACCGACGCGGACGCATTGATCTCTTCAAGTTCAGTGAGTACGCGAGTGCGGCGAATGGCGGTGTTCGACGGGTATTCAAGGCCCGGTGGGGTTACTCGCCGGATGGTCAGGTTGTTTCGCGAGTTGGGACGGTTGCAAGGAATGGCAGCGTTCTCGATCTGAATGACGGTACGGACATTCCGATCAGTAGCGATGAGACTGACCAGTGGATCGATAACTACAACTATGGCGATTCGCCGGTTGGGCCGCCTGCGAATCTGCAGGGCGTGCGGCAGATGCTGCGGGCTGGAAGTTTTGCGGGGACGGGGACGGTTTGCGGCGATTGCCATTTCTCCGCGGGACTGATCGATGGGGCGGCGCGTGGGATTGCGTTTGTCTGGCGGCTCGCGCAGAACCCGGCGGTTCGATACGGGATCGGGCAGGGTGCGAGGAAGGCGGCGGAGAACTGGGAGCGCATCAAGGCGTTGTGCAAGCCCGCTGCGGAGACGGAGGTCGATGGGATTCCGCCGGGCAGGATTACGTCGGAATACGTTGATATTACGGTGGGCTTCAGCAGGCGCAACATTAAGACGGATGTTGGCAAAGCTGAGTTTGAGGCAAACCTTGTCGAGAGCGGCTATGTACAGACGTTGAGTAAAGATGGTAAGACCGATATCTTCACCAAAGGCGATCTCAAGTACACCGTGCGTGAGAATTCGAAGTCCGGTGGACCTACGGCGGAGTACTTCCCTGTCGGTGCACAAAAACCAACCCTAAAAATTCGTTTGGGTAATTGATGAGTAACTTGGACTACATATACGATCGGGAAAAGTTCACGACGCTGTGGAGCCGAGCGACGGCTGGTGTTCAGTCTCTCGTGGGCAAATCTCGTGACGAACTGCTGTACTTCGATCCCATCGACATCGCGACGCAAAAGTTCTTCGAACTTATCCGGACGCTATTGACTTTCGAAGGAAAGACTGAATTCGCAACGGTGATTCTGAAGCCTGATCCTTTCAACTACTTCCACCATCATTTCGGTAAGTACCCAGGCTTCATTCATGGAAGCGAGAACACCGATGACGAGTACTTCAGTTTTTTGATGAAAAATCCGGGTGACAACATCGCAGACGCGCTGGGCGTGAACCACGAACACTACGTGATCATGCCGCTTGTGGGTAACTGGATAGCCTTCGGCGACAGGTCATGGGACACAGGCGTTTTCTACGGGCCGCCTGACATCATGGAATGTGCAAAGGATTTTTATCCCTTCTTTATTGCTCCTCTAGAGCAATTCCAGGTTGAGCCGTAGTCGATAGCAAATAGCCGCAAGAAAAAAGGCGCGAAAAATCCGCGCCTCTCTCATCGACTAAAGGGCTCCGTCCACCCACCAGGAGCCCACCCCTCAAATCCCCACCAAAACCGGCGCCACCGCCGCCGGATCGCTAATACTCGGGCGCCCATTTTCAACGTGCCCTGCCAGACGACGCGAGAAGCTGGCGTCGTCATTACTCGTCACCGTCAGGTCGTACCAGTGATGACTCGAAGCCAGCACCCACGCTTCTTCGATATGCGCCCCAGCCGGCACGAACACCGGACGCGTCCGCGCACCATACGCGTTGTCCGTCACCGTCAACCGCGCAACCCCACCCCCGCTGTTGCTGAACTTCAAGAACACGTTCCCATTGGCCACGTCGTACTGCACCTTCACCTCGGGATGCGCCGGCTTCTCATGCCCACCCCAGCCCGCCACCTGCGAAGCTGTCGACGTTTGCGCAACTGCCAACTGCGTGTTCCCCGCAAACTTGCGCACAAAACCATTCGGCCCGAACACTTCGAACGCGTACACACCGCTCGTCGTCGTCAGATCGAAGGTCTCCTTCAGAGACTTACCCGCTTCAACCGTATAACGCCACGGACCATCGGTGCGATTCGTCCCGTAGACGTAGAAATGCGCGCCCTGGTCGCCGGTATTGCCGATCGAAATCTCGAACGTGTTCTGCTTCACGTCCGCATGGCCATTCACATGCAACTCATACGGCAACGCCCGCGCGAAACGAATGCCGCTTTCCTGCGGATCGATTGCACCTGGCGTTGCCGGCACCGTCGGCTTCGGCTGCGTCGCGCACTGGTTGTCCGCAACGCTCTTGTAGTTGCTCGTATCCGGCAACGGCGGCACTTTCGAATCCGGCGTGCGGAAGTCGAACGCGGTGGTCAGATCGCCGCACACCGCACGACGCCACGCCGTAATATTCGGCTCATACACCCCAAAACGCGCTTCAATAAAGCGAATCACCGACGTGTGATCGAACACCTGCGAGCACACAAAACCGCCCTTGCTCCACGGCGACACGATCGTCATCGGCACACGCGGGCCGAGGCCGTACGGCAGGCCATCCGCCGTATAGCTGCCGCCGCGCTGCGGATTGACCACATTGTGAATCTCGCCGTCGGTGCTGACCGTCGACTGCCCTTGCGCAGGCGTCGTTGCCGGTTGCGGCGGCACGAGGTGATCGAAGAAGCCGTCGTTCTCGTCGTACATGATGAACAGCACGGTCTTGCTCCACACCTCAGGATTCGATGTCAGCGCATCCAGAATCTGCGACGTGTATTCGGCGCCATAGGCCGGCGTATAGCTCGGGTGCTCCGAGTACGCGGCCGGCGGGCACAACCACGACACTTGCGGCAACTGATTCGCCATCACGTCGGCCTTCAGATCGTCGATGGTACGCACGGTTTGCGCGCGCTCATACAACGGCGAACCCGGCTGTGCGTTGATGAAGTTCGTGAAATTCTGCAGGATGTTGGTGCCGTAATTGCCGTTCAACGGATCGGCACCGGTCAACCCTTGCTGATACACCTGCCACGAAATCCCCGCGGCTTGCAGGCGTTCCGGATACGTGGTCCACGACAGCAATTGGTAATTCGGCGGACCGTCGCCATCGACGAAATCGTTGTTGTCGAGCAGCGGACCGCCCAGTGTGCCGCTCGGGTCGACCATGCCGCTCATCAGATACGCGCGGTTCGGGTGCGTCGGTCCCGGCAGCGAGCAGAAGTACGCGTCGCAAATGGTGAAGGCATCGGCCAGCGCGTAGTGAAACGGAATGTCGCTGCGCAGGTGATAACCCATCGTCATATCGGTCTTGTTGGCGGGCCACTGGTCGTAGCGGCCGCCGTCGATCGCGGCGTGAGTCTTGTACCAGGTGTGATCGAGATCGCCGACGCATTGCGCGCTGGTGGTCGCCGTGTTCAGATGGAACGGCAGCACCGGTTGCGTGGGGTCTTCCTTCGACGGTTGATACCACACCGGCTTGCCGCCCGGCAGCGGAATCGGGAAACGGTCGTTGTAGCCACGCACGCCGCGCAAATGGCCGAAATAGTGGTCGAACGAACGGTTCTCCTGCATGAACACGACGATGTGCTCGATATCGCGGATCGTGCCGGTGCGCGAAAACGCGGGCACGGCCAGCGCATTGCGAATCGACTCGGGCAGCGCGGTCAGCGCGGCAGCAGCGCCGGCGGAGGAAGCGACGGTCTGCAGGAAACGGCGACGGCTAGTTGATGTCATCGAATATCACCTTCTGCGGGGAGGAAGAATAGCGCGTCTGGCGCGCCGGTTGAATCGGGTTAGTTGCTGGTGGCGCTGTCGCCGGGTGCGTAATGCATTACCGGCGCGACCTGCTGGCTGTCGGCGGCGAGACTGGCCTGCATGTTTTGCGCGATCGGATCGGACGCGGCAGCGGCGGCGCTCGTGCTCGCGTTTGCATTTGCATTTGCATTCGCGCCGAGCGTTGAGGATGTGTTGAGGATTGGTGCCGCGGGCAAGGCGGCGCGTTGGGGCGCGTCGCCATTGGCGGCGGTCATGCCTTTGGAAGATGCTGAAGGCGCGGTGTTCGACGCGGAATCGTCGGCACCGCAACCGGTCAATACCCGTACTGCAATTGAAATTACAACGATGCTCGCGAAGCTTTTGTCTTTTCTCATGTCGGCATCCAGTTTCGTGAAAGCGGATGCAGTCTCTAATCCTTTCAAGAAATAATTGTGAAACGTTTGCGAGTGGTAAATCTTGCGTAGTTACGTTGGATTTTAGAAAGGAAATGGAAAGTGATAAGAAGGACAATGGTCACCGAAGCGCCACATGCCGGCAGTCGAGGCATCCCTAACGATTGACGGCTGTGCGTAACCGATAACTTCATGACACGCATCGAACGACCTTTCGACATCACGCGTTTCGAAGACGAATGGCTGGAAGCGGATGGCTTCGGCGGCTTTGCCTCGGGCACTGTGGGCACGCTGCGCACGCGCCGTTATCACGCGCTGCTGCTGACGGCAACGCGCGCACCGGGCGGGCGAATGGTGCTCGTCAATGGTGTGGAGGCGTGGGTCGAGGCGAATGGACAGCGGTTTCCGCTGAGCATGCAGCGCTATGTGCCCGATGTGATCTATCCGGATCTCACAACGCGTCTTATCGCGTTCGATACATCGCCGTGGCCGACGTGGCGCTTCGAGCTCGATGCGCAGAGGGTGCTGATCGCAGAAGTGTTCGTTAGCAAAACGACGCGCGAAACGGTGTTGCGTTGGCGGCTTGAGGACATAGGAGCGGCTTCTGAAGAAATGAATGCACCGACGCTCAAAGTCAGGCCGCTGCTTTCGGGCCGCGACTATCACGCGTTGCATCACGAGAATCCGGCATTCAACTTCAACGCGCAGACCAGCGACGATCGCGCATGCGTCAGTTGGCAACCCTACGGCGACGTGCCGGTGATCCATGCGGCGACGAACGGCGCGTACACGCACGCGCCCGATTGGTATCGCAACTTCTGCTACGTTCGCGAGCAGGAGCGCGGTTTGGACTTCAGCGAAGATCTCGCGACGCCGGGCGTGTTCAGCTTCGATCTCGCGAAGGGTGAAGCGGTGATGATTCTCACCGCGAGCGTCGAAAGCGCCGCTAACGCAAGCACACCATCACATCAGCAGCCCACATCGAACGCACAATTCACAGCCACCCACGCGACCGAACTCGCAAGCGAACTCGCCAGCATCGAACAACAACGCCGCGCCGCGCTCGGCACGCGCCTGCAGCGTTCCGCCGACGCCTACGTCGTCGCCCGCAACGAAGGTCGCACGATCCTTGCGGGCTTTCCATGGTTCACCGACTGGGGCCGCGATACGTTCATCGCAATGCGCGGCTTGCTGATCGCGTCGGGCCGTCTCGACGAGGCCGAAGCGATCCTGCTCGAATGGTCCGGCACCTTGTCCGAAGGCATGTTGCCCAATCGCTTCCCCGATTACGGCGACACGCCGGAATACAACTCGGTCGATGCCTCGCTGTGGTTCATCGTCGCCGTCCACGACTATCTGACCACGCAGCACGCCAGCGCTGCCACCGCGCAGCGCCTGCAACAGGCCGTCGAGGCCATCCTCGCAGGCTACACAAAAGGCACGCGCTTCGGCATTCAGGCTTCGGCAGAAGATGGCCTGCTGAGCGCCGGTGTCCCTGGCGTGCAGCTCACGTGGATGGATGCAAAAGTCGGCGACTGGGTGGTGACGCCACGCATCGGCAAACCAGTCGAAGTACAGGCGCTCTGGATCAACGCGTTGCGCATTGCAGCAATCTGGAATCCGCAGTGGCAGGCATCCGCCGCCCGAGCGTTGCAAGCGTTTCATGAACGCTTTATCGATCCGTCGACGCAAGCGCTGTTCGACAACATCGACGTCGACCACGTCAAAAGCACGGTCGACCACGCGATCCGGCCAAACCAGATTTTTGCGGTAGGCGGACTGCCGTTCCCGTTACTCGAAGGCGCCGCGGCCCGCGCCGTGCTCGCTCAGGTCGAAGCGCAGTTGCTCACGCCGCTTGGCTTGCGAACGCTTGCACCGTCCGATCCCGCCTATTGCGGGCACTACGGCGGCCCGCCGCTCGCACGCGATGGCGGCTACCATCAAGGCACGGTCTGGCCATGGCTGCTTGGTCCATTCGTCGAAGCGTGGTTGCGGGTTCACGGCACTGCAACAGAAGCCCGCAGCGAAGCCAGAACGCGCTTTCTCGACCCGCTGGTCGCGCATCTCGATCACGCGGGGCTCGACCATCTATCGGAAATCGCCGACGGCGATGCACCGCATGCGCCGGCCGGCACCCCGTTTCAGGCCTGGTCGCTCGGCGAGTTGCTGCGCATTGACAATCTACTTGCCCGCCTGGAGCCCGTTGGCGTGTAAACCGCGCTACGATGTGTGTCCCGCTGCCAAGCCTGATGCAAGGACGGAGTCATGCCACCGCTGCGCGCTGCGAATCTGCTCGCCACTCTTGAAGGTTCACGCCTGCATTCGGCCGATTGCGCCCACTGGCAGCGCTGGGGGCCGTATCTCAGCGAGCGTCAGTGGGGCACGGTGCGGGAGGATTACAGCCCGGACGGCACCGCGTGGGACTCCTTTCCGCACGACCATGCGCGCAGCCGCGCATACCGTTGGGGCGAAGACGGCATTGCCGGTTTCGGCGACGACAAACTGAGCTGGTGTGTGTCGCTCGCGCTGTGGAACCGCAAGGATCCGATCCTGAAAGAGCGCCTGTTCGGCCTCACCAACGCGCAGGGCAACCATGGCGAGGACGTGAAAGAGTTGTACTTCTACGTCGACGGCACGCCCACGCATTCGTATATGCGGATGCTCTACAAGTACCCGATCGCGGCTTTTCCCTACGACGACCTGGTGCAGGAAAACGGCCGCCGTGGCGCCGACATGCCGGAGTATGAAATTCTCGACACCGGCGTGTTCGACGATTGCTGCTATTTCGACGTGCAGGTCGAATACGCGAAGCACGCGCCCGACGACATCCTGATGCGCGTGACGATCAATAATCGCGCGGACCAGGCCGCTTCGCTCGATGTGCTGCCGCAGATCTGGGCGCGCAATTCGTGGTCGTGGAAAGAGAACAAAGACAAACCGTCGTTGACGGCCGGCACGGATCACAACGGCAACGCGCAACTGGTTGGCCATCAGCATGGCCACGAGCCGATCGTGGTGACGGCCTGGTCGAAAGACGCGCCGCAGGTCGACTGGCTGTTCTGCGAGAACGACACCAACGTCAAGCGCCTGTTCAATATGGACGGCACAGGTCCGTTCAAAGACGGCTTCAACGACTACCTGGTCCATGGCGACGAACAGGCGGTGCGTCGCGACAAAGGCACGAAGGCCGCTGCGCATGCATCGATCGAACTCGGCCCGCACGGGCGCGCGGTGGTGTACATGCGCTGGCGTCCGCAATCGAGTCCCGACGACGTGCTGCTCGATGCCGACGCAGTATTCGCGCACCGCATTGCCGAAGCCGACGAATTCTATGGCGCGCTGCAACACGAAATCGCCGACCCCGACGCGCGTCTCGTGCAGCGTCAGGCGCTCGCCGGCATGCTGTGGTCGAAGCAGTACTACCAGTACGACGTGCAGCGCTGGCTCGACGGCGATCCGCTGCAACCCACCCCGCCCGCGAGCCGCAAAAAAGGCCGCAACACGGACTGGCGGCATCTGTGCAACGCGGACATCGTGTCGATGCCCGACAAGTGGGAGTACCCGTGGTACGCATCGTGGGACCTGGCGTTTCATGCCACCGCGTTCGCACTGATCGATCCCGCGTTTGCCAAACGTCAATTGCTGCTGCTGGTGAAGGACCGCTATCAGCATCCGAACGGTCAGATACCCGCTTACGAATGGGCGTTGGGCGACGCCAATCCGCCGGTCCATGCGTGGGCCGCGTGGCGCGTGTATGAAATCGACCGTGCGCTCACCGGCAAGGCGGATCGCGATTTTCTGGAACTCGTGTTCCACAAGCTGCTGCTGAACTTCTCGTGGTGGGTCAACCGCAAGGACGCCGACGGTCACAATATTTTCCAGGGCGGCTTTCTCGGCCTCGACAACGTCGGCATTTTCGATCGCTCTTCGCCGCTGCCCACCGGCGGTCATATCGATCAGGCCGACGGCACTGCGTGGATGGCCGCGTACGCGCTCGACCTGATGCGTATCGCGCTGGAACTCGCCTATGCGAACCATGTGTTCGTCGACATCGGCGTGAAGTTCTTCGAGCACTTCCTGTATATCGCCGAAGCCGTGAGTTGCGACGACGGCTGCGACACCGGCCTCTGGGATTCGGAAGACGAGTTCTTCTACGACAAGCTGCGCCTGCCCGACGGCAGCAACGTGCCCTTGCGGCTGCGGTCCATCGTTGGGCTGATTCCGCTGTTCGCCGTGCATGTGCTCGAACATCGTCTGCATGGCGGCTTGCCGGGGCTGCGCGAACGTCTGACCTGGTTCCTCGAACATCGGCCCGATCTGGCGCGGCTCGTCTCTCGCTGGAACGAACCCGGCAAGAGCAATGCGCTGCTGCTCTCGCTGTTGCGCGGGCATCGCATGAAAGCGCTGCTGCGCCGCGCGCTCGACGAAAGCGAATTTTTGTCCGATCACGGGGTGCGGGCGCTGTCGCGGGTTCATCGCGACCAGCCGTTCGTGTTCAATCACAACGGCGACAGCTTCACCGTCAAATACCTGCCGGCCGAATCGGACTCGCGCGTGTTCGGCGGCAATTCGAACTGGCGGGGTCCGGTGTGGATGCCGATGAACTATCTGCTGATCGAATCGCTGTACGAATTCCATCGCTATTACGGCGACGATTTTCGTGTGGAGTATCCGACTGGGTCGGGGCAGAAGTTCTCGCTCAGCGAAATCGCCGATGAACTCGCGCGTCGCTGCACGACACTGTTCCTCAAGAACAAAGATGGCGAGCGTCCGGTGATGGGCGCGTATCCGTTGCTGCAGGCCGACCCGCATTCGCGCGATCTGGTGTTGTTCCATGAGTACTTTCATGGCGACAACGGGCGTGGCGTGGGCGCTTCGCATCAGACCGGCTGGACCGGACTGGTTGCGCTGCTGCTGCAGCCGCGTGCCATGGCTGCATCGGGCAATGTGCCGTTGACCGGCGAGGGCGACCAGGCGCCGATTCCGACCGGGCCCAATGCGCAGGCCGCGACGCCGGCGTGCCCGACGGAGGCTGCGTCTGCTGCAACACCCGAGCCGGCACCCGCACTCGTTACCGCAGTGACCAAATAACGAGCCGAGCAAACCGCGCACTAGCAAGAGTCGCAACGTAGCAAGCCGTGGGCCGCGACGCCCGGCGTGCAGGTTACATAAACCCTACACGCCAGCGTGCGAGCCCGATTGTGGAGTCGTTTTTGAACTGTGTGGCTTCAAGCGTGGTCTTTCATGTACCGCCACGTCCGTTCCATTGGCTTCCTGAGTGAATCCCATGTCGACTACACCGAATACTCCCGCTTCCAATCCCCCCGCCACCGCTGCCGAACCGAGCTGCAAAGTCAGCGTGAGTCCGCACGACGCGCCGTCCGTACCCGCGTCGCCGGCCGGCAAGCGGCCCGCACCGCCTTGCACGCTGGTGATCTTCGGCGCCGGCGGCGACCTGACCAAGCGGCTGCTGATGCCGGCGCTCTACAACCTCGCCGTGGATGGCCTGCTCGACGACGGCATGAAAATCGTCGGCGTGAATCACGGCGAGCGCGAGACGAGCGCCTGGCGCGACGATCTGCACAAGTCGCTCGAACAGTTCGCCGCCGACAAAGCCAGCACCTTCCACGCCGGCAAGCTCGACGACAAAGCGTGGGACTGGGTCGGGCAACGCCTCGAATATATGGCCGGCGAATTCGAAACCGACGACGTGTTCACGAAGCTGAAGCAGAAGCTCGATCAGGCGCAGGGCGGCAACGTGATTTTCTATCTCGCCGTCACCTCGCGTTTCTTCAAACCGATTGTCGAACGCCTCGGCAAAGCGAGTCTGCTGAAAGAAGGCGAGGGCGAAGGCGGATTTTTCCGCCGCATCGTCGTGGAAAAACCGTTCGGCACCGATCTCGCGTCGGCGCGCGATCTGAACGCGCACATCCTTTCGTACGCGGACGAATCGCAGGTGTACCGCATCGATCACTTTCTCGGTAAAGACACCGTGCAGAGCATTCTCGCGGTGCGCTTCGCGAATGCGCTGTTCGAACCGATCTGGCGGCGCGAATACATCGACAGCGTGCAGATCACGGCGGCGGAAACGATCGGCGTGGAAGGGCGCGGCAAGTTCTACGAGCAGACCGGCGCGTTCCGCGACATGCTGCCGAACCACCTGTTCCAGTTGCTCGGCATGGTCTCGATGGAACCGCCCAATTCGTTCGACGCCGAAGCCGTGCGCGACAAGAAGGCCGACATCATGCATGCGATCCAGCCGCTGACCGCCGACGACGTCGTGTTCGGTCAATACGAAAAAGGTCCCCCGGGTGTCGGCTATCGCGAGGAACCGGACGTGGCGCCCGACAGCACGACGGAAACCTACGCGGCCGCGCGTGTGTTCGTCGAGAACTGGCGCTGGGCCGGCGTGCCGTTCTATCTGCGCACCGGCAAGCGGCTGGCCGCGCGGCGCACGGAAATCTCGGTGCAACTGAAGCCGGTGCCGTTCCGGTTGTTCCGCGACACGCCCGTCGACGCGCTCACACCGAACGTGCTGACCTTGCGTATCGATCCGGCGCACGGCACGAGCTTCGACTTCAACGTCAAGACGCCGGGACCGATCATGCAGGTGGGCGCGGTGCAGTCGTCGTTCGACTATGCGGACTTCTTCACCGAGCGCGCGAACGTCGGCTACGAGACCTTGCTCTATGACTGCATGCTCGGCGACGAGACGCTGTTCCAGCGCGCCGACAGCATCGAAACCAGCTGGGCCGCGGTAGAGGACGTGCTGCATCCGAAAGACGGCGGCGCGATGCCGGTGCATGGCTATGCGTCCGGCAGCGAAGGACCGGCGGAAGCGGACGCGCTGCTCGCGCGCGACGGCCACGCATGGCGGCCATTGAAACAGGCTCCAGTCGAAAAGAAGTGATTCCATCACGCGCATCAACATAATCGGGGGACACCGTGGCAACACGCAAAACCGTGGCAACGCGTAAGACGAAGGTGACGAGCAGCACTGAGCGGATTCTGGCGATCGATGTCGGCGGCACCGGTCTGAAGGCCGCGATCATCGACGCCGACGGTCAGATGAAAACCGAACGCGTGCGGGTCGCGACGCCGCATCCGTGTACGCCGGATCAACTGGTGGATGCATTGGCGAAGCTCGCCGGTCCGCTGATCGAACAGGAACCGCCTACGTTGATGTCGATCGGCTTTCCCGGCGTGGTGCGCAACAACCGCATCCTGACCGCGCCGCATTTCGGCGTGGAGGGTTGGCACGACATTCCGCTCGCGGATTCGTTGGCGCAGCGTTTGGGCGGTTTGCCGGTGCGCATGATCAACGACGCCGAGATGCAGGGCTTCGCCGCGATCGAAGGGCACGGCCTCGAATTCGTGCTGACGCTCGGCACGGGCGCGGGCACGGCCATGTTCCGCGACGGCGAGTTGATGCCGCATCTCGAACTGGCCCACCACCCGGTCAGCAAGAAAGGCGTCGCGTACGACGAATACATCGGCGACGCCGCGCGCGACAAGATCGGGAATAAAACGTGGAACCGGCGCGTTAAGAAGGTGATCGGGATTCTCAGCGCGCTCGTGAACTACGACAAGCTGTGGATCGGCGGCGGCAACGCGGCACGCCTCACGTTCGATTTGCCGGCCAACGTGGCGACCGTTTCGAACGACGCGGGTATCGAAGGCGGCGCACGCCTGTGGCACCCGAAGTCGTTCCGCGAGACGCGGCAATTGCCGGAAGCGACGGCCCGGACGGGCCGATTCAAATGACCTTGAAGCCGTGACCGCATAAAAAAGGGGAATTCACGATGATCCGCAACGGCCACTTTGACCTCGCACGACGTCTGCTTTCCGTGGGCGTGTGCGCGGCCTTAGCGCTTGCAGCAACGCATGGCCGCGCGGCCGAAGCGTTCGCGGTTTCGTCGCCGGGTCTGGCCGACGGCGGCACGCTGGATTCGAGCCACGCCGCGAGCGCGAACAATTGCGGCGGCGGCAACGTGTCGCCGGCGCTGCAATGGCGCAATGCCCCTGCGGGCACGAAGAGCTACGCGGTGACGATCTTCGATCCGGACGGCGCGAAGGGCCTGGGCATCGTGCATTGGATCGTGTATGGCGTCGCGGCTTCGACCACATCGCTCGGCGTCGGCGGCAGTTCGCCACCCGGCAGCGTCTCCGGAACGAATCGCACGGGCGGCCCGGGGTATTACGGTCCGTGTCCGCCCGTCGGCGAGGTGCCGCATCACTACGTCGCGCAGGTCTACGCGCTCGATCTGGCGCCTGACGCGTTGCCCGCCGGGCTGACGCGCGACGCGTTGCTCGCGGCCATGAAGGATCATGTGCTCGCCGCGTCGAGCACCGTGCTGCGCTACGGGCGATAAATCAAATCGCGGCGCCTAGCGGGCCGCATCGCCCCAACGGTATTCCACGCTCGCCTCGTCGAGCTGCGTTTTGATCTGAGCGTCGAGCACCAGCTCCGAAGCCGCGAGCGTGTCGCTCAATTGCTCCGCACGGCTCGCGCCGATAATCGCCGACGTGATCTGCGGATTCGCCAACACCCACGCCAACGAAACACGCGTCAATGATTCGCCGGTCGGCGCCACGATCGCCTGCAAGCGCTCGATCGTGTCGAACTCGCGCTGATGCCAGTAACGCGCCTGATACATCGCGCCGGCCTTGCCGACGGTCTCGGTGAAGCGCCCCGTGGTCGGCGTGGCTTCCAGCTTGTGCTTGCCGGTCAGCAAGCCGCCCGCGAGCGGGTTATACGGCATCACGGCGAGATGCTCTTCGGCGGCCAGCGGCAGCAACTCCCGCTCGATCTGGCGGAATAGCAGGTTGTACCGCGGCTGCACCGAAACGAAACGCGCCACGCGCAACACGTCGGCGCGGCCCAACGCGCGCGCCAGCCGGTACGCGAGGAAATTCGACACACCGACATAACGCGCTTTGCCGGATCGCACGATCACGTCTAGCGCTTCGAGCGTTTCGTCGAGCGGCGTGTTTGCGTCGTCGGAATGGAGCTGATAGAGGTCCACGTAGTCGGTGCCGAGGCGGCGCAGCGACGCGTCGATCGCATCCAGCAGATGTTTGCGCGATGCGCCTTGATCCCACGCCGAGGGCCCCATCTTGCCGACGGCTTTCGTCGCAAGAATGAAGCGGTCGCGCTTGCCCTTCAGCCAGCGCCCGACGATTTCCTCCGTGCGTCCGGCCAGACCCTCGCCGCCACCGAGCGGATACACGTTGGCCGTATCGATGAAGTTCACGCCGGCCTCCGCGGCCGTGTCGAGAATGCGCTGCGAGGCCTCTTCTTCAGTCTGCAGGCCGAAGGTCATCGTGCCGAGACAAAGTCGCGACACGTTCAGCCCTGTGCGGCCGAATTGGCGGTATTGCATGGTCAACTCCGAAGTGAACGGAACAGTGAGGACAGACGGTGTTGCAAAAAGGATAAACCGTGTCGTGATTTCGTGTCGGCGGTCGGGCTGGCGAATTGTTGTCTATTTGAAAGCTGGCTTATGCCGAATGCCTTTCACTCGCATTGATCAGCTTTACTCCCGCCTTGTCTAACGTTTACAAATCAGTAATAAAACAAACTCTCTGCAACATTGAAAATTACGTTATCCCTACGTTCGTAACGTGCCGAAATAAACTGATTACACGAAGTAAGAGACGCCGACGTTGATGCAAATTTATGCGTATGGAATGATATCGATTCTCATTTAACCATCAGCCAGCCATCCCGTCGTCTCTGCGTCACTCAGGAGACCGGCAGCCAGCCAAATGCAGCTTTGTCATTGATCGCATGCGAAGACATGCGAATCCGGCAAGTGCACCTCCGACGGGATTTCCATGTTCAACCACACGCCGCTTGCGACCGCGTTAGCGCTAGCCTTTGCCATTCCTTTCGCGACCCCGGCCGTCGCGCAGACTGCCGCGCAAGCCACGACGCAGCCGTCGACCGGCAAAGCCGCAAACGCGAGCGCCGCCACTGCCGCCACCGACAGCGGCACGCTGCCGACCATCGGCGTCGCGGCGCAGGCTGAACAACAGGACTTCCAGGCGGAAAAATCGAATGTCGGCGCGAAGACGCCCACCGCGTTGCGCGACATTCCGCAGACGGTTGCCGTCATCAATAAAGACTTGCTCGCTTCGCAAGGCGCCACGTCGTTCCAGGACGCGCTGCGCAATGCGCCGGGCGTGACGATCGGCGGCGCCGAAGGCGGCCAGATCGGCAACAACATCAACCTGCGCGGCTTCACCGCGCAGAACGATATCTATCTCGACGGCTTCCGCGATCGCAACCAGTACTATCGCGACACCTTCGACCTCGAAGAACTCGAAGTGCTGTACGGTCCGTCGTCGATGTTGTTCGGCCGCGGCTCCACGGGCGGCGTGATCAACCAGGTCAGCAAGAAGGCGAACCTGAAGGATTCGGCGGAAGTCACGGGAATGATCGGCACCGACGACCGCTATCGCAGCACCGTCGACGTGAACCATAAGCTGACCGACACCGCGGCGATTCGCCTGAACGCGTTCGGCCAGAGCCTCGGCTCGACGCGCGACGAGATGAAGAACAAGGACTACGGCATCGCGCCGGAGGTGCGTTTCGGGATCGGCACGCCGACCGAAGTGACGCTGTCCGCGCTGATCCAGCACAACTACGATATGCCCGACTACGGCGTGCAAGCGTTGAACGGCCGTCCGTCGCCGGTGCCGAAGAACACGTTCTACGGCCTGACCACCGACCGCACGATCCAGGACGTGCAGACGTTCACCGCCGCGATCAAGCACAAGTTCTCCGACGCGCTCACGCTGACCAACCAGACGCAGTTCTCGCATTCCCTGACCGACGCGCGCGAAACCGCGCCGCAATCGGTGCTGACGGGTCCGCTTTCCAGCAGCACCGCGCTGGTCAACGGCAATTTCACGAGCTTGTCGCCGTCGCAACTGTTCATCAAGTTGCAAAGCCACGACCGCGTGATCGAGAACCACTCGCTGTACAACGACACCACGGTCGAATACAAATTCGACACCGGCCCGATCAAGCACGACCTGATCGCGGGCGTCGAACTCGGCCACGACAGCTACTCGAATCAGGCCTACACGCGTAACAACCTGCCGGTCGTGACGATGCTGAACCCGGCGTATCTGTCCTCGCCGGCGGGTGTCACCACGACGGTCGGCAACTACGCGAATTCCGGCTCGAATGAAATTGCCGGCTATGTGAACGACACCATTTCGCTCGGTCAGCACTGGAAGGTGATTGGCGGTTTGCGTTGGGATCGCTTCCAGGCGCAGATCCACAACTCGATCAGTCTGCCGGCTTACGCGAGTCAAACCAACTTCTTCACCAGCGTTCGCGCCGGCGTGATTTATCAGCCGACCGACTGGCAGTCGTACTACGTGTCGTACGGCACGTCGTTCGACCCGTCGCTCGAAGCGTTGACTGTCACCAACCTCACGCAGAATCTGGCGCCGGAGTCGACCAAGTCGTATGAAGTGGGCGGCAAGTGGGATCTGCTCGGCGGCAATCTGTCGGTGAATTCGGCGTTCTTCCGCGAGGAAATGACCAACGCCCGCACCCAGGTTTCGCCGACCGAATACGAACTCGACGGCGATATTCGCGTAGACGGTTTCCAGGCCGGCGTCACCGGTCACATCACCGACAAGTGGCAGATCTTCGGCGGCTATACGTACATGGACGCCGTGGTCCTGAAGGCGCTCGACGGGACGCAAGGGCACACGCCGGCCAATACGCCGCGCAACACGCTGACGCTCTGGACCACCTACGCGATCACGCCGCATTGGGAAATTGGCGGTGGCCCGACGTATATGTCGCCGCGCTATGCGTCGAACACGAACTATGTTCAGGTGCCGGGCTACACGCGCTGGGATGCAACCGCCGCTTACCATGCGAAGAAATACGACGTGCGCCTGAACCTGCTGAACCTGACCAACAAGCAGTACTACGACGGTCTGATTCAATCGGACGGCGGCCGCTCCGTGCCGGGTATTGGACGCACGCTGCTGGCCACGTTCGACTACCGCTTCTGATGTAAGCCGAACGGTTGCGTTAGGCTTGCCGTTTTCGGTCGAAAACGGCAAGCCCACGCCAAGGAAACACTTATGTTGCTGCAGATTCCGAATGTACTGAACGCCGAGCAATTGCGCTTCGTGCGCGAGCGGCTCGATCAGGCTGGCGACGCCTGGGTCGACGGTCGCGCGACCGCCGGCTATCAGGGCGCGCCGGTCAAGCGCAACCAGCAGATCGCGGAGCACACGCCGCTGGCGCGCGAACTCGGCGACGTGATTCTCGCGGCGGTCGAACGGCACCCGCTGTTTATCAGCGCGGTGCTGCCGAACCAGGCGTACCCGCCGCTCTTCAATCGTTACGAGAGCGGCATGACGTTCGGCAGTCACGTCGACGGCGCGGTGCGCGTGTTGCCCAACGGCGTGAAGCTGCGCACCGACGTCTCGGTGACGCTGTTCATTTCCGAGCCCGATGAATACGACGGCGGCGAACTGGTGATCGAAGACACCTACGGCGTGCAGCAGGTGAAGCTGCCGGCCGGCGACATGATCGTTTATCCGGCCACGAGTCTGCATCAGGTGACGCCGGTCACGCGTGGCGCGCGGCTCGCCAGTTTCTTCTGGGTGCAAAGCCTCGTGCGCAGCGACACGCAGCGCGCGCTGCTGTTCGACATGGACACCGCGATTCAACGTCTCAATGCCACCCATGCCGACGATGCCGCGCGCCGCAGCCTCGTCGGCTGTTATCACAACCTGTTGCGTACCTGGAGCGAAACGTGAGCGTACCCGAGGCAATCGACCTTCAACCGGCCACGGGCCTCGACCCCGCCGCGCGCGAGCCGCAGCGGCTCGGCGACAGCGAACTGAAGGCGCGGCAGCAGCGCTCGCGCCGCGCCACCTTCGTCAAATGGCTGCGCAAGGTGCACGGCTGGATCGGTTTGTGGGGCGCGGCGCTGGGGCTGCTGTTCGGCACCACGGGCTTTTTGCTGAATCATCGCGGCGGGCCGTTGAAGGTCTCGACCGGCGAGCCGCAAGTGTCGACGATGCAAGTGCCGTTGCCGCAACCTGTGCCGGAAACGCCGCGCGAGTTGGGCAAATGGCTGAAGCACGAATTGAAGCTGACCGGCACGCCGGGACGCGTGCAGAAAGAGCCGTCGCATCCGGTCGCGTGGGGCGATCGCAGCGTCGTGCAGCCGGAGCATTGGCAACTCAATTTCGCGTCGCCGCATGAAAATACGTCGGCCGAGTACTGGGTCGGCAACGGCTACGTAACGGTCAAGCGCAGCGACAACACGTTTCTCGCGATGCTGACGAATCTGCACAAGGGCGTCGGCTTGAGCGTCGGCTGGGTACTGCTGATCGATACGCTGGCGGGCAGCATCATTCTGCTGTCGCTGACCGGCGTGCTGCTCTGGACCGAGCTGAACAAACGCAAGACGGTGGGCGCTGTGCTGGTGCTCGGATCGATCGTCGCGGCGGTTTGTGTGGGGCTGCTGTAGGCCTGATTTCACGACGCGGTGGGCAAGGATTCGGTCGGGAAGATCGCCTTGCCCGTGCGTGTTGTTGAAGTACGTTTTACCGGCAATTTGCCGCCAACCCTCCCTCTCTTTCATCCTTGCGAAGTGTGCCGTCCGGCGGCCCGCGCCGGGACGCAAAAACCCCGCTGCTTCAGGCGTTAAGGCGCCTCTCGACTTCCTCCGACGGCTCGCGACGTGCGAGAATCGCGCTAGCATAATTGCGCCGTTTTGCACCCGCCGTCCATCGTCTCGGGCACCCGCTCCGCAACGGGGCGCCGCACGATCGTGACACCGCAGTGTCGAGGAGATCACGTTGAAAGAGCCGGACAGTTTCACGTCGGATATGCCGTCGACTTCCCAGGCCGTACCGCCGTTTTTGTCCGGCGGCGGCGAACTCGGCGCGCTCATTCGCGCTTACGACTGGACGCAGACGGCGCTGGGCGCGCCGGAGAACTGGCCGCAAGGGCTCAAGCTCGCGATCCGCATCATGCTGACTTCGCGGCAACCCATCTGGATCGGCTGGGGCGACGAGCTCATCAAGTTTTACAACGACCCGTACAAGTCGATCATTGGCGGCAAGCATCCGGTGGCGCTCGGTCAGCCCGCGCGCGTGGTGTGGCGCGAAATCTGGACCGAGATCGAGCCGTTGCTGAACACCGCGATGACCGGCACCGAAGGCATTTTCGTCGAACAGCAGTTCCTCATCATGGAGCGCAACGGCTTCCCCGAGGAAACCTATTACACGTTCTCCTACAGCCCGATTCCCGGCGACGACGGCGAGCCCGGCGGCATTCTCTGCGCCAATAGCGACGACACGCTGCGCGTGGTCGGCGAACGCCAACTGGCGCTATTGAAGGAACTGGCGGCGGTCAGCCCCGACGGCCGCGACTGGCGCGAGGCGTGCGAATTGAGCGCGCGTGCGTTGAAGTCGAATCAGCAGGACATTCCTTTCGCGTTGCTGTACGCCGCCGAACCCGGCAGCGAGACGGCCACGCTCGTCGCGTCGAGCGGTGTCGAGCCGGGTCATCCGGTGGCGCCTGCATCGCTCAGTCTCGCGAATCAATCGGCGTGGCCCGTCGCCGACGTATTGAAGATCCAGGTTCCGCAAATGGTGCGGGGCTTGACGCAGCACTTCGGCACCGAGGCGCCGCGCGGTCCATGGCATATCGCGCCCGAGCAGGCCGTGATTTTGCCGGTCTCGCCGGGCAGCGAAACGACACAAGCCGTGGTGCTGATCGCCGGTCTGAACCCTTGCCGCCTGTTCGACGACGCTTACCGCAGCTTTCTGAACCTGACCGCCGGCCAGATCGGCGCGGCGATCGGCTACGCGCAGGCCTATGCAGAAGAGCGGCGGCGCGCGGAGGCGCTGGCCGAAATCGACCGCGCGAAGACCACGTTCTTCTCCAACATCAGTCACGAATTCCGTACGCCGTTGACGCTGATGCTCGGTCCGCTCGAAGAATTGCTCGCCAAACCGCAACGGGAGGCAAGCGCGGCAAACGCAGCGCCCGGCGGCAGCAACGAGATCGACGACCGCGCGCTGATCGAGATCACGCATCGCAACGGCTTGCGTCTGCTGAAGCTGGTTAACGCGCTGCTGGATTTTTCGCGGATCGAGGCGGGGCGCATTCAGAGTCGCCCGCTGCCTACCGATGTCGCCGCCTTCACGGCTGAACTCGCGTCGCTGTTCCAGTCCGCGATCGAGGCGGCTGGCCTGCGGCTCGAGATGGAGATTCCTGCCGCGCCCGTGGTCGTGCAACTCGACCGCGAGATGTGGGAAAAGGTCGTGATGAACCTGCTGTCGAACGCGTACAAGTTCACGTTCTTCGGCACGATCCGGGTGACGGTGCGCGCGATTGAAGGCGAAGGTGTCGCGATCAGCGTGACGGATACCGGCATCGGCATTGCGGCAGAAGAAGTGCCGCGCCTGTTCGAGCGCTTTCACCGCGTGGCGGGCGCGCCGGGCCGTTCGGTCGAAGGCAGCGGCATTGGGCTCGCGATGGTGCAGGAGCTGGTCAAGCTGCATGGCGGCACGGTGCAAGTGGACAGCGTGCTCGGCGAAGGCGCGTGCTTCACGGTCACGCTGCCGCGCGGCGCCGTGCCGGCTCAGGCCGAAGACGAAGCCGTGCATGCCGCGATGAGCCAGCACGCGCGCACGTATGTCGACGCGGCTTTGCGCTGGAGTCCGGAGAACGAAATTCTCGCGGACGCGCCGGTTGCCGCCACCCAGTTTGGTGACACGACAGGTTCCGGCGCGGCGCCGGCGACTGCCGCGCGTCTGCTGGTGGTCGACGACAACGCGGATTTGCGCGAGTACATGAGCCGGATTCTGCGCGCGGCAGGCCACGACGTGCAGCTCGCCGCCGACGGCCAGGCCGCGCTCGACGCCGCGCGCGCGGCGCCGCCGGATCTGGTGCTGTCCGACGTGATGATGCCGCGCCTCGACGGTTTCGGTCTGCTGCGTGAATTGCGTGCCGATCCCGTGTTGCGCGATACGCCGGTGCTGATGCTGTCCGCCCGCGCGGGGGAAGAATCGCGCGTCGACGGTATCGAGCACGGCGCCGACGACTATCTGACCAAGCCGTTTTCCGCCCGTGAATTGCTGGCTCGCGTAGCCGGCAATTTGCAACTGGCCCGCTTGCGTCGCGAGACCGAGATGAAGCTGCGCGAGGAATCGCGCACGCTGGAAATTCTCAATCGCGTGGGCTCGACAGTCGCGGCTGAACTCGATCTGAGCCGCGCGGTGCAGATCGTGACCGACGCGGCCACCGAACTCACCGGCGCCGCGTTCGGCTCGTTTTTCTACAACGTGCTCGACGACCACGGCGGCAGCTACACGCTTGACACGCTGTCCGGCGTGCCGAAAGAAACCTTCGACCGCTTTCCGATGCCGCGCAACACGGCGGTGTTCGCGCCCACGTTCAGCGGCGCGGGGATCGTGCGCGTCGACGACATCACGCAGGACCCGCGCTACGGCCACAACGCGCCGCATAGCGGCACGCCGGAAGGCCATCTGAAGGTGCGCAGCTATCTGGCCGCACCGGTGCAGTCGCGTAGCGGCGAAGTGGTGGGCGGGTTGTTCTTCGGCCATCCAGAACCCGGCGTGTTCACCGAACGCGCCGAGCGGATCGTCACCGGTATCGCCGCGCAGGCGGCGATTGCAATCGACAACGCGCGTCTCTATCAGGCCGCGCAAACCGAGATCGCCGAGCGCACCAAGGCGCAGGACGCGCTAAGCGATCTGAACGAGACGCTGGAACGTCGCGTGATCGAAACGGTGGCGGACCGTGATCGTCTGTGGGAGTTGAGCGAGGATCTGCTGGTGGTGGCCGATATAGAAGGCCGCTTGCAGCGCGTGAGTCCGTCGTGGAGTACGGCGCTCGGTCACAACAGGCACTGGCTGCTGTCGCGCTCGTACGTCGATCTGGTGCATCCGGACGACGTCGAGGTCGTCGCCGCGCATCTGGCCGAACTGCGCCGCACCGGCGTGCCGGTGCGCTACGAGAACCGCTTCAAGCGGATCGACGGCTCCTGGCGCTGGGTCGCGTGGACACTCGCGCTCGATCCCGACACCGCACGAATTCACGGCGTGGGCCGCGACGTCACCGCCGACAAGGAAACCACCGAGGCGCTGCGTCACGCCGAAGAAGCGTTGCGCATGGCGCAGAAGATGGAGGCGATCGGCAAGCTCACGGGCGGCGTCGCGCATGACTTCAACAATCTGCTGCAGGTGATCGGCGGCAATCTGCAACTGCTCGCGAAAGACGTCGCGGGCGCGGAGAAAGCCGAGCAACGCGTGCGCAATGCACTGGCGGGCGTGGCGCGCGGCGCTAATCTCTCGTCGCAATTGCTCGCGTTCGGACGGCGTCAGCCGCTCGCGCCGAAGGTCGTTAATCTCGGCCGTTTCGTGCGTGGACTCGACGATATGCTGCGGCGCGCGCTGGGCGACGGCGTCGAGATCGAGACCATCGTGTCGGGTGGCTTGTGGAACACGCTGGTCGATCCATTCCAGGTCGAAAACGCGCTGCTCAATCTCGCGATCAATGCACGCGACGCGATGAGCGGCCACGGCAAGCTGACGATCGAGGCCGGCAACGCCGCGCTCGACGACGCGTACGCCAAGCGTAACGCCGAGGTCACGCCAGGCCAGTACGTGATGCTCGCGGTCACGGATACCGGCGCGGGGATGTCGGCGGAAATCCGCGAGCGCGTCTTCGAGCCGTTCTTCACGACCAAGCCCGAAGGTCAGGGCACCGGTCTGGGCCTGAGCATGGTGTACGGCTTCGTCAAGCAGTCCGGCGGCCACGTGAAGATCTATAGCGAAGAAGGGCACGGCACGACCATTCGCGTTTATCTGCCGCGTGTGCGCCAGGAAGAGGATCTCGAAACCAATATCGACGCCGGCCCGGCAAAGGGCGGCACGGAAACGATCCTGGCGGTCGAGGACGACGAGGAAGTGCGTACCACCGTGGTTGAAATGCTGTCCGATCTCGGCTATCGCGTGCTGAAGGCGAAAGACGCGCAGAGCGCGCTGGCGATCGTCGAAAGCGGCGTGCCGATCGACATGTTGTTCACCGACGTGGTGATGCCCGGCGCGCTGCGCAGCACCGAACTTGCGCGCAAGGCGCGCGAGCGGCTGCCGGCGATCGCGGTGCTGTTCACGTCGGGCTATACGGATAACGCGATCGTGCATTCCGGGCGGCTCGACGAAGGCATTGAATTGCTCAGCAAGCCGTACACGCACGAGGCGTTGGCGCGCAAAGTCCGCTATGTACTGCAGACGCAGAATCCGCAAGCGGCCGAGATTGCGGAAGCGGAGCGGCATCTTCTGGAGGTCGACCCGCCGCTCGCGGCGGATAGCGCCGACAGTTTTGCCGCGAGCGCGCGGCCGCGGATTTTGCTGGTGGAAGACGACGAGCTGATCCGCGTGAGTACGGCCGAATTGCTGCGCACGTTTGATTTCGACATTCTGGAGGCCGAAGGCGAGCGTGAAGCGAAGCAACTGCTGCGCGACCACGCAATCGACGTGATGCTGACCGATGTGGGGCTGGTGGGCAAATCGGGCGTGGAGCTGGCGCTGGACGTGTGTCGCGAACGGCCCGATCTGCGGGTGATCTTTCTGACCGGTTACGACCTCGTGCTGACGCCGGAACAGCGCAAGGTGTTGCCGCACGCAATGCTGCTGCGCAAGCCCTACGAAATGCTGGATCTGATCGATGCGCTGAAAACGCCGCTGAGCTAGGCGGGTCACGCTGGGGGCTTGCCAGAAGGGCGTGCCGACGTGCCGACATGCCGGCCTGCCAGCGGAAAAGCGGCGGCTCGCGCTAGAATCGTCGCGCTTGAAGTGAGTCCCCCACTTCCTATCGGATCATCATGAAAACATCGCGCCGCCAATTTCTGTTGAGGCTCAGCGTGGGCGTCGGCTCATCGCTCGTTCTGTCCGGCGTCGCGTTGGCCGACCCCGCGAACACGCTCAGCGAAACCGACCCGAAGGCGCAAGCCGTCGGCTATAAAGCAGACGCCTCGAAGGTCGACAAGGCGAAATATCCCGGCTACGCGGCGGGACAAAATTGCGGCAACTGTTCGCTGTTTCAGGGCAAAGCCACCGATACCTACGGCGGCTGCACGCTGTTCGGCGACAAGCAGGTCGCCGCACGCGGCTGGTGCGATTCGTATTCGAATATGTGACGGGCTTTGGGGCCGCGGTTTTGAGCCGCGGTTTAGCCGTTACCCCAACGCGCTCAATACCAGCTCATGCGAACGGCCGATCCATACCGCCGCGTCGCGATGATCGCTTAACGAATCACCCGTATTCGGGTGCAGGAACACGTCGAGCGCGCCGTGATTCAGCGTGAGCCAGCCGACCAGTTCCGCGAAATGCTCGGGCGCGAACGCGAGTTGGTACGACCACATAGGGTGCGGCCCAACCGGGCGCTCGTGAAAGCGGCCCAATTCCAGCTTGCCGTTCCAGTGCGCTTCCACGATCTCGCGAAAGGCCCACGCGGCGTCGCGGCTGCTCGCGTCGAAATAGATGTGGGCGTGCCAGCTCTCTATGGCTGAGGTGTCGCGAAGGTTCATGACAGGGTCCGTGGTGAGGTTCAGTCTTTATCCGACATTTATTCTGCTTCAGTTTCCGCCGACGCGCGTGGCGCGTATCGCATGTAAAACTGCATCTCATCTTCGCCGTCGATCTCGAAGCCGAGACGATCATACAGGCGCTTCGCCGGATTGCCTTTGAGCACCTTGAGCGTGACGGGCAGCGCATCGGTCTGCGCGATCCGCAAAACCGATTGCAGCGCGCGTTCGCCGATGCCACGCCCTTGCTGCGCCGGCGCGATTTGAACTTGCACGACGACCCACTCGGTGTCGGTGCGATACGCTTTCAGCAAGCCGGCCGGCGCGCCGTCGATGCAAATCACCTGCGCCGCGTCGTAGCGATGCAGCAGGCGCGCGCGATGGGCGGCGTCGTCCGTGGGTTCGCCGGCGCGGATCAGATGCTCCGTCATCGTGGCTTTGCGCAGTTCGAATAGAAAGGCTTCGTCGGCGTGTGTCGCGGGACGCAAGGTGAGGACGGGTTCTTGAACAGACATGTGGAGAGCGTTGGCGGCGCACACGCCGCAGGTAAGAATGGCTGTGAATTGTCGCGTGTGCTGCGCTTTTTTACCATGCTGCGACGTTTCGGCTTTTCAACTTTCTGCTTCAGCGACGTTGTCGGCGCGATAAGCGTATGGTCGGCGCCGACATCCATCGGCGCGATGTACGGCGCGCGGCATCAGGCGCGGTCGGCATTTGCGGCTCGCGAGGCGGGTCGCACGCTCGGCCGGGCCCGTGTGAGTCGCGCTCGCCGGGTTCAGCACAGACGCTTTGGTGTTTATTGGCATGGGCTTTGCTTTTGCCTAAGCCGCGGATTGGTGTACGCGGGTTCGACACCGCGCGCGCCAAACGTCGAACCACCGACGCACGTCTTCACCCGACACGGATTCATTGACCACGGCATTGCGCGTGGGTGCCGGCGCGTGCGGCGATCGTGGCGACAGAACCGCGCGGATGGGATGAGTCGACATAACGGAACGCCGGGCCTGCGTTTCCATTCAGTTTTATGCGCTGTCATTCGTTCAAGACGGCGAACGGCTTAACGAACATTGCGAGGTGGGCTATGGAGATTATCGAGTTTGAACCCAGTGTCTCGGCAGATGGACGCGCGGTGATTTTCCAGCTTTCGACGCGAGGCCGGGACCTCGAATGCGCCGTCACACGTGAAGCGTTGGAGCAGCATTTCTGGCTGCAACGCGGCGCGGGTGAGGCGCGCATTCTGAAGACGTTCGCGGACGGCCGTCAACGCATTACCGCGGTCGCGGAAAGAAAGATGCTCGCGCGGCCGGGCGAAAAAGTCCTGCTGACCATCGGCGATTTCGTCGCGCGCGGCTGACGGCTATCGCGGTTCCGTCTGACGAATTTGCGCTCGAATCGGTGTTTGAATCTGTGTTACGCCGATTCGCCAAATTAGGCCGCCAATTCCCCTCGCTTCGCCCAATTGCATTCGCAACGGCTCACATAAACTGTTTTCCATGGCGCGACAAATCACCGAGCCCATCGACGCGGTCTCCCCCCGCGTTGTTTTGAACCGTACCGTTGATGGCAGTGTGCCGCGGTTGTCGAACGCGGCAGGGCAGTAACGCAGCAGGAAGTCGAAGCAATGGAAAACGGCGCGCAGCAGTGCGATAAGCGCGCGAAGTAGCAGGGGGTTGCGGCCAGGTGGTGTTGAAGGCGAGGGACCCGGCGGCGATTGAGTGGTAGGTCAGTAGCGACGGTTTTTGCAGCAGATGTTCACGTAGTGGCAGTTCCAGCAGTAAATGTTGATGTGATGCAGCAACCGCTTCTGCAGTAGCAGTTGAAGTAGCAACAGCGTTTTAGCTTTGATGGTTAGAGGTCCGCAAGCATCCACGCGCATGTGCGACTGTTCCATCCTGTCCGGCCCTGTTCCTTTGCGGGAACAGGGTTTTTTTTCGTCGACGGCACGCGGCGTGACTTGTATTCCGCGAGTTCGAACCGATATGCGAGCGTTGAATTAATGCCGCGCCCGGTTGCCGGCAGCGAGCAGGTAGGGCGGCAGGATGCCGCAGCTCAACCCGCCGTTCGGGTGTTTAAGTCTGTCTTAATAGTCGCTTGCCATGATGGCTTCACAGACTCGCATTAAGGGCCTGTCAGGCCGCCGGAAAAATCGGCGGCGTTTGCCACCGGAGAGCACGATCATTCGGTGGCGAAGCCGAGAGTTAGTGATGGAGGTTGAACCGTTATGTCCAATAAGTCGCGAGTCCGCAAGCACCACCAATCGGCCATGTCGCCGCTGCTGCGTGCATTGACCTTCAGCCGCACGGCCCACGAGCCGGTGACGGCGGCGATGCTGATGCAGTGCTATACCGCCCTCGACGCGTTCCGGCGCGGTCAGGGTTCGCGGGATTTGCATCTCACTTTGAGCCGGCATTTGCTGGTGTCGCAAGAGTTGGCGCGGCTCGGCCTCGGCGAAGACCTTATCGCCGAAATTGAAAGCGCCCATGCGGCGATGGTGCGGCTCGACGCCCGCGAACACGAGACGGGTAGCTGGGCGCTCGAAGACAGCGACTACGCGCGTCTCTGCACGGCGCTGGCGATCCTGGACGGGCAACTGACCGTGGCGTCGTTGAGCGAGATCGCGAGCGCGGAAGCGCGGATGATCGAAGGCCTGATGCGCTCCGCGCAGGTCCAGGCTATCGCGGAAGCCACGCTCTGAAACGATGCCGTGTTGCTGTTGCAGCGTTGTGCGATTGCATCTCGTAGGGCTGACGAAACAGCGGACTGAGTGAATGGTCGCGGTGTCCGAAAGCCCTACGTGTTTCGCGTGAGTCGCGGGCGCTTATTCGTTGACGGGCCGACCGGTCTTCACCGCTTCGACTGCCGCCACGGCGGCCAGCAAACGCTTGGGTGCGGCGGCTTCGAGCATCAACAGTCCGGCACGCAGCAACTCGCTCTTCTTGACGGAGACGCCGGCGTCGAGGCATTTCTGCTTCAGCGAAGCGATTTTTTCATAGTCCGATTTGGGCATCGTGAAGCTGTCGCGCACGACCTTGTCCTTCTTCGCACGCTTCGGCTTGGCTTCGACCGGCGCGGCGATTTTTTCCACCTTCGGCTCAACGGCGCGCTTGGCTTTGGCGGCTTTCTTCGTCGCGGCCGGTTTGGTGTCGGCCGGTTTTTCAGCCGCCGTTACCGGTGAGGCGCTGGCCGTAGCCGTCGCACGTTTTGCTTTGGGCGCCTTCTTTGCCGAAGCCGGCTTGGCCGACTTGGTGCTCGCCGGTTTTTCAGCGGCCGCTACCGGCGCAGCGCTCGCCGAAGCACGTTTGGTCTTCGCGGCCTTTCGCGCTGCAAACGGTTTGGTTGCTGCGGGTTTTGCCGCAACCGAAGCCTCTTCCGGCTCGGCGCTAACCGCGTCTTGCGTGTCCGGATTCTTCGGGAAATGAAAAGCTTTTCTGGTCGGCTTCGCGGTGATCGGTGCGTTCATAGGGCACTCCACGGTAATAATGGTATAAACAGTATATACGGTTATCTGGTGTGTCCCCAAGGCAAAGCGTTACCAGTCAGTCCGCATACTCCCCTTGCTGACTGAGATCGGCCTGGGCCGCCGCGGAGCGCAGCATGCCCGCGATAGCGTCGCCCGAAACCGCGGCGCTGTACAGAAAGCCCTGTCCTTCGCTGCAACCGTGCTCGACCAGAAAGCCGCGCTGCACATCGGTCTCGACGCCTTCGGCAATCACATCGAACTTCAGCGCTTCGGCAATCGCGATCACCGCGAGCGTCAGCGCTTCATATTCCGTCCCTCTGCCGATCTCCTGGACGAACACCTTGTCGATCTTGATCCGGTCCACGCTGAAGCGTTGCAGATAGCTCAAGCTGGAATAGCCGGTGCCGAAGTCGTCGATCGCGATCTTCACGCCGAGCTCGCGCAGATCGTGTAGCACGCGCGCGGCGTCGTCGGCGTTGCGCATCAGCGCGCCTTCCGTCACTTCGAGTTCGAGCATGTCCGCGTCGCAGCCGCTGTCGTGCAACGCGGCGCGCACCACGCCGACCAGATCGGAGCGTTCCAGCTGAACCGGCGAGACATTCACCGACACGCGGATCGGCGGCAGCCCCTGCGCCCGCCATTGGCTCGTCTGCTCGCAGGCGGTCCGCAACACCCACTCGCCGATCCCTTGAATCAGGCCGGTTTCCTCGGCGATCGGAATGAACACTGCGGGCGAGACCACGCCCAGTTCCGCATCGTGCCAGCGCAGCAGCGCTTCGGCGCCGAAGATGCGTCCCGTCACCATGTCGATTTGCGGCTGGTAGGCGACCTGCAATGACTTCGTTTTCGCGGCACGACGCAGCCGGGTGGACAGTTGCAGGCGTTCTGCGGCTGCCCGATTCAGTTCGGGCCGGTAAAACTGGTAGCCGTTGCGGCCGCGCGACTTCGCGAGGTACATCGCCGCGTCGGCATTGCGGATCAAGGTGTCGGCGTCCGCGCCGTCTTGCGGGAAGGTGCTGACGCCGACGCTGGCTTCCACGTACAGCTCCCGTTCGCCGACGTAGAACGGTTCCGTCATCGCGGCGATCAGGCGTTCGAGCATGGGCACCAGTTGCTCGCTGCTCGCGCGCGCGGCGACGATGATGAACTCGTCGCCGCCGTAGCGTGCCACCAGGTCGGTGGAGCGCACCAGCCGTTGCAGCCGCCTCGCCACGCTGGCGAGCAAGGTGTCGCCCACCCGGTGACCGAGCGAATCGTTGACCTCCTTGAAGCGATCGAGATCGAGGAACATGACCGAGACCTGACTGCCCGCGTCCGACGCGCGTTTGATCGCTTCACACAGACGCTCGTCGAGTAGCGTGCGATTGGGCAGTTCGGTCAATACATCGTATTTCGCCTGGTGTTCGAGACGAGCCTGATATTCGACGAGCGCGGTGACGTCGCTCATAACGCCCACGTGATGCGTGACCTGCCCCTGCTCGTCGCGCACCGGCGCCACCAGCACGTTGTTCCAGAACCGCTCGCCGTTCTTGCGGAAACAGGCCAGCGTGACGTTGGCCTCAGTGTGATGATCCAGCGCGGCGCGCACCTCGGCCCATTTCTGCGGATCGCCGGTTAGCTGGAACAACGAATCGCAATCCGAGCCGGTCACATCGGCGGACGAGTAACCGGTAATGCGCTCGAACGCCGCATTGGCGAACATCACGACATTGCGCTCGGGGCGGACTTCCGCGATCACGATGCCGTTGATGCTGGCGTCGATGGCGCGGCCCTGCAGGCGCAGCACGAGTTCCGCATTGCGCCGCGCGGTGATGTTGTCATAGGCGATCAGCACGCCGACGATGTTGCCGTTCTGGTCTTTGAGCGGCAGCTTGGTTTCCGAAATCCACACTTCGGAGCCGTTCACTGCAATGGCGCTGCGTTCGAAATGGCGGCGGGTCAACTGGCCGGACATGACGCGGACGTCTTCGTCCTGAGCGACATTGGCGTCGGTGCCCCACAGCAGATCGTGATCGCTGAGTCCGATCAGCGCTTCTCGCGACGACAACCCTGCGTCGCGCGCGTAAATCTCGTTGCCGCCGACATAGCGATGTTTCGCGTTCTTCCACGCGATGCCTTGCGGAATATGGTCGAGTACGTACTCGAGCGTCTGCTTCGATTCGAACAGTTCGGCGCGCGCCACCAGTTCGAGCGTGACGTCCACCATGACGGCCATCGTGGACGCGCGGCCTTCGAACGCGACGTTCAGGTGATGAACCGCCATCGACTTTTGCTCGCCGGCGCGGGTCTGGTAGTGCCATACACCGGCTGCGCGAGTTTCACCGAAGGTCGCACCGGAATTCGATTCGAAGAACGTCTTGAGACGGCCGAACTCATCCGCCGAATGGACGTCTTCGAGCGACATGTCGAGCAGTTCCTCTTCCTGATAGCCGAAGCTGCGCTGTGCGGCGCCATTGGCCGCGACGAGCCTGAGCGACTCGTTGTCGTAGATCCAGATCGGCAACGGATGTTCGTCGAAGAAGCGCTGATAGCGGGCGCGCGCGGAATCAGCCAGGCGCAACGCAGCACGCAACCGTCGCGCGATGCGGGCATTCCAGCGCAGCAGCACCAGCAACAACGCCGCGGCCGTGAAGCCGCTGACCAGCAGCGCGTTGGACACCCACTTCGAGTCCGACGACGATTTGCTGACGACGGAATCGAGCGTAGCGTCCGCTTCCATCCGCACATCGACCACATGTTCGAGCACGCTGTAGAAATACGCGTCGATTTCGCTGAGTTCCGGATCGCCGAGGCTGACGCTGCCCGGCCGTGCGTTGACGCGTATCGCCAACGCCTGGCTGTGCTCGCCGAGCTTGCGCATCAGATCGTCGAGCTCGTCCAGCCGTGACAGGCAGTCCTGACTACTATGGCAGCCTGAACGGGCGTCGTTGGTCAGATCGAGCAACGTCGCCATGGGAAAGAAGTACGGCGCGCGCTTATAAAACGCGCGGGTGCCGATCAACGTGTTCAGTTCGCCGTGATCGTCCAGCATGGTCTGCTGAACCTGATCGAGGTCGCGCTTCAGGCGACCCCACTCATGCAGCGTGCCGACGGAATTCTCCTGCTCGTGCGTCTGCCGGCGCGCCAGAAAGGTATTCAGGCCGATCGCGGAGAGAATGAACGCGACGACAATGGCCGTAAAAGCCTTGCCGATGAGATCGCGATGCAATGCCAGCCCGGCAAAGCTGGTGGTGTCGCGTCGTCTCGACGGTCCGCTATGCGTGCGGTTGGGATGCGGCTTTACCATGGATGGCCTCGAGTCCGTCTATCGACGGGATAACGGCCTGCGGAGCGAAGTTCTTGAGTATTACGAAGATTACGAAGAAATACGAAGCGTCGCCCGCGCCGAGGTGAGCGCACGCAAACCGCGCCAGGATGAGCGCGCAAACGTTAACGCGCGCCGTCGCGAAGACGGACGTCATCTTTGCACCGCGCGGAACCGTCAGCGCGGGTCGAGCCCCGGATCAGGCTCGCCAGACCTGTTTCAGTCGCCCGAATTCGGCTGGTCGCGTGTACGACCGGTAGAGCTCGCCGACTGTCCCGAACGCCAGCGCGGGCTTCAGGGTTGCACCGGGCAACGCTTCTTCCAGCCAGACGAACGCGTTCATCTCTCGCTGGGCCGCATGGACCGCCGCGGTGAGCGCCGACAGCGCCCGTTCCGCCGAGTGGCCGCCAAGGTCGACGAAACAGCTCTCAAACGGATGTTTCGCCGGACTTTCGACGTGCAAGGCTGACTTTCGCATGGGCAAATCGATCTCCTACGCAGATTGCCTCACCTGTATAGCAAGCGATTGTGACAAAGCATGACATGCGGCGAGTCGAATCCAATCGCGGCAGATCCCCGTATATGAGTTCGTGCCAGGCAATCAAGCATGGCGACTCAGGGGGAGTAGGCAATGAACTACAAGACTATGTTTGCCGCCGTTGCACTGTCGACTGCCGTATCGGGCGCCTTCGCCGCTAGCGATACGGTCATGGTGGGCGGTCAGGCGATGTATCCGGGCAAGGACATCGTAGACAACGCGGTCAACTCGGCGGATCACACCACGCTGGTTGCCGCGGTCAAAGCCGCGGGGCTGGTCGACACATTGAAGAGCCCGGGCCCGTTCACCGTGTTCGCACCGACGAATGAGGCCTTCGCGGCGTTGCCGGCCGGGACGGTCGATACGCTCGTCAAGCCGGAAAACAAGGCGATGCTCACCAGCATCCTCACGTACCACGTGATTCCGGGCCGCTATGACTTCCGCAAACTCGACGCGGCGATCAAAGCCGGCGGCGGCAAGGCCGAGTTGAAAACAGTCAACGGCGAAGCGCTGACATTCACCGAGAACGGCCCGCACAACATCGTCGTGATGGATGCCGGCGGCCACACAGCGGACATTTCGACCTACGACGTGACCCAGAGCAACGGCGTGATCATGGTGGTCGACAAGGTGTTGATGCCGAAGTGACGAGACAGGCGTCGAGCGCGAAAAAGCCGGATGCCACGAGTGTCATTTTCGGTGCCGCGCCACGACTCAACCGTATGTCCCGAATCTGGAAGTCGCAACGTCTGTCCTGTCCAGCTTCGAGCAACTGCTTGCGCTTAGCCGCTGTGCAATCAGTCAGCCTTTAGCGGTCTATGAAAACTCGACGCGTACACCTGCACGCGTCGAAATCGCCGGAGAATCATCATGGAAAAGAACACCTTGAAAGTCCTGTTGGCCCGCGTCGCTGTCGTTTCAGTCTGTGCGTGCGCCGCGACATTCGCGCAAGCCGGCGGCAATGGAAATGGCGGCAATGGCAGCGGCGGCGCGCATGGCGCGGCGACCGCCGGTATGACGTATCACGGCGAGCCGGTGAACAGCCCGTGGAGCACCGTGCCGGGCGGCGGCATGAAAAGCGAGATGGGCATGACGGATACCGGCATGTCTGGCATGCCGGCTAACGACACTACGAAGACCGCCAAAGCTGCGCAATGAGTGTCGAACAGAACGCGAACGCCGGGCGCCGCAGATTAATTGCGACCGGCGTCGCGACTGTCGGCGCGCGGTTGATCCAGACTCAAAAAAATCATCACAGCTGTTGCAATTCGTTTTTCATCCACTCGTGAACGGCGCGACTCAAATCCTGTTGCGACATTTCTTGCGATGAGAACGCGGGTCCGACCACCACGCGGATATGTCCGCGCCCGGTAGGCCAGCCTTTCGCCGGCCACACTTTGCCCGCATTCAGCACCACGGGAACTGCCGGCACACCGGTCGCGCACGCGAGGCGAACGCCGCCCGAGGTCAAGCGCAATGGCGCGTCATGCGCCACACGTGTGCCTTCCGGAAAGATCACGATGACGTCGCCCTTCGCCAGCTTCTCGGCGCTTTCCTGCGTCACCGCCTGATGCGCCTGGCGTGCGGAGCCACGGTTCAGGCTGACCATATCGAGGCCACGCAGCACCCAGCCGAAAAACGGAATGCGCAGCAGGTCTTCTTTGAAAACGAAGCTGACGCGGCGCGGAAAGAGCGCCATGAACGTGAGCGTTTCCCACGTCGATTCATGACGGCACAAGATGATCGCGGGGCCGGCGGGAAGATGCTCAAGCCCTTCGATCGAACATGACACGCCGGGCAGCCAACGCATCACGAACACCAGCGCACGGCACCATTGTTTGGCGAGCCAGTATCGCCCGGCCCGTCCGACGAACGGAAACAACAGCAGGATGATCATTGAATACAGCGTCCCGCTACCGAGCAGGTAGACAATGAACAGCCATTTAGTGAAAGTTGCGCGCATCGGGATTCGAGTGGGAGGGTGGACGGTGGAACGATTTCACCGTAACCCGGTGAGACCACGACAGGGGCGATACGTTCGGCCGGTGGGCTGGAGCGGCCGGCCGGAGCTTGAACGCAACATTAACTGATCAATAAAAACGCCCCTCGCGGGGCGTCATGCGTTTATCGATGGGACAATCCCACGAAGCCAGCCATCATAACAACTCATGCGCCGCTTCCCGCAACCTGCAATACCACCCCCCGCTTCTTTCACCTGCTTCTATCATTTATACCGCCTTCATGCTTGAGGAAATCAGCCTGTCGAGTCGGGTTGCCTCCCGGGCGGTATAGACACGTCAACCGGATGGTGAAGCGCGGGGTTGGTATGATTTTGTTGCACGGCTCGGTGGCCCTTGCTCTGTCGGGCCCCGGAAAAAGGGGGTAAATCATGCGCGATTGATTTGCCTGTGTTTGCCCGCATGTGCGGGTTTGCTTAAACGCAATCGACACACCGATAGACATGATCAAACCTGAATTCAACGAGCGCGACAGTGCGCGCCCCGACTTGCTGTGTCTTCTCGTCGCGATTGCGGCGGCGTCCTACGCGCTGACCAACGAATGGCGGGTGGACCATGTCGTGCGGATCTGCCGTCAGTGGCTGCATAAAAACAGCTTGAAGATGGACTGGCTGGACCGGGTGCGGATCGGCCAGCTCGCGTTGAAGATTGCCCGGCAGGACCTGCTTGAGGCCGGGGTCGCCGTTCGGCTGTCCAGCGTGAACGCGCTGTTCACCAGCGAGATGGAACTCAACGAATCGAGCACGATGGTCCAACGGATGATGGCGCTTTGCCACGAAGCGCTGTGAGCGGAGCGCCGCGGCTTCGACTCACGCTCGTCGCCGTGGCTTCTATGTTGCATGTAGCAGCGACTTAGCCTGCTCAAGCAGCGCGAGCGACGCGGGAAACTCGTTGCGTCCCGCCATCGTCAGCGCTGCTTCGGCGGTGCGCAGGAACAACTCGTCATTGGATGTCGATGCCGATGACGACGCTCGGCTGAGTCCGGCATCGTCGTATCGACGAAACAACGCGAGCGATTGGAACGCGTCGAACCTGAGGTCCTGCGGTCCCGCTTTAGCGGCGATGTCGGCCGCAGCGCACAGTTGCCGGATGGCAACGAGAAAAGCAGCGTGGTCCATGGTTTTCGTCTCCTTCATCAATGCCAGCGTGTTCGCCTCACGCCAGTTTGACGTGCGCCGGGTCGAAGCATTCCGCTAGCGCGGCTTGAACTTTGGCGACCGCCGTGTCGCGCAGCGCATTGATTCGCCAACCCACCTCGATCGGATATTCCGGTAGCGCCAGCGGGCAGGGCAACAACAGAAGCCCCGTCATACCTGCGATAGCGTGTGCGGCGTGCGTCGGGATCGTGGCAATCGCCTCGCTACCCTTCAGCAGATACGGAAGCCCCGCGAAATGCGTGGTCGATGCCGCCACCCGGCGTTTGCGTCCGACGCTCGCCAGCATCTCGTCGACGATCCCGACCACGCCGCCGGCCGAAACCAGAATGTGATCGCGGTTCGCGAAGTCATCGAGCGAAATCGTGGCGGGGCCGCCCCGCAGGCTGCCTGGGTCGACGAGGCAAGCGTAGCGGCCTTTCCCCAGAACCTGCCGGCTGAGGCCGCGTAACGAGAAGCCTCCCGACGTGATCGCGAGGTCCATCTCCTGATTGGCCAGCGCGTCCGTGACGATCTGGCTGTAGGTCTGGCGAAATATCACGCGCAGACCCGGCGCGCGCTTCGCCATGAGCGCCATGAGTTTGCGGCCGATAGCCAGTTCGAAATCGTCGGACATGCCGATTGCCACCGCTCGACCGGAAAAATCCGTGGGGTTCGGCGAGGCGATCGCGAGACTCTGCCGGAATTTATCGAGCGCCTCGCTCACCAGCGGTTTCAGCTCGCTGGCCCGGGAGGTCGGTGTCAGCCCGCGGCCGGTGCGTACGAACATCTGGTCGGAATAGAGGTTGCGAAGCCGTCTGAGCGCCGCGCTGACGGCCGACTGCGTCATATCCAACCGAATGGCCGCCCGGCTCGCGCCGCCCTCCTCGTAGAGCGCCTCGAAGATTTTCAGCAGGTTCAGGTCGACGCCCGAGATATCACTCCGGTTCATATCAGAAAGTTCGAAATGGCGTTCCATTCATTCTATGACGGTCGCAAGATCTGGGACATCCCATTACCGGTTCAATCAATCATGTCCAGGTCGAAAGTCGCCGCGCTGCAAATCGGGTCGTCGCCCAAGCGTAAGCAGGACACCCTCGAGAACATCCTTGCCTATGAGGCTGAGATTCGGGCGACGGGCGCGTCCGTGGTCGTGTTGCCCGAAGCGTTGCTGGGCGGCTACCCGAAAGGCGAGATTTTCGGCACGCGTCTCGGCTATCGCTTGCCCGAAGGACGCGAGGCGTTCGCCGATTACTTCCGCAACGCGATCGATGTGCCGGGCCCCGAGACCGACGAACTCGCCGCCTTCTCCACGCGATGTGACGCGTCCATTGTGATCGGCGTGATCGAGCGGTCCGGTAACACGCTGTACTGCACCGCGCTGTTCTTCGAGCCGGGCGCCGGACTGGTCGCGAAACACCGCAAGCTGATGCCGACCGGCACCGAGCGCCTGATCTGGGGGCAAGGCGATGGCTCGACGCTGCCCGTCGTCGACTCGCGCGTGGGGCGTCTCGGTACCGCGATCTGCTGGGAAAACCACATGCCGCTGCTGCGCACCGCGATGTACGCCAAGGGCGTGCAGATCTGGTGCGCGCCGACGGTCGACGAACGCGAGATCTGGCAATGCTCCATGCGCCACATCGCCCATGAGGGACGCTGTTTCGTGATCAGCGCATGCCAGGTGCAGCCGTCGCCCAAGGCGTTGGGTATCAGCGTGCCCGACTGGGATGACAACCGTCGTTTGATCAATGGCGGCAGCGTGATCGTCGGGCCGCTCGGGGATATTCTTGCCGGACCGTTGCTCGGCGAGACGGGTCTGGTCGTCGCGGAAATCGACACGGACGAACTGATTCGCGCGCGTTACGACTTCGACGTCGTGGGGCATTACTCGCGGCCGGATGTGTTCGCGCTCAGCGTCGATGAGCGGCAGAAACGATCGGTGGAGTTCAACGACGGGCGTCGCGGGTCGTGACGCGCGAACCGGTGAAGCGCGCAATGCGCTGACACCGACAAACGAGAACGCCCCTCGCGGGGCGTTTTAACGTTCGGCAATCAATCGCCCATTCAAGCTGGCGATCACATCACACGCTAGTCGTTATACCGCGTGATGTCGTAATAGCTAATCCCACTCTGCGCACCGCTCAACTGCACGAGCCGTGAATTGCCGGTCTGCAGCGGCGTGAACTGGCAGTTCACGCAAGTCTGCACGCCGAGCGAATTGATCCCGGCGCTGACGGTGGTCTGATACTGGCCGAACGTGGTGTTGTTCGGCGCGCCGACGGAGAAGCCGTCGACGTCGAACGGTCCGGCGGCGGCCATGCCGGTCGTCTGAATCTGCACCGACGTCACCGGATACGCGAGATTCTGACCGTTCACGAGGCTCGACCACGTCACGCTCATCGCGTACTGCGACGCGGCCAGCGAGCCGCCCGGCGTCAGGAATTGCGTCGCGAAGTCCGGCAGCAGCGAGGGCCATGCGACCGTGCCGCCCGCCGTCGCGTTCAGCGGACTGCCCGGGTTGACCACCGACGACTGGCCGAGCAGCGCGCCGTTCTTGTCGTAGAACGTGACCGTGTAAGTGGCAAAGGGCGGCACCGTGCTCGCATCGATCGATTGGGACGCGTAATAGCCGGTCGACGCAGGCGGCGCGAAGCTCGCCGTCGACGACAGCGATTGCCATGACCAACGGTACAACGACGTGTTGCTGTTGGTCACGGCAGGCGAGACCGGCGCGGCGTTGAGCGGCGTATCCGAGATCCCCAGCAAGCTGTTGCCCACCGCGTTGCGCGGCATCAGCCAGACCGGCGCGGCGAGCCCAGGTCCGGTGACGGACGCCGAATACACCGTCGGATTCAACGCGCCCGGAATTGAAATCGTGAGACCGGACTCGTAGTGATTGACGTCGGCGAGTCGCGTATCGAGGAAGGTGCGGCGCGCGATCTGCGAATTGATCGACACGGCGAATTGCGATTGATTGCCGATCAGATCCCAACCGAGTTGCGTGCCGTTGGCCAGCGTGACCGGCGTCGCGAGCTGTTGCACGAAGGTGTACAGCACGCCGCCGATGTTGCCGCTCGCGAGCGTGAACGGCAACTGCACGAACGCCATCTGCTTGCCGTTGCGCGTGAGAAACGCCAGCGTCTTCGGCGAGCCGAACACCGCGCCGGTGAACAGCGCGTCCGGCAGGTTGTGGCCGGTGGCGAGGTCGTTTGACCCGTTCTCCACGAACGCGGCGTCGATCGCCGGCGAACAGGACGTGTTGAGTGTGCCGGACGCGGCGCAGGCCGTGAGCAGCGTGGCGAGCGGCTCCAGATAATTGGCCGCGGCAGGCGGCGCGGCAAGCATGGTCGACAGGCCGGTCTGCTTGTTCAGCAACAAGGTTGTACCCGGCGCCGCGTTCGAAGCCAGCGACAGGCCGCCACTCGGCGCGCTCGCGACTAACACCGAATCGATCACCGCGTCCGCGCCGGTATGGTTCGGCGTGAAGGCGGTGCCGATCGGATCGAAGCCCGCCGCCTGAATGCCGTTCTGCGCGAGGAGGTTCGTCAGGATCGTGTCGAGCGTGATAGTGGCGATCTGCACCTGCTGCAGCGTCACCTGGGCGAGCGCCGTGCTCGCCGTGAGGTCGATCGGGTTGCCCGAGGCGGTCAGCATTGCGGCGATCGCGGTGGTCAGCGTGGTCACGTTGGCGACCGCCGGCGCCGTGCCGTTGGGCAGTCTGGCGAGC